>CAJQQM010000072.1 GCA_905480485.1 uncultured Aureispira sp.
ACCAACAAGAAATTTTAGATCAAACAAACGAAAACCCATATAGTAAAAAAAGACCAACAGCAATTACAGTGATTTGTGTAATTGGATTTATTGGAGCAGTTTTTACTATTCCACTGATTTTTTCAGATATCGCTGGACAAATTGGGAGTTGGTACCCTCCTTATTTAGGACTTTCAGCAGTACTCGGATTAGTCTGTATGATTGGGCTTTGGAAAATGAAAAAATGGGCTGCACATACATACACTGGATTTGTTGCTTTGAATCAAGTAGTTCTATTAGAAATGGGAGTTTGGACCATTATGTCTCTTATTATTCCAGGAATTGTCATCGGTATTGCACTTACTCATGTGGACAAAATGGATTAAAATTAGAAAAAATATTTACTACTGCCAACAAGGTGTATAGCCAATAGGGCATTTAGAGATAAATCGAAAGTCCTGTTCTTTGATCAGACAAGGCCAAAACAAAGTTTTAACGTTTAGTGAAATTAAAAGTAAAAACGTTTGTTTTGGCTCAATGTTAAACTGAAAGTGAATTCCTTATAACCTGCCCTACTGTCCATACACAGAACGTTAGGCACCATTAAATGGAAATAAACTCTCAAAATTTTAAAAAGTCAAATATTATTAGTTCATATTTTGATTCCAATAAAACTATAGTCCGTAATCCAACCAGATGCAATTCCAAAACGATGGGCATCTTCAAACTCAAGATTTATGCAATTATCAAGAGTCAAAGCATAAACTCTAGAAATCTCAGGTTCATAAACATTGATATAATTACTACAGTCCTCTATTGGTGTTGCTAATTCAAATGTATAACTCGTTTCTTGTTGGGTTAAAGCAGAGTCAATATAAAATGTGATACTATATTGAAGGTCTATAACATGACTAATTTCCGCATATATAGAATCACTTTTGTACACACCTGCTAAAGAAAATTTGCTATTAGGAGTGATAGTTTCTTTACTGCAAAATGTAAAAATTAATGCAATGCTAGTTAATAGAAGCAGTTTGACTTTTTGATTTTTCATATTTAGATTTGATTACTTATTAGGACGATAGCAAAGTCTAAAAGGTTGCTATACTCATGAAATAGCCAAAATCATTACAGTCGTTAAAAGTTGTCCCTTTTAAATTCGTTAAGGAAGAAAGAAATAACTTTAGAGATTCACGGTTATTAAAAGATTAAAATTAAATTATGAATACTATTGTAAGTAAATACTTTATGGAGAAATATCAATCTCCTATTAAATTTGTGCAATTATTAAAAGCAAACAATCCCAATTTAGGGCTAAGGTAATCAAAACTAGCTCTTGATAAAATGTTAGATAGTAAGCCATTATATACCCATCAAGAGAGATAGATTTGAAAACTTCATTAAAAAGTCTAGGCGAATTAAAACTTGAATTTGAAATAAAACAAAACGGTGCCTAACTATTTATATATTTCCATCCTCACGATTTGCAGGGGCTAAAATGAGTGCATCCCTCTAGCCCCGCAAAATCACAGATTTTGCCAGATTTAGTGATAAAATTACTAGCAAAATCTGCGATTTTGCTCTAGGGATTGGCTATATTTAATGTCGTATCACCTGTGGCACTTCGTGTATTCAAACGTTATATGTCATTTATAAAACAAAAATGAATGAAAAAAGATAGGCGTCAATTTCTAAAAAACACTTCCTTGATGGCATTAACTGCCCTAACTTTACCTAATATGGTAAAAGCTGAATTGAATTCAAAAAGTGTAAGCCAGCCTCCTGTAAGTTGCGATCCAACAACCCTAGATTATTATGGACAAGGGCCTTTTTATTCGACTAATGCCCCTACAATTTTAAACAATCAACTTGCTTTGGCAAATGAACCCGGAACTAGGTTGACCATAAGTGGTTGGGTGCACAACCTCGATTGTACTGAATATATTGCAGGGGCTATTCTTGATATTTGGCATGCAGACGATGCTGGCACATACGATAATACAGGATTCAATCTCAGAGGCAAAACCACTAGTAACAATCAAGGTTTTTATTTGTTCGAAACTATATATCCTGGCAAATATTTAAATGGAAACAGCTATCGCCCCGCTCATATCCATTTTAAAATCACCCCTCCTGGATACCCGCTTCTGACTACTCAACTTTATTTCCAAGGTGATTCAGATATCCCTAGTGACGCTGCAGCCTCTATTTCAAGTGGAACCTTTGATTCATCCAATCGAATTGTACCGGTAACCACCAACAGTTTGGGGCAAAAAGAAGCAACCTGGGACATTGTTATAGATGGCAATGGTACTCCTGTTGGAATTGAAGAAATGCGTTCAACGCTGGGTATGATTTATAAAATACATCCAAACCCATTTACAGATTTTATTCAAATTAATTATGGTGTTTTTCAGCAAGCCAAAGTTAGCATCGAGGTGTTTGACATTCAAGGTCGCTTGGTGGCTGTTTTGGAAGAGTTACACCTTAAACCGGAGAAATTTACAGCCGAATGGAGACCTGATTCGAATATTAATCCTGGGCATTACTTTGTAGCACTAAAAATTAATGATGTCCAAGTTCATTATTTGAAAGTTATAAAAGCGTCTTAAACAGCAAATAGAAAGGTAAATCAATCGCAAGCATTATTCCTGATAAATATGATATTTACGGGTTATTTGCCCTAAAAATGAAAACTCTCTACTTTTGGAAAAATGTCTATTATTTTATTTGAATTAATTTAGATTCAATACTATCAAAACGTTTTATTTGGACAGAATATACCCCCTTTAATAATCCGTTAACATAGATACTGTGTTGATTTCCTCTTGCTATAAATACAGATTCTGAATACACCTGCGCACCTAACATATCAAAAATACGAATTGAAATATCCGCTGGTATTCCTTTATTAGCAATATAAAATTTCCCATCATTGGGGATAGGGAAAATCTCAAAAGTAGTCTCCCTTGATTTTACTTTCTGAATAGAAGTTAGTGTACTTTCTGCGAGGATGTTCTGTACAGAAGGAGTGGATTGATCGCCTGTATAATTACCGGAATTATTAACAGCTAAGCCTCGTGCATAAACCATCACATTGCCCGTTCCAGAAGATGGCGCTTTCCAGGAACCGCTAAAAAACCCTGAAGTACTAATCCCGTTTTGTTCTAAATATTGAACACCGCTAGAAACAGTTGAAATTTGTGTGTTTGCAGTTGTTACAGAAAGAAAGTCTCCTGCTCTATTATTTGAAGAATCCAGGACAACAGATTGAACACCAAAACCAGCAGGACTACCTCCACATGTTACAGTTAATTCAAAAGTATAAACAGAATCAGGAATATAGCTTGATATAACGGCACCTGATGCATCTTTAATTTGAACAGATACCGTAGGGTTAGTAAAAGTTGCATTACCACCACCCGTTCCATGACAATAAACATTACCACAATCCCCTTGACCAAGAGGCGAACCTGTAGCATCCATTTCTCCATTAGCAGCTCTTCCAGAAGAAGCAGATTGTAGTATTAATCCAATAAAAAAAAATAGTGATAACGCATACAAAAAGTTAACTTTCATGTACTTTAAATTTTTTAGATGACAACAATTCTTGTTCAAAATAAAGTTTTTTGACAAAAGGCTAGTGCAATCTATGTAAAAAAGGGCCTAATTAGAAGTTATTTTATTGACAGTAATGGAAATGAGCATATATAGATGTTTGCTTCAGAGGATTGGATAACAGGTGTTATTGAAGCAGTCGAATTGAATGAGCCTACCAAATTATATATTGATTGCCTTGAGGATTCAGAAGTCATTCTTTTGAAAAAAAATCATGTTGATGAAGCGAATCTTTCAAAAGAGCAGTTGCTAAAAAACATGCAAAAGCTATGGCGAAACATGGCAAAATTGCAACAACAAACACTCATGCTACTTGGACCTCCTGCCATTGATCGTTATAAATGTTTTTTGGAAATATATCCTGAACATCCGAATCGTGTCCCTCAAAAAATGATAGCATCTTATATAGGTGTAATGCCTCAAACACTCAGCACTATTCGCAGTAAAATTACTAAAGGAGAATAATTTCATTTCTTCATCTATGTGAATGCAAGACTAATTTTATGTTCATACATTTGTATCAAATAATTTTTTAAAACAAATAAAATGAATATTAGAAAAACAATCTTGATTGTACAAATCCTTGCTGCTATAGCATTTATCATGGCTGGTTCCATGAAAATTTTCACACCATATGAAGATCTGGTTCTTATGGAAAACATGGATTGGGCCAAAGATTTCTCTAACACTCAAATTACAATAATAGGTATTCTTGAAATGCTAGGTGGACTTGGTTTGGTATTACCTATGGTATTAAAAAAGTTTAAATTTCTAATCCCTTTAGCTGCATTAGGATTAGCGTTGACAATGATAGGTGCAATCATTACGCACATTGGCAGAGAAGAGCCAATTATAGTCAATTTAATATTACTGCTTTTAACCCTGTCAGTAGCATATTTTAAACGATACTTAATTCTAAAAAAATCATAAATGAAAAAACAATATCAAAACGAGGAAATCACGATCCATTGGGATACGTCAAAATGTATTCATGCAGGCGTTTGCGTACGAACATTACCAAAGGTATATGATCCAAAAGAACGCCCATGGATAAAAATTGAAAATGCTTCGTCTGATGAGCTAAAAAAACAAATTAACAGATGCCCATCTGGAGCTTTGAGTTATACATTAAACAAAATTGAGGATTAATCATGAAAGACACTTTGCACGCAACTGGCACCCTTGGTTCAGAGAATTACTTAGTAGAAATAAAAACCACCAATCACACGGTTATGGTGGACGAACCAAAATCAATTGGTGGAGCGGACAGATACCCGAATCCTGCTCAGTATTTACTTTCCGCTTTAGCGTCATGTACTGCGATAACCATTAAAATGTATGCGAACAATAAAGGATGGAATACTGGTGAAATCAATGTAGATGTTAAATTGAAGGACGTTCTTTCATCAGGAAAGCCACACAAAAAAATAGTTAAGGCAATACATTTTGAAAATCCATTATCAGACGCCCAAGTAGATCGATTATTAAAAATTGGTGCAAAATGTCCTATCTCAAAACTATTGGAGCAACCAATAGCGATGGAATTTGAAAAATAACATCTAATGATAAAACAATTTATAATAATTATATTAACTGGAACAACCTTAATGGCCTGCTCCACAAATCAACAAAGTAAAAAAGAGCATCAAATGGAACCAAGAATATTAGCAATAGGGCGATTACAATCTACACTAGATGTATTAGTCGAAGAATGGAAAAGATATGGAAGGAATGTCATCGCAAGTAATTCGAAAGAGCGAATTAAAGAAATTTTAGCAACCGACTCAATTGATTTTGTAGCAATTGGAGGCGGCTTACCGGATGATGAGAGAGAGAAAATGGTAAGCTACATCGCTTCTATTAACTCTAATATTGAAGTCCATCCTATACCCAGGACTGAGAAAAAAATGGGACCATATAACTTTATACCATTCTTAAACAATCTTGCAATTATGTTCAAAGTGCATAAAGCAATGGAAGAATAAAAGTTGACAACAAAGCATAAAATATTCATGAGGGCTATGCGCCCTCACGGCATTTATGCGAACCGTTAGCTGCAATCAAAAAATAGATACTGAAAGTTTTACCTAAAGAAATAAATAACAATTATGAAGGCAGAAAAGTAGCATTATACCTTTTCTATCTTTTTACAATAA
Source organism: uncultured Aureispira sp. (assembly GCA_905480485.1). Taxonomy (GTDB): domain Bacteria; phylum Bacteroidota; class Bacteroidia; order Chitinophagales; family Saprospiraceae; genus Aureispira. The sequence continues at coordinate 5,754 of CAJQQM010000072.1, forward strand.
TGACTGTAGCAAGAAGTCTAATCCACCTATTTGCACCTGATAGAGGCGCTCAAACGATAGCAACAACCCCCTTAGATACT
>CAJQQM010000073.1 GCA_905480485.1 uncultured Aureispira sp.
TTTATTTTGAGCCTGTAGTAAATGTGCTTTTTCTACAGCATCTATATAATCTTGCATCCGCATTAAATGTTCGAATGAAGAACGGTTGAACAGTAATGTTTTTCTCATAGAGTCATTCCTTAAATAAATGAGTATTAAATAATATTACTTATACAGCCCAAAGACTAGTATAAATTCTTTTTTGCCATTTCTGACCAGCGCTCTTTTTGTTTTTTGGAAAACCCTTTCAAAACGCATTCATACGAATGATCAACTAATTCTTTTAACATTGAAGCAGTTAATGAACCTTCAAAATCGACCGTATTCCAATGTTTTTTGTTCATGTGATATCCCGGAATAATTTCAGGATAACGTTCCCGTAATTCTATTGAACGTTCGGGGTCACATTTAAGATTGACATGAAAATCTGCTTTGTCCAGCGCAGTTAAAGCAAAAACTTTACCCATCACTTTAAAAACAAGCGTATCAGGACCAAAAGGCAAACTTTCTTCCACTGCTACTTTTGACAAACAATACAATCGAAATGATTCAATATTCATAGTTTTTTACAATTGTTTTGATGCAAATAAAAAACAAACTTTAAGGTACAAAAAAAAAGCTGTCAGTAAAACTGACAGCTTGCGAATTGTTACATTCACCTTTGAAAAGAAAAGAACTAAGTATAAGTCGTTGTGTAGTTTGGGTAGTGGATTTGGGTTTAGGTGGTTTCAGGACTCTATTCAAAAATGGTTAGGTGGGGTATCAGGACTGTTTTAAGGGTTGGTATAATTCAGGACAAATTAAGCTGCTTTTTTGACAGCCATGCGTTTTCTGATGCGGCTTAAGGTTTCGGGAGACATACCCAAGTAAGATGCAATCATGTATTGTGGTACCCTTTGAGTTACTTCAGGTTCTTTTTCCAAAAACTTTTGGTAGCGTAATAAGCCATCACTCATCAACAATAAATTGATACGATTGGCATTCATTCTAGACATACAGATCGTAAGTTGATTGGTAAATTCAGGCTTTGCACTGCTAATAGCCTGAAAATTGTGATAGCTTAAAACCCATAATTCGGTACCTTCTATTGCTTCAAGGTAAGCATCAGCAGGACTTTGCGTTAAAAAACAGTTGTATAAAGCGGCCATATTACCTTCAAAATAAAAATTCTGAATAAATTCTTTACCATCGTCACCAATATAGTATTGTTTTACAGCACCCGATCTAACAAAATATATTTTGTTACAGGTATCTCCTTCCATTACTAGTGTTTCTTGTTTTTTTACTTTCTTAACGAAAAGGAAAGGCTTTAGTGCTTCCATGATTTTCATAGAAATTTTGTTGCTAGTATCGGTGTTTTTGTAAAATGTTTTCATGACGATTGATTTTTTATATAATATTTTGTAATTGTGGGAGGGGGTGGTTTTCAGAGCTGTATTTATTTTTCGTTCTTTACGATTGCCGCAGCAACATCTATTTGTCTATTGACCAATTCATAAAATTGAATGCTGTCAATCTCTACTACTTTAAGTAGTGTTATTGGTTGCAAATCTTCTTGCAGTTGTTTATCACAATTTTTTAAGGTAATATTACCGATCATTGGTATAGATACTAATAAATCGGCTTGTTCTGTTTTCTCAAGCTTAATTTGTTTCTTTGCAGAATCGTTAGAAGCAGTTTGAGCGTTTGCTAAAAAAGAAAGCGTTGTAAAAATAATGAGGGCTAAAGTTTTCATGAGTAACGGTTTAAATATTATTAGGTAACAGGGGTTTGTTTTAGTTAAGTACAATTACATTAATGGGAAGATTGTGCCAAAAATCATTTTATACTATTTATCAATACTTTACAAATGCAAACAAAACTAATATTAACCCAAATTGAGATAGTTGAGTTTCATTTTGAAATACTATTTCTTTTTTGAACCTGTTTCATTTTGAAAAAATAATAGTTCAGTTGTTTCATTATGAAAATAATAAGCTTTTTTTTTAGCCTTTAAATATTCCTTAACATACTGTTTAAGACCATACTGCCGCAGGTTTAGCCATAAAAGACATTCACAGCTTTCTAAACTGATTAAACTATCTAGGACCCTTGTGTTTTATTATGCTTTTGGTTGGTATTGGATAATTCTAGAATTTTTGAATCAAAAGCAAGCAATTAATTGTAAATTACAGCATCTATTCATACCACAACCACATTTATGAAAAATTGGGCAACCCTTGGCTTCCTTATACTACTAATTAGCAGTTTGTGGTCTTGTGCACAAACACCAAGGCTATCGAACGAAGAACAGCCTTACACCAATGCCTTGATACACGAAACAAGTCCGTATTTGCTTCAACATGCACACAATCCGGTTAATTGGCATGCTTGGAACGCTGCTACACTAGAAAAAGCGGAAAAAGAACAGAAAATGCTCTTAATTAGCGTTGGCTATGCCGCCTGTCATTGGTGTCATGTAATGGAACACGAAAGTTTTGAAGACACCACCGTTGCCCGCATCATGAACGAACATTTTATTTGTATCAAAATTGACCGCGAAGAACGACCCGATGTTGACCAAGTATACATGACCGCTTGTCAATTAATCAATCAGCGTGGCGGCTGGCCTCTAAATGCCTTAGCACTGCCCGACGGACGTCCTTTTTATGCCGGCACTTATTATACCAAAGAACAATGGCTCAAACTTTTAAACTATTTTGTAGACAGCTATCAGAACAATCGCCCCAAACTTGAAGCAACTGCTACCGATATAACCAAAGGGATTGCCTCAAGCGGCGAAGTAGCAGTCAATACCTCAACAAACAGTTATACAGCCGCTAGTTTAGATCAAATGTTTGATCTGTGGCAGAAACAAATCGACTTTGATCTAGGGGGCTACAAAAAATCGCCTAAATTTCCGCTACCGGGTAGTTGGGATTTTATGTTGCGGTATTACCACTTTAGCAACAACGCAACTGCTTTAGAAGCCATAGAAACTTGCCTCGACAAAATGGCAGCCGGGGGAATATATGACCATTTAGCGGGAGGGTTTGCCCGTTATTCGACCGATGCGCAGTGGAAGGTTCCGCATTTTGAAAAAATGCTTTACGACAATGCACAGCTAATATCTTTGTATGCCCAAGCCTATCAAGTCAACCAAAAACCCTTGTACAAGGAGGTGGTCTTACAAACCCTGGATTGGATGCAAGCTGAAATGACAAACCAAGAAGGCGCTTTCTATACTTCTTTAGATGCAGATTCAGAAGGAGAAGAGGGCAAGTTTTATACTTGGACCAATCAAGAAATAAAAGAGATATTGAAGGAAGATGCCGCACTTTTTATAGATTATTATGCATGTACAGATGCCGGTAATTGGGAATCTAAACGAAACATCTTGCTTCGCAAAAAAGCCTGGAATCAAATTGCCCAAAAACATCAATTTGATAGTTTAAGTATGGGTCTTAAATTAAAACAATTAAGATCTAAAATGCTTGCTGTGCGAAACAAAAGAGTACGCCCCGGCTTAGATGATAAGATATTATGTGCCTGGAATGCACAAATGCTTCAAGCCTATGTACGTGCTTATCGGGCATTTGGCCAAGAAAAACACCTATCGATTGCTCTCAAAAATGCGGCTTTCATACAAGATAAATTTATTGGTAAGGATTTACGCATGTATCGCAATTACAAAAACGGTACCGTTGCTATTAACGGATTTCTTGATGATTATGCTTTTGTGATTAGTGCGTTTATTGAACTCTATCAGGTAAGTTTTGACGAACAATGGCTCGAACAATCAAAGTTACTGACGGAACATTGCCTGCAGCATTTTTGGGATAGTACTGCACAGATGTTTTATTACACGCCGGATTACAATCCGGCCTTAATTGCCCGCAAAAAAGAATTGACAGACAATGTAATACCTGGCTCAAATTCGGAAATGGCCAACAATTTATTCAAATTAAGCTTGTATTATAACCAACAAGACTACCGCGATAAAGCCTTACAAATGTTGTCGAATGTAGCCGATAATGTCTTACAAAACCCTACTTATTTTTATAATTGGGGAAAGCTAATGCTCGATGTGATGCGCGAACCCTATGAAGTCGCTATTTTAGGCAACAACTATTCGGCGATTCGTACAGCCTTAGATAAACAGTATCTACCACATGTTTTGTTGATGGGAGGGCTCAAAGAAGGAACCCTAGACTTATTGCAACACAAATTAGTAAAGGGCCGCACCACTGTTTATGTTTGCCAACAAAAAGCCTGTCAACGTCCGGTTGAGTCAGCTTCGGAGGCCCTCAAGCAAATAAATGAATAATTATGCCGCTATATATAGTATGGATTGCTTGTTTAATGTTGTGTCTTTCTTGCCAATACAAAGAAGCAGAAAAGATCAATAACTATGCTACCGAACCTACCTCTTGCAATCTTAAACAATACCTAAAGTTTGTCCAAACTGCTGAAGCAGGTCAGCCTATTACCGATTGTTTTCATCAACAATTTTGCTGCCCTAGTTTTTCAAAATTAGCGCCATTTGAATGTCTAAATGAGGCTAAATATTACGTAGGCGAACTACTCTATAAAGATAGCAATATAGTGATTGTAAGTTTCTATTACGAGGCACAGTGGGGCCAAAACAACGCGAAAGCATCTATTATAGCAAGCTATCAATACCCGCAGGGAGTATTGATTGATGCTGCCCTTCAATTTGCTAATGCTGTTTTTGATTATGAAGATAGTCTAGGATATCAAATAGGAGTTTCCTTCCGTTCGTCGCAAGAAAGTAGCACAGAAGACAACAAGCTGCTGTTACAACAATGTAGTTCCAAAAAATTTAAACGCAAATCTAACACCGCTAGATTTGAAACCGTGCTCGCCGACGATCAATGGATACGCAGTATTTACAAAGATGGCCAAATTGAGATAACTCAATAATAATTACCTAAACCTATAGTATTCAAAAGCAAATTTTTGTTTTTCTGCTTTTATGGAAGTTATAGAGCCTTGGAAAAGCCTATTTAAATAGCAAGATTTTTTAGGCTGCTGTTTTCAGAAGTATCTGAATTCAATTTAGAGGCTTTTAAATAACGGTATATTGCTGCTAATTCGAAGGCATAGTCCACTGATTATTTACCTCGGTTATGTTAGATGTTACGCGGCATTTTATTGTTAAAAGTGTCCTTTAGGGAGGGATTGATTGGTTTTTACGATTTCACAAATTATATATGTCATTTTTTTTTGAATGAGTAAAATTCTGCTATAATCAAAAAAGAATATATGCCCAAAAGATGCATATTGCGCTCCGACCGACCCCCTTAGGTCAAAATAATCCCTGTTTAGTCTTGCTGTATTTTAGGCCTTATCAGTGGCAGAGAGTATCTCGCATTGTTCTTATTACAAGCGCAGGATACAATTCTCTTTGGGTTTTTGGCTGTTGATTTAAGTTTATGTCCTATTTAAGATGTTCAATAAATATAAATGTGGTGTAACGAGGACCCTACCAATCCGACAACTATATCTATCGACACGAACAGCCCTCCCCTGCTCGTAAAAAAGGCTGAATTTCTAGTTCAACCATACATTAATGACTGGAATTAAAAACTATCTTACAAGATTTTTGAAAGGATAGGTAGCAAGCCTGCTAAAATCATTTTTAATCTACAAAATTTGTCAAAGTACGCTAAATTCTTTGGCTAAAAAAATAGAAAATGTACCTTTGCGATTAACGAGCATTAATGTATCATTTGTGTTCCAACAATTTAACAAAAATTTATCCACACAAAAAAAATATACGTGAATATGAATTATGATGTAATCGTATTAGGAAGTGGCCCTGGTGGTTACGTAGCGGCAATTCGAGCAGCGCAATTAGGTTTTAAAACTGCCGTTGTAGAACGTGAATCGTTGGGCGGTATTTGTTTAAACTGGGGTTGTATCCCTACTAAAGCCTTGTTGAAGAGTGCACAAGTTTTTGACTACATCAACCATGCAGAAGATTACGGAATCAAAACAGATGGTGCTAATGCAGATTTTGGAGCGATAATCAAACGTTCAAGAGGGGTTGCAGATAAAATGAGTAAGGGGATTAAGTTTTTGATGTCCAAAAATAAAATTGACGTCATCATGGGTAACGGAAACCTAAAAGCAGGCAAAAAAATAGCCGTTACTGATGCTAAAGGCGCTACCAAAGAATATACTGGCAAGCACATTATTTTGGCAACAGGAGGCCGTTCTCGCAACCTACCTGGATTGGAAGCTGACGGCAAAAAAGTAATCGGCTATCGCGATGCAATGGTGATGCCTACTCAACCCAAAAAAATGGTCGTAATGGGTTCAGGTGCTATAGGGATTGAATTTGCCTATTTCTACCGCACTTTAGGAACCGAAGTTACTATTGTAGAATATATGGATGCAATTTTGCCTAGAGAAGACAGCGATGTTTCAAAAGAAATGAAGAAAACATTCAAAAAAGCAGGCATGAAAATTATCACGAGTGCTGCTGTTACCAATATCGACAAAAAAGGCAGTGGTTGTAAAGTGACAATCAAACACAACAAAACAGGCAAAGAAGAACAAATCGATTGCGACGTTGTTTTGTCGGCGGTAGGAATGGTGCCGAATACACAAAACATTGGCCTTGAAAGTTTAGGTATCAAAACCAACAAACATGGTTTTGTAGAAGTAGATGACTATTACCAAACGAATGTTGAAGGTATTTATGCTATCGGCGATATACTAGCCACACAAGCTTTGGCACATGTAGCAAGTGCAGAAGGTATTACCTGTGTCGAAAAAATTGCAGGCCACCATCCACAGGCAATAAACTACAACAATATACCAGGATGTACCTATTGTATCCCTGAAATTGCTTCTGTAGGTATGACGGAGGCCGAAGCCAAAGAAGCCGGCTACGATCTCAGAGTTGGTAAATTTCCTTTTTCTGCCTCAGGCAAGGCAAGTGCTGCCGGTACTAACAATGGCTTTGTAAAAGTGATTTTTGACAAAAAATACGGTGAATTTTTGGGTTGTCACATGGTCGGTGCTAATGTAACCGAAATGATTGCCGAAGCTGTTGTAGCACGCAAGCTAGAAACAACGGGTATGGAAATCGTAAAGGCTATACACCCACACCCTACAATGTCGGAGGCAATGATGGAAGCAGCAGCGGCAGCTTATGATGAGGTGATTCACCTTTAAACAAACAGATGGTTGATTGTCTGTGTGTAAATGCGTTTAATTATTTGTTGATTGAGTAACGATAAGTAATCGTCTGAGTCGCGCAGATAACCATTAAAATTATATTCAAATTGATAAATGTAGCTACCTATGGGTAGCTACATTTTTTTGTAAAGGTAATTTATCATTTGTAGGGTCACATCAGTAAAAGGCAATGCGGATACCGATTGTAAAATTTATATTTAAAATTTTCTGAACTTTTTTTTGTAAATTTAGATCTTTTGCATTCAACCATTAGATACATATGAAAAAGCATTTAGGAAAATCAAATAAAAATAAGGGGCTAAACAGTCATCCTATTCAAAAAAAAACCAATCAAGAGAATGGTTTTAACGACAATAGTGATGAAGCTATTCAGATGATGCAATTACAATCGGACATTGCCAACTCTAACGAAATCGAAAATGGAATGGATTTCGAACAAAAAGCCAATGACAATGAATCGCTTGCACAAACTAATCAAAAAGAAAACAA
>CAJQQM010000074.1 GCA_905480485.1 uncultured Aureispira sp.
TTGTGCGTCAAGTATACCAAAAAACGCTCTTTTGCTACATCTAAAGCTTTCTTGAATTTATCGAGGGAATATTCTTGATTGGCTTACTATCAAATAACTGTTATCTGTAAGCCATCATTTTTGTAAGACTAATAAAAAAAAGCTCCCTCATATTACAGAGGAAGCCTTCGAGGGTTTATCTATGGGTAAGTTCCAGATTATCTTTTAATAAAATAATAAATATCAACCGCACCGTTCTTGTCGCTCAAGATCAGGTTATAAATTCCTGCCGGGAACGCTGCAATATCAAGCTGACAACTTGTAGCCGCTTGCTTATCCCAAACGGTTCTTCCTGTTGCATCTATGATAGACATGCTTGTCCAGCTTGTTTTGTTTTCAAACTGAATCGTCAGTTGGTCATAAGCAGGATTAGGGTACAACAAAACACTTGACTCCTGTGAAACTTTTTCAAGTTCTGTCCCATAAAGTACGTCAACTTGATCGTATAAGGTAGGAGTAAAATTGGAATTAGCACAGCTGCCTTCGTAAATTTTTATATTTCGGTAGTAAGAATTTCCTGCATTTCCTGCATCATCATCACAAACAAAAAACAAACGATCAAAATTACCCGTGTAGAATTGTCCAATCGGTATAGCGTAGCTTTTCCACGAACCGGCACTGTTGGCATAGTTATCAAAGTTACCAATACCCCAATTTTGGCTGCCATACAAACGGAAGGTATAATTATTTGAAATTCCATTATCATTATCCAGTCCAATTCCGTGTATTTCACCCTCATCGGTACTTCCAAAATCAAATTCTAATACAGTATTGGCAGTTACATTGTAGTTAAGGGCAATTGATTTCCATGCATTATTAGAAATCATCAAATAACTTGAATTCGCCGACCCACTTCCATTGTCTTGTGCATTTCCGTACGAATTAACAGTTGCTGCAGCTAAATCAATGAGCGGACATGGATTTCCACCTCCAGTATTCGCAGCCTCTACACAGAAATCAGTCGTTTCGTTCGTACCAAAATCACCCCCAGTCAAAAAGTCACCGTTAGCATCAGTAAGGGTATACGAACCCTGACCATAGGTACAACATATCCCGTCACCATAAGAATCATTAATTGTAAAGGTATAATCGTCATCTGCTAAAGACCAATTAAAGGTATAGGTTTGGTTATTAGCGTATCCACTGCCCGATTCTACAACTGTTCCATTGGTATTAGTAAGTGTCCAAGACGTCTCCGAACCATAATTATCGGTAACCAACGTAAAACTTACATCACTGTCTACACAGGCAGAATTATTACCGCCGCCACCACCAGAATTGCCTCCGGCTGCGATTATAGCCTGATAGGCATTGACCCGACCGTGGCCAAACTGAACATCAAACCCAGAAGACCCCATATCGTCAGCTGTTGTTTCTAAAATATCTTGAACCTGAGTACTTGTAAGTGATGTATTGACGGATAAAACCAAGGCTGCCACGCCACTGACCAAAGGACAAGCAGCCGAAGTCCCGCCAAAAGTAGCAGTATATGAACCACTCGCATAACCACTTGAACCCTGACGGTCGGTCGTATAAACTCCAAGGGTTCCTCCATTAGAAGGGGCCGAAATATCTAGACGTGTACCCTGATTGCTGTAGGATGAACGATAACCAGTATTTGTAATGGCTCCTACCGCTATTACATTGGTATTATTACCAGGATAACTAACACAAGAGTAGGAATCATTCCCAGAAGCAAATACAATAATACATCCTTTTCCGTTTCTACCATTGTTTCGTGCATCTGCCAAAGCACTGTTAAGAACATCTACGCTGTAATTGCAAGAAGAAAAACCCCAGGAATTGCTGAGTACGTCGGCGCCTTGGTTTTTGGAATAAGTAATCGCGTTGGCTAAATCAGCACTTGACTCGCCTCCTAGAAATATATTGACAGAAAACATTTCTACATTTGGTGCTACACCTGCTACGCCTACTCCATTATGACTCGCCCCAATAATACCAGCACAAGCAACACCGTGGGCACCACTAGCATTAGGAGTTCCGTTGCCATTATTAGCCGGAGAATAACCTCTTGATGTATTAAGATTGCCTAAGTCGGGATGGGATTCGAGACCATCATCAATTACTGCCACCCGTATAGAAGCGTCGCCACGGCTAATGTCCCAAGCTTCAGGTGCATCACAATCAATATCGTTGCTATTGTTCATCTGAAATTGATTAGGATAATAGGTATCTGAAGGTGTAAGATGATGTTTGATAGGGGCGTAAAAATCGGGATGCGCCCATTCAACCTTAGCCTGTTCATAAAGGGTATTGGCCAATAAAAAGGATTGATTTACATCCTCGATAGACAAACTAACCAACTGATTTTGATTTTGAATAATCGTTGCCTTACTAGCTCGAAACGAAGCATTTAGCTCTTCTAATGTTACGTCTTTTCTAAGCTTCAGTAGTAGTTTGTCAGTAGGGTAAATTACAAAGCCATCCTCTAGCTGCTGACCATAAGAACTCAGTTTTATAGCATTAGATGGCAAGTTCAACTGTTCTGTGATTGCTTGAGTAGTTGACGTTTGAACCCTATTAAAATGAATGATTATACGCTTACTGTTGGCATGTATTTCTACACTCGATACATCTGGATGTTGTATTGACTGAGCTTCGGTTGGCAAAGCTTCTTTAAAAATAACGACCATTGATTGGTGATGATCTTGCAAATAAATTTGACGTTGATCAGACCAATAGTATCGTTCTTGTGCGGATAGTTCTGTAGTGATAAAATTAAAAACAAAGAATAAGATAGCAAATATAAATGCTAAGCGTCTCGTTAAATTGCAGATTTTTTTCATAGAATAAGTAGTTAAGTGGGTCAATGAAATAATTGGTTATCACAGCAGGATACTAGGGAACTACCCCATTTGTGAGCAAACTTATCTTGTGTTCTATTGGTTGGGTATAGCAAAATAAAGTAATTGTAAGCAGCGGCAATTTGCACAATACACAAAACTTAATTTTACTTAAGCACCTTAATGCGATACAATGTTAGTAATTTAAATAATAAAAAATCAAAACAAACAAAACTTGAATCCTCGTACCTAAGCTACCCAATTTATTTTAATGTCACATCTAACAAAACCGTACTAAGTGCACAGGCAAATATGATTAGACCTATTTGTCTGAATCACAATACATTAGAAAAAATTATCATATTTACATTTTTTAACATCAAAAAGTCATAAAAAAAAGCACTCTAAGTAATTAGCATTTTTTTAATATGTTTTATAATTAGCTTTAATCGGAATATAAAAAGTGGATAAATTTGATTGATACCCATTTTTAATCTGAAAATCAACCAATAAATATTCAATTTAGGGTATTAGTAAAATCCCTGTAACAAAAAAAAGCCTCCCTAATAAGGGAGGCTTTTGAATATATCTGTATCGATTGAATCCGTGCTTAAGCCAAATCAATTTCATTGCATAAATAAACGTCTTGAACAGCATTGATAATTTCAACCCCCTGTTTTAATGGTTTTTGGAAGGCTTTTCTACCTAAAATAAGCCCCATTCCTCCTGCACGTTTATTTATAACGGCAGTTTCAACAGCATCTTGCAAATCGTTGCCACCAGAAGCACCGCCAGAATTGATAAGACCAATACGTCCCATATAGCCATTAGCAACCTGATAACGGCACAAATCAATCGGATGATCCGTTGACAAATCGCTGTACATTTTATCGTGTGTTTTAGCAAAACCAATATTTGTGAACCCTCCGTTGTTTACGGGTAATTTTTGTTTGACTATATCGGCTTGAATAGTGGCACCAATATGATTGGCTTGTCCGGTCAAATCAGCTGCTGCATGATAATCTACCCCATCTTTCTTAAAACTTGAATTACGTGTATAACACCATAATATAGTTGCCATACCCAACTCGTGGGCATAATCAAAAGCTTCTGCAACCTCTATAATTTGACGATTAGACCCCTCGGAACCAAAATAAATAGTAGCCCCTACTGCTACAGCACCCATATCCCAAGCATTTTTGATAGACCCAAACATAATTTGATCGTATTTATTAGGGTAGGTCATCAATTCATTATGATTAATTTTGACAACAAATGGAATTTTGTGGGCATATTTACGAGCAACTGAAGCCAACACTCCGTAGGTAGATGCTACTGCGTTACAGCCCGATTCTATCGCTAATTTTACAATGTTTTCAGAATCAAAATACTGTGGATTAGGTGCAAATGAAGCCCCCGCTGTGTGTTCCAAGCCTTGATCTACAGGCAAAATAGATACATATCCACTGCCGCCTAATCGACCATTCTGATACAAAGAAGCTAAACTTCTGAGTGTTGGTAAATTTCTGTTCGAACCCGCCCAAACATCGTCAATAAAATCTGGACCAGGTGCATATATCGAAGATTTATCGAAGGTCTTGCACTGATGTTCTAAATGAAGTTTTGATTTCTGATCACCCAGTATTCCAGTTATTTTATCTAAGGACATAGTTTATTGTATTAAAAGCTAATGTATATTTTTCACGCCGTAAAAATAGTAAATTTTGGCAATGATTGTAGGATTAATAGAAAATCTTATCACAAAAAACCATTGAAGAATAAAAACCAATGAATCTACAAATGTCTGCCGCTTTTATTGATATAGACCCATGCATCTGTTGTTTTAACCCGGGCTATTCCCTTGTTAAAAGACTCAGCATATATATACTCAAAAGGAATTATAACGGTTCCTTGTTTGTTGATAAAGCCCCATTGACCAGCCTTGCGTACAGCACACAGCCCCTCGGCAAAATCAGGATTGGCTGCCGAATCAAATTCAAGGGCTATAATCTCCTCTCCTTTCCGATTTATAAAGCCCATTTTACCAGCTTTGTGTACCTGTGCCAAACCTTCTACAAAATCACCAATGATATCGTATTGTTGCTTACAAAGGTCCGCCTGCATCCGGTTTATCAGTTGATACTTACCTTGAAACTTAACCGTAGAAACCCCCGATGAAAAGGGAGTGGCTTGCTCGTATTTAAAGTCAATAACAGTTGCCCCTAATGTATCTATAAAGCCCCATTTGCCGCCCCATTTGACAGCAGCAAGCCCGTCATTAAAAGGAGTAGTTGCCTGAAAATTCATCGGAATTTGCAAATCTCCTTTTAGGTTTAGATAGCCCCCCTGATCGCGAAAAGCAACAGCAATCAAACCTTCGGAAAAAAGCCCAATACGATCACAAAAAATAGGCATCACTAATTGACCCTCGTTATTTACAAGACCTAATTTAGCCCCCTTTCCTACCGCTGCAAAAGGACCACTAAACGGCTGTACAAAATCGTATTGTATCGGAACAACTACCTGCCCTTTTTGGTTAATATAGCCCCACTTATCATCAAGACTTACAGCCGCTAATTGATGCGCTGCAAAATGCCAGCCTGCTGCATATTTAAAGTCAATTTTAGTAGCTCCTAAATGATCAATGTAGCCATACTTAGATTGTTGTTTCACAAGGGCCAAGCCCGCATGAAAATCATAGGCTAATTCATAGGTCGGGGCAATAATTTCTTGTCCTGATTCGTTTAGATAACCATAAAATTTTCCTCGGCGAAAAACAGCTCTAGATTCATTAAATTCATTAATTTGCTCATAAGCTAGGCTTGTACGGATAAGTCCACTCGTATCCATAACAACGAAAGAATCGTTTTGGGGTACAACAGACAGTATAAGCGATTTTTGAGCAATGCCAATCTCTACGGACCCTAAAAACAGAAGAAAAAGACATTTTCGAAAAAAAACAAGCAAATTCATATAGAATTATTGGATAAAAAAATAAAGGAAGAATTAGATTGGCACAATATCTGTCTATTCTTAAAGTAACCCAAAAAACAAAGCGGCTATTTCAAAAAATAAAAAAAAACAAAAAAATAGCTTCTGTTCTAACAATTTAACAAAAAAAATCATCACCCGCTCTTTTTTCATCATCCTAAAAAAATATAAGATGAATTCTAAAAGCATGTTAAAAAGCAGGCTAATAATAGCATTGCTGAGTTTGTTGAGTACACAAATGTATAGTCAATTTTTTAGTTCAGGCATCAAAATTGGGCTATCAAATAGCAGCAATTTATCCACACAAGAATTTCCTAACATGGCTATGACGGCAGGCTTGCTTGGAGAATTTAAGTTAGCAAAATGGATGCGAATCCGTACAGAGGCCAATATTTTATGGTCAGGAAGAGATGATCATTTTTGGGCCGCAAACCATATTAATGATGTACACGTAGAATTACCTTTGTTACTAAGCTTCATGCCGGTCAAAAATCTACACATAGGTGCAGGGGCGGCACTCAATTACCATTTGATTAGTTTCGGTGGAGAGATTCCCGAAAACAAATTCAACTTTGGTTTAGTAGGGCATGTAGAATATCGATTTTTTAGAAGACTCGGTTTGGGAATACGATACCTACATCAATTGAGTAATTTCAAAAAAATGGATGCCATCGGAACTTCTATTGCTAATGGAACGAATACATCTGTTCTACCTACATCTAGTTTTCAAGTATCGTTATCTTATTCTTTTGGACGATAAAAAAAACATTATCTAAGTTTTGCAAAGTAAGTAACGCTAGGGAAACGTAAGCTTAGATAGCATCACAAACCTATAGATGGTTTTAATGTTCAGCATTAAATGCTGAACATTTTTTTTAGTGCCCAACAACAAACTGATGTAAAATGGCTAAGTTTTTGCCTTCTTTTGTTAAATCTAATTGATAAAAGTATAAGCCGGAAGGCCAAGTTGAAACATCCAAGGATTGTTGATGAAAGCCAGCAGATTGTCTTTCGGGTGATTTAGTAAATAATACTTGGCCTTGTGCGTTGAAAACGGTTAGGGCCAATTGCAATGAGGCTTCCAATTCATAACTAATATTTAATTGTTCGTTACTTGGATTGGGATAAGCAGGAAACACCGCTGTTCCAAAGTCATTCAGATTGATTTGAGCCGTATAACAACTGTTGTGCGGAAGGTATGGACAATAGGTACGATAAGGTAGGCTGCAATCTAAAATAAATGGATTGCTTTTGTTGTCTTGATAAGCTGCAATTATAAAATTGCGTTCCCATTCAAAAGAATCTACAGGATCATCTAAGTGCCATTGACACAAAGTACCAACTTGTTGTGCAAAAAAAGAAGGGTCGGCGGCATCGGCAGCTGCTTTATACATGGTATAAAAATAAAAAAGGGCTCTTGCGGCATTACCTTTGTGGTCTTCTCTAGGTTCAAATGCAGGAGCTTGAATATCCAATTCGCTGTATTGATTAAGATCAAAACTAGGAATCGCTTCCGAAAAAACATCAAAGTACCAGGTATTGGTTCTAGCATCATCAATTTCTGCATAAGGAAAATTATTGCGTGCAGAATTGGCAGATGCTCTAACCGGAAATAGGTGATGCATATCGCTGCGCGCGTTTCCTTGGTCAGCCCCTTTGCTTTGAGGGTAACTGTGTTCGGTATTTATTCCGATACCTTGTCCACCACTGTACAAAACAGTAGAAGGGTCTAAGGAAGGGTTGACGTAAATAATTCTTCCGGTATAAACACACCTAACCGAATCTTGATAGGCATATACTTTAGAAAAAAGGGTGTCTCTAGCCTGATCATAAGCTAACACTTCTTGAGGCTTGAAGCCCGAACGAAGACTGTCAATCAACTGCTGCGCCTGTAGACTAGGATAAACATCTTGTTGATCGAATTGTGCAGCTAAAAAAGCTGGTAGAATACTAAAAAACAAAAAAATATAATGCATATTGAATAACTTGATGAAGGTCCAAAATGATTATAACTGGGGGTGCAGAATCTAAATTATCTAAATTATATCGCAGTAGCAAACTATCTAAAGATTAATCTTCCAACTTTAAAAAAAAACAGAACTGTACACACCCTTTTTTAAAACTCAAGCATCTTTTTTAGTAAGTAGATTTATTTTCTTCTCTAAAAATACAGCTATGTTACGCATTTTAATCTTTATCCAATCTATTTTTCTTATGAGTCAAGTTGGTTTTGCCGGCGGATTTATTCTTGTTAGCCCCAATCAACACCAAAACCCCAATCAAGGAAC
>CAJQQM010000075.1 GCA_905480485.1 uncultured Aureispira sp.
GTAATAACGTCAAGTACTGCTTGGTCTTTGACGTATTTTTTGGCAAAATTGACAGCAAAAATAGCATGATGCTTCGACCAGTCAGTTCTTGGTCTAGCGGTTTCTTCAAGGTGTTTGAAGGTATCGTGCAATATCGTAACAAGCCTTAACTGCTGACGTAATTTCCAACTATTGGTTGCTTTGTCAACATTTTCTAGTACTTCGTGAATGTGGTAGATAATTTTACCCTCAGGGTGTCCTGAACGAGGTTCTCCCCATATAGCGCCTTCTTGCCACTCAGAATCGTTGATAATTAAGTTTTCAAGATCCGATTCGGGCTTGATAAAATTAACAAAAACATTTGTTTCACGCGTGACAACTTTCATGTGCATCGGTCCTGGATTCCAAATTCGTTGACTAGTATTCATATTACAGACATTTAAGTAAACTCAAAAAGACTAAAAATAGGAAGTCTGGGGACGTTGAGTTTATTGGGATTATTAAAACAAAAACCTTACCAATAGTTAATTAAGTACTAATAATTTGTTAAGATTTGTGGTTGTAGATGGTCTGTGTATGTATGACTGAATTCTAAGGGCTTCTATGTATTTACCGAATTCAACTGAAGGCTATGAATTTTTCGAAGATCTAAAATGATTTGTTCAAGATGTTCGAGCTTTATCATGTTTGCGCCATCTGAAAGTGCTTGTTCAGGATTGGGGTGTGTTTCAATGAAAAAACCTTGAATCCCAATCGAGGCAGCTGCTTTCGCCAAATACGGTGCGTAAAAACTATTTCCACCACTTTTGCCATTAAGACCTCCCGGTTTTTGGACAGAATGTGTAGCATCAAATACTACAGGGTAACCAAATTGCATCATGTCTATCAAACCGGTATAGTCTACAACTAGGTTATTATAGCCAAACATTGTGCCCCTTTCGGTTAACAATAAATTGTTGTTTCCGGATTCTTTTAATTTGGCAACAACGTGTTTCATGTCTTTTCCTGAGAGAAATTGCGCCTTTTTAACATTGATTATTTTGTTGGTTTGCGCTGCAGCAATTAATAAATCGGTTTGGCGACACAAGAAAGCTGGGATTTGTAATATATCGACAAAATGTGCGAGTTTTGAAGCTTGATGCGCTTCGTGTATGTCTGTGGTGATATACAAGCCGTATTTTTCTCTAACTTGTTGTAAAGCAGCACATCCTGCTTCTATCCCTGGCCCTCTGAATGAATGAATAGAGGTGCGATTGGCTTTGTCAAAAGAGGCTTTAAATATAAACGTGAAATCAGGGAATTGCAGCGATAATGCTTTTATTTTTTGAGCAATTTGATCAACTATTAACTCGTTTTCGAGGACACAAGGCCCTAAAATTATAAAGGGTTTTGTTTGTAATTTTTGGTACAAAATATCTGTTGAAACCTTACCGTCTTTATTCATTTTATTGTAAAAATTAATAGTTAAAAATAAAAATTGCTGCATCAATCTGTTTAATTTCTGGACATTATTCCAAAAAAAAGACGCGCTGACCTTCAAGTTATACTATAAGCCTCCACATCGTTTTAAACATGATTTGGCCGACTTTAATTCTTCAGCCGGCAAGCCGGGTACATCTATTAATCCTTTGAGATAATCAAGTGATTGTTCGCAATCTCCTAATATACAGTGGGCTATGCCTATGTCTAGCCGTATGTAAGGATTGTCTGGGTTTAATTTGTCTAAACGCTGCATATAGGAAAGCCACAATCGGGTGTCGCTACTAGCTTGACCTTTTTGATTAGAAAGTATTTTGTGACAAAGCCCTAGGTATTGTATTGCGAGGGCAAAGTTTGGGTCTATCTCTAGGACTTGATGGTACAAAAAGATGGCCGTATTAAAGTCCTGTTGTTGCATTGCTATCGTTGCTTTGCCAATCAAAGCATTGATGTGGTCGGGCTTTACACCGAGTGATTGATTATAATAATATTTAGCTTGGCTGATGTAAACCGTCTTTAAAGAATCTTCTAAAGGGGGTGTAAAAGCCAAATTATTGTATAAGTTACCCATCAATTCGTAGCCGTTCCAAGGTTCGATATTTGATTGGATGGATTGATTCGCTCTATCAAATGCAAGTTGATGAAGCTTTAAGTTTAAATAGTAAGAACCCGCTATAGCATTTTCGTCCGTTTTACTATAATCGGTTGGCTGATAAAAGGGGTTGAAAAGTTTGCTGATATAATAAGTTATTGCAGAAGCTTCCACCTTTTGTAGGGATGAAAAAATATCCTTATAGTTATTTTTCTTAAATCCAAATTGATCGATTAAAGCAGCGTTTGTTTGGTTTTGCCGCAAGTAGATGCAGGCAACAGGGTCTACAAAGACTAAATCAAAAGCATCGGAGTCTAATAAGTGTTTTTGTAAGGTTTGAAATTGTGGTCTAAATAACACCACATAATTAAAATCAAAAGAATCTACTTTTTCGTCAAACAGACTTGGGACTGCAGTTATTTGAGCAAAATCAGTAAAGAAATCTTTGCTAAAAATATCGAGGTCTCGCAAATCAATGTACGTCTTAAAATCGGGTTGCAAGTTCCACAAAAGGTAAGAAGAGGTAAGATAATCTGCAAAACAAGTCCCTTTTAATTGATGTTCTTTGATGAAATTAGCAGCACCAACAGGGTTGTGACTTGCTAATACTTGCAAGCCATATTGGTCTCTCGATTTTGACCACTCGTGGTATTTTCCACTGATAACAGCCCCATAAAATAGCAAGGCGCACAGAATAGCCAATCCGTAAGCTGTTCGTACTTTGATAAATTTGTTAATTATTAATTGAATACTAATTGCCACAAGGGGCGCAGTAGCAATAATAAAAAAGGGAATGTTTCGGAAAGCGGTAAGACTTAGATAAAATAGCATCAAACATATAGTTCCATTAGCCAATCCAAAACGATGAATATTGTGTTGCCACCAATTAAGACGTTTGGCTTTAGAAACTGCACCTGTTTTTTGCGTTCTTTTTTTTGCTTTAGTGTTTTTTTGTTCCTTAACTTTTGTGCGACCAATAAACGGTGTTAGGGCTATTAAGACTAAACTTAAGGCAAAAAAGAGCATATTGAAGTAGGCTTGGGGTTCCCAATAGGAGCGTTTCCAGATTGGTGCGAGTTCGGTTGTAAATTGGTTGTCGCCAAGTTGAGCATAAATTTCGAAGGGATGCCAATACATTTGTATACCCCTCGGGTTGAGGGCAACAGCAATTAAGGCAATACCCACGGCTTTGGATAATTCAACAAGTTTGTCCTTCTTTAGGCTGTCTACTGGCCAAAACCTAAATTGTATACAAGAGGCAAGCCAATACACCGACATCAATATCATACCGGTACCATATGCTTCGTGCATGTTGGTCCAGAGAATCTGCAAGGGAATAAGCGCATAAATCCATTTGGAAGGGCGATAGTAATACTTCCAGAATAGGTATAGATAGACTGCTACCATCAGGTGACTCGTCATTTCGGGCCGACCGATTAACCTAAAATCAATCGTATAAAGCATCAGCAGGGCTGCAAAAAATAAGCCAGTAAAAGGTGTTTGAACAGATTTTTGGGAAGGATTGGCCGCATAAATTAATTGTGCTGAGCGGTAGAACAAACTTAATATAACCAAGGTTACGAGGGCTTGAAAGACAAAAATAAACTCGACCCCAAAGGCGTTTTTTGCCAGGCTGATTAAAATTTCAAAGAGCCATTTAACATTGATCCATTCTACGCCTTCGAAGGTATAAGAAAAAGGGTCTTGTCGCGTTACCTGACCTTGTTCGAGCATCCACTCTCCGGTGCGGTACATCCACCACAAATCGGGTTCGCGGATGGCCTTTAAGCTAAGAACAATACCGGTTAGCAAGCACAGGGCCCAAGCCACTTTATGAAGTATAGATTGATGTTTCATGATTTTAATCCAGCAGTTTTTTAATTGGGTTAATACGAACGAGCATTCTCGAGGCAACAATTTTTAAATTTTTGACCACTATTGCAAGGGCATAAAGCATTTCTTTTGGTGGTTTGCCCCCGATAATTGAAGGCCGAACGCAGGGCTGACTTAAATCTATTTTTAGTATCTTGTTGAAAAACAAGGGATAAAATATGGT
>CAJQQM010000076.1 GCA_905480485.1 uncultured Aureispira sp.
ATAAATTGTAAACAAGGGGAACATTTACTTATTTTAGGTCAATCTGGCTGTGGCAAAACAACGCTTCTACATTTATTAGGTGGATTATTGCGTCCTTCAACAGGCTCGATTTATATAGGAGATACCGATTTGACAGCATTAAACGAACAGCAATTAGACGCATATCGAGGCAGTAATATCGGTATTGTGTTCCAGCAATCACATCTAATTAAAGCGTTGAATGTGGAAGAAAACCTAAAAACAGCTCAATATTTATCGGGCAATCAACAAGACGAGGCCACTATCAAAGCATTGCTTCAAAAACTAAATTTAGCGCACAAAATTAAATCTAAGCCACAGCACTTAAGCCTAGGTGAACAACAACGCGTTTCGATTGCCCGGGCCCTAATCAACAAGCCCGTACTCATTCTTGCGGATGAACCAACTTCTAGTTTGGATGACAAAAATTGTAATGAAGTCATTGATTTGTTGTTGAGTCAGAGTAAAGCATCAGAGGCGAGTTTGTTAATAGTTACGCACGATGCCCGACTCAAAGATCGCTTTGAACAGCAAATCTTACTAGAAGAAGTTATTTCATCCTGATGTGTACACTTAGCTATATTCCCATAGATAGTCAACAGTTTTTTTGGGTACAGAATCGAGACGAATCCCCCAAAAGACACACACTGCAGCTAGTCAAAGATGACTCATTAGGCGTATTATACCCCAAAGATCCTCTATCGGGAGGCAGTTGGATTGCTGCATCCAAAAATAATAGAGTTGTGAGCCTTCTTAATGGTGCTTTTGTACAACAGCCCTATCAAATATCTAAGCACAAAAGTAGAGGATTAGTTGTACTAGATGCTATTCAAGCAAATAGCATCGTTGATTTTTTGAATAATTATGAACTTAAAGGTATTGAGCCTTTTACAATGATTATTCGTGATGCTGCTTTAATGTGGGAGCTAAGATGGGATAAAAATCAAAAGTATTTTTGTCAGATTCATCCCAAATATGCGTATGTATGGTCTTCGTCTATGTTATACGATTCTAATGTCAAAGCTATGCGCCAAAGGTGGTTTAGAGATTTTTTACGTGTTCATCCTGTTCCCTCGCTAGAATCTGTACAAAATTTTCATTTAAAGGCAGGCGTCAACAATCCTGAAATTGATTTAGTAATGAATAGACCTTATGTACAGACTGTTAGTATGACCTCTGTAATTTGTACCCAAGATGCAGTAGAAATGCAATACCATGATTTAGTACAAAATGAATCTCAATCGCAGCACCTTAC
The DNA here is from genome assembly GCA_905480485.1 of uncultured Aureispira sp. Taxonomy (GTDB): domain Bacteria; phylum Bacteroidota; class Bacteroidia; order Chitinophagales; family Saprospiraceae; genus Aureispira. Next base: position 1,274 of record CAJQQM010000076.1, read on the forward strand.
TTTTATTTAGAGCAAGTGAAGCTGGTCAAAATCTTTTATCTGTTTCAAAAATTGCTGTGCTTGTCCATCTCTGATATCTAGTATTAATTGGGTTTTAGTTCCCCCGTAATCAGCCGAAATAATAGTATAGGAAGCAGATTTTATAAGGTGCATGATAGCACTTGTGATGGCATAGTCAAACTCGATGACATACCTTTTGGATTTTATTTTCTCGATGATTTTTGCTTGTTCTAAAGCATCTTTACTCGCTTCTTTGTAAGCGCGTTTTAAGCCCGAAGTGCCAAGTTTGCTACCACCATAATACCGTACTACTATGAGAAGTATATTGGTTAGTTCCATTCGGTCGATTTGCCCTAATATGGGCCTTCCTGCAGTTCCCGAAGGTTCTCCGTCATCATTTGCTCTAAAGCGTTTACCCTCTGTCCCAATTCGATAAGCATAACAATGATGACTTGCTTTCAAGTGTTGTTTTCTAGATAGCTCGAGTATGTTTTTTAATTGATCTTCTGAATCAAAAGGGTAGGTGCAGGCAATAAATTTAGACCCTTTTTCTTTATATGTTCCAATAAAGTTTTTTGATATCGTTCGGTAGGTATCATTCATGAGCTTGGGGGTACAAAAATATCGTCGGGATAGTATTCGATTAATGCTTGTTTTTGCGCAGTATCGTACAAGTAATAAACGGCTTCCTTTCCTTTTGTACCTAGGTCTAAGCTGTAATCATTAACATAGAGTTTTATATGTTGTTGCATAACGGATGCATCCATTTCTTGTGCATGTTGACGCACGTATACTTGGCTAGATTTAGGATTGGAGAAAGCAAACTCTATGCTTCTTTTGAGGACTCTATTAATTTTTTGCTGAAGCGACAAAGGAAGTTTTCTGCTAACGGCAATTCCTCCGAGTGGAATAGGATGTTGCGTGTGTTCTTCCCACCAAGCACCTAAGTCTATAATTTTTTTAAATCCTCTTTCCTGATAGGTAAATCGATTTTCGTGTATTATTAGACCTGCGTCAATATCAGCACGACAAATGCGTGGTTCAATTTCAGAAAATACGAAGGCTTTTTTTTGTTTTAATTTAGGGCAAGCTAGGCTGAGTAAAAAGTTAGCGGTGGTATACTTTCCGGGTATGCCTATCCACTTGTTTTCTAGTTCATCAATAGTAAAGTCAGTCTTGCTGATTAAAAGTGGACCACAGTTTTTGCCCAAGGCCGAACCACTTGTAAGTAAACGGTAGGTATGCATCAGATAAGCATAAGCATGGTAGCTGAGTTTTGTGATATCAAACTCTTGCTTAAAAGCATTCAGGTTGAGTGCTTCAACATCTTGTAAAACAACATCAAAAACAAGACCTTCAGTATCAACTTTGTGATGTATCATGGCATCAAAAATGAAGGTGTCGTTGGGGCAAGGAGAAAAAGCAAGACTTAATTTCATAATCTATTGCATCAGTTTTGTTTTAATTTCAATGGGTGTTGCAGCTAATTTAACAGCTTCCAATCGATCTTGTTCACTAAGTTCAATCAAAACGTTATCCTGAATACTTTGAATGAGTACGCCCTCTTGGTACAAATGAAGGATGTCGTGTATTTCTAAGCACATAAATTCGTTCGCCAACCAATACACATTAACAAAACTACCGTCCAGATAAATAATTTTAGTTTTACAAGGTTTTGATTTTGCTTCATCTTCAAAATAAGTCGTAGATTCAGCCATCATTGCCCAACCATCAAGTACAGAATAAAAATGGCTATGCCCTGCCTCTATTTCAGCATTTATCATGTCTATTTCTGTAAGTTTGGCTTCGATATCAGCCAAAATCGTGTTGTCCTGTTCTTTCTGGTTAGTCATAGTATCAGTCGATGCATCAACAATTGGATCTGAGCCAGTATTGCACGCTATTAAAAAGAAACATAAAAGCCACAACATTAAATAATTCATAGAATAAAATTTAAGAGTTTAAGGTCGAACAATTACCGTTTTGGAAAGTCCATGACTAGATACTCCGTTGTCAATTATAATATTTAGAAGATAAATCCCTGCCTG
>CAJQQM010000077.1 GCA_905480485.1 uncultured Aureispira sp.
GAAAGAGTGCCAATTGACCCACAAGCAATTGGCTGAACGGATGGGTAAAGGCCGTACCACGATTACGAATTTTACGCGTTTGATGACGTTGCCCGAAAACATTCAAAAGGGACTTCAAAAGGGCTTTATTACCATGGGGCATGCCAAAGCCCTATTAGGTACCGACGATATTGCTTTTCAGTTAGGGGCCTTCAACGAAATAATGAACAAACAATTGTCGGTGCGTCAAACAGAAAGCCTGATGTCTTTGCACAAACAAGGTGCTACGAACCAAAAAATCAAAACTAAAAAAACGTTGCCAGCTGCTTATCAAAAAGTTCAACGGGAGTTATCTTCGGTATTTGCTGCAAAAGTCAATCTGAAAGCAGATACTAAAGGTAAGGGACAAATTGTTATTAATTTTGTAGATACGGATGATTTAAATCGAATTTTGGATATCCTTGAATCCGAAAAGTAGTGGCTTTTTTCTTGAACAATCAACGGCTTTTTTGTCGGTTATTACTGTCTTTGATTCTAGTCATTGGTTGGGTTTTTACTTCTAGAGGGCAGTCGGTATCGCAAGTATCCCTCGAAAAGCTAAAAGGGGTTTTCCACCAAGAAAAGTTTATTAAGGCCGAAAAATTAGTCAATAAATATTTATTAAAAGCACCATCAGACCCTGTTCTTCATTTTTGGAAGGGCAAAATTTTGATGCATTTCGAAGAATATATTCAAGCGTATAGTTCTTTTAAACAAGCACAAAATTTAGATCCCTTTTATGCAGAGGCTTACGAGGGACAAGGTGACCTGAAGTATCGTCTTGCTTTTTTGCTGCTTTCCCGACCTGAAATTTGTGGTAGTTGTGGCCTTCAAATCTTACCGAGTATCTCTAGTCAAATCCATCCAAATGATTATGTTTTGGCAGCAATTCAAGATTATTTAAAGGCGCTAAGTGTCTCCTCGAAAACAGCAACTATTTATTCAAAACTTGGATTTTGTTACGATCGCTTAGGCAACCACCTTCTTGCTTGTCAATACATGAAAAAAGCCGATTTGCAAGGACATAAAGAAGCTCGGCGATATCTTAATGAAGGTAATTGTCCTTAACTTTACTCCTCTTCCCAAAAGGCTTAATATCTGTTCTAAAATATGGAAGTTCTTCCATATTGTGCAATTTTAATTTATTTTTAATGCTGTAAATCAGTGGTTTAAGTAGGGCATTGTTTTGGTTGTATTTTAAACGTTAAACATACAAGAAACCAAAAACTTGACAGATGACCTATCCCAAATATCTACTCGTACTGCTGATGCTACTTTTTGTTTGTAGCCTAAAATCTCAAACTGTTTTTACCGTCACTGACGGAAATGCCACAGGAATTGATATTCCAATCGACAATTATTACACCTATAGCTATTCGGAACAATTATACCTGCAATCAGAAATTAATACTTCCGGAGATATTGTAAGTCTCGAATTTGAATACAACGGAAACCAAGCCTTCACTGATGCGATTAAAATTTACATGGGGCACACGACCAAGTCAAGTTTTTCTTCAACTTCTGATTGGGTAACATCTTCGGGTATGACTTTAGTATATGACGGAAATATTTCGGTTACAGCATCTGCAGGTTGGGTAAGTATTACCTTGGATAATGCCTTTAATTATAACAATACGGACAATTTGGTAATTGCGGTAGACGAAAATACAGGCACGTATCATTCTAGTAGTTCCCATTTCTATGCTTTGGGTACAGGTTATGGTACAAGCAGGTCTAATGTCTATAGTAACGATTATATTAATCCCAACCCTGCATCTCCACCAAGTGGATATGTACAGAATTATGTGCCGAGTTTGAAGTTGGGGATTAGTACTGGTCCAAGTTTGACTGCAAGCAGCAATCAATTAAATGACTTTAATTATTGCGATGGTAATGGTCCATCCTCGGCGCAGACTTTTACGGTTAGTGGAAATCAATTAACAGATGATGTTACTGTCAGTTGTGGTGCAAATTACCAAATTTCGCTGGATGGTGTAAGCTACAGCAATAGTTTGCTAATTGCCAAAGATAACGCTGGATCTGCATCGTCAACAGTATATGTACGACTATTGGCAGGCTTAAACTCCGGAACATACTATGATCAAATTGACATTAACTCGAATGGTATGCCTTTAGTACCGGTATTACTGGATGGGTTTGTTGTTCCAACAACCGCCTATGTTTCGAATGCAGGCAATGACATTACGGGTGATGGTTCGCAAGGAAATCCTTTTGCAACCATAGACTATGCCCTAAATATTGTACAGGCTGCGAGTTGTGGCCCCGCTTCAGTTTATCTAATGGCAGGGACATACCCTTCAAGTAATATGTCTATCAGCAGTGATAATGTGACGATTCAAGGTGATGTGTACGGCAATACTATTTTGGATGGGGTTGATAATCTAAGCCGTTGTTTTAAAATTACTGGAACGAATGTTCTGCTTAGCAATCTTACTATTCAAAACTATGGCTTAGATTATTCTACTTGTAGCACATCGGGTGCTTGTGGTGGTGGTGCTATTGAAATTGGCGATGGCTCTAGTTCGATGACTGCATCATTTAATCAGGTAGTATTCAAAAACAATATCAATGACGGCCTTTCGGGGGACGGAGGCGCTGTTTATGTCAACTATGCTGCGGATGTTCTGTTTAGCAAATGTACTTTTGCCGAAAATGCAGTAGGTGACCCTAGTTCTTCGGGATCAAATACCACTAATAATGGAGGTGCTGTATACATAGAAGGAGAATCTGAATTTGAAAATTGTGTATTTTATCGAAATATTTCCAAGGGCTACGGTTCGGCTGTTTTTGTAGAAGGCTTTAACGCGGAGGCTGACTTTTATCATTGTACGGCTAGTAACAACAATGCTAGAGGTAATTATGGAGCGTTGGCGGTTCGTTCGGGTTTCATAAATGTTTACAACAGTGTTATATATGGTAATTTATTTTCTACCAATTCTCTAGGAAATGATTTTTACGAAAGTAGTGGTTTGTTGAATGTTTCTTATTGTATTTACAGTGACGATTATTTCAATCGTTCCTCGATAAGTAATTCTCAAATTATAGATCCTATTTTCAATAATATTGCCTCTGACGATTATTCATTGCAAACTGGTTCTCCAGCTATTGATGCAGGGCTTAGTTCGTATGCTTCAACGGATGACATAAATGGTTTGAGTCGTCCACAAGGCGCTGGTGTAGATATGGGGGCTTATGAGTTTTCGACATGCGCAGCACCGCTTGTTAATTACACGGTGGTTGAAAACTGTGCAAGTGGAACCTTTACAATTGATTTTACAGTTAGTTCATATGGAGATGGTACATCTGCAGATATTTCAGATGGTTCGTTTACAATCAATAATGCTGTTCTTAACTCTAATTACAGTTTTGGTCCCTACAGTGTGGGAACAACAGTTACTCTCTATTACAACGGTCTTTCTTACGGCGGTTGTGATGCTACTTCTCCTGCCTTGAGTGGATGTGTACCAAATACATGTGCCGACGCTATTGATTTAGCAGGAGGTAGCATGGTTGCAGATTTTTCTGTAGCAGACAACGATGCTTCCGAAACCGATTTTGGAGGGGAACCTAATTACCTACAGGTAGGAAATGGTACCACTATATCTAACTGTAATGGTGGAGCGGTGCACAGTGCTTATGATTACACCGAATACAAAGATCTGTGGTACAAAGTAGTTGTGCCTGCAGGAGACGACGAGTTTACCTTGACGTTTTCAAATGTCAACGGTCATTATGTGGTTGTACCTTATTACGGTACTTGTGGAAGCTTAACTCAAATGCGATTGTTATACAATACAGACCAGTCTATTACTGGGGTTATTGATAATGACGGCAACAACTGGTTTGGTGACGATCCTTTTGTGACCCCTTCTATAACAACGCTTGATTTTAAAGGAGATGAAATTTTGAATGCACCGGGTGGCGTCGTATACTTAAGGATGTTTCCCTATGACGGTGGACAGGGCGGTTCATCAGGATGCATCGCTAGCAATTTTTCTACAGCAGCTCTAACTGTAAGTTCTTCTATCACACCTGCAGCTACGCGTACTACAGTATCTAATGGTAATTGGTCTGATCCCTCTATTTGGGATTGTAATTGTACGCCGTCTAGTCCTGAAAATGTGGTCGTCAATCACCTTGTTGATGTAAATGCTGCTACAACTGTGGATGGTGACCTAACAGTAAGTAGTACAGGTTTAATTACGGTACTTAACACCAATATTTTGGAGCTAAACGGTGTCTTGGATAATACAGGTGCTATTTTCGGAACTATTTCTTTTGGTGGTGCGACTTCTAGATACATAAAGCTTGGAGAAGTTGATAATGTAGAGATGAATACTACTGGGACGATAGAACTTAGCAATGATGCTACTATCTACAAACGTTTAACCTTAACTAGTGGGACTTTTAATACAGGAAGCTTTAAATTGACCTTAAATTCAGATGCCTCTACTACTGCTTTGATTGATGATAAAGGAGGTTTGTTTGTAGGGACTATTTCTGCAGAGCGTTTTGTGCAAAATACCACAGGGCATCACTTTTTATCTGCCCCTGTCTATTCGCCAACCGTTGGGCAAATCAACGATGATATACCGCTCGATCTTGCCGCTGCACCTTTCCCAAATATCTATTATTACGACGAAACCGATCCATCCTTAGATTATGAAGTAGGTTGGGTAGCTCCAACAAGTTTGTCACATACGATGAACGAGGGTGAAGGGTATACAGTTTATTTTAATGCCTTTGCAGGCATAACACTAGATATTGAGGGAGTACCTATTACAGGTAGCCTAAGTCGCGGGTTGACGTATACCGCCGGTTCTAACCCTCCAAACAATGCTACTTCTCCACAAGGATGGAATTTTGTTGGAAATCCTTATCCTTCTCCGATTGATTTTGATTTGCTCATGTCGGGTGCCTCCAATTCAATACAGCGCGGTTATTACACCTGGGACCCTGTTACTAAATCTTATAATTCCTATGTTGGTGGTATAAGTTCGCCCAGTTCATTTACTAAAAATATACATTCGATGCAAGGGTTTTGGGTGCGTGTAGATGCCGCGGCTACCCTCAATTTTAACAATTCTTGTCGAATCAATGATCCTTCTGTAATGACCACACCCTTCTTAAAGTCATCTCCTTTGACGATGCCTATTGTTAGATTGTCAATGGTAGGACTAACGAGTACTTGCGAAACGGTAGTCGTTTTGCGCGATCAAGCGACCAAAAATTTCGATAGTGATTACGATGCCCATTTTCTCAAAAGTGAACAAGCCAACCGAGTAGATTTGGCCTCTGATGTCAATGGTTCTATGATTCGTATCAATGCTTTACCGAATGATTTAAGCAAAAATATTTCGATTCCGCTCACGAATAAAGTTTCGTTAGACTCTAATTACAGTATTAAAATCAATGAGTTTGAGAATTTTCCAGCACATGCTGAGCTTTATTTAGAAGATAAAGAACTAAATATTTTTTACCCGATTGGCACTGATGCCTACCTGTTTAACGGTTCCCCAAGTGATCGCAGTGATCGTTTTGTATTACACATAGTGGTTGACGGTACCATCAATACAGAGCAAATTGCCCAGGAAGATCAGTTTTTAGTCGATGTATTTAGATGCTCAGATAATTTATGCCTTGATATTGAGAAAGCTATCCTACATGATTTCGATTTGTTGATGTACGACAAAAACGGTCGATTAGTCGTTCAGAAAACACTAGATGCGGGTTTAAATCAATATTCATTGAATGGTCTAGACAATCTGAATACTGATATTTATGTAGTATCAATACCCGAAATAGGATTTTGCAAAACCATAAAATGGTAAAATAAAGTTTTATATTTGATTAATTAAGTCCAATTTATTATATTTATAGTAAACCTCGGCATTGTAATATAATTAAGTTTTAGAATAACCAAACCACACACCAATTTAAACTTACTTATTATGAAATCCGAATCACATTCTCCAAAATTCAAAACTCAGGTTGTCCTGCAGTTGTTAAGAGATGACACTTCTTTGTCCTCTCAGGCACTCAAGTATAACCTGGAAGAACATGAATTAATTAAATGGAAGTATGAGTTTTTAGATTTAGCTGAAAATATGATTGTGAAGCAGCAAAATCAAGAAATCTTTATGAGGGTAAAAAAACAAAAAAGTATTACCGAAATCAAGATGAAAAATGATTTTCTCAAGAAAATGCTCAAATAAGCTATCAACTCTATTCCCCTTCCGAATTAAAATCCTCAAGACTCCTCAGTCTTGGGGATTTTTCCTTTGTTTAATTGTTGTCATTTATTGCATTGTTTGCACCTAACTTTATAAAAAATTAACGATATTTGGGCATCTAATTTATGTCAAAATAATAATAGTTATGAATGATCATCCCGTTATAATAGTAGGTGCTGGACTTGCAGGTTCTTTAATGGCTATATACTTAGCGCAAAAAGGTTTGGCGGTAGAAATATTTGAAAGCAGACCTGATATGAGAAAAGCTGATATTAGTGCCGGGCGGTCCATTAATTTGGCATTGTCAGATCGGGGTATATTACCTTTAAAAGAAGTAGGAATCGTACATAAGGTTCTTTCCGAAGGTGTAAAGATGCCTGGGCGAATGTTACATTCTACCGATGGTCAATTGCAGTTCGCACCGTATGGTAAAGACGATTCACAATATATCAACTCTATATCTCGTGGTGGTCTGAATCAGTTACTCATGACGGAAGCCGAATCGTACGAAAAAGTGCGTATTCATTTTAATAAAAAATGCGTCAAAGTAGATTTTGATGCGATCAGTGTCGAGGTAGAAGATTATAAAACAAAGGAAAGAGTAATTTTTAAGGGCTGTACGATTATTGGTGGTGACGGAGCCAATTCATCGGTGCGAAATGCCCTTGAAGCTACTTATTCTGATCATAAGTCAACAGTAGATTGGCTTGACCACGGCTATAAAGAATTGAGTATGCCACCCTCAAAAGTAGGGGCCTTTGCCTTAGAAAAGAATGCCCTGCATATATGGCCAAGAGGGAATTATATGTTAATTGCCTTGCCAAATGCCGATGCTTCTTTTACTTGCACGCTGTTTTTCCCCAACAAGGGGCCTATAAGTTTTGAATCCTTGGATAATCCCGAAAAAGTACAGGCCTTTTTTGAAGAACAATTTGCTGATGCTTTGCCGCATCTTGAAAACTTACAACAGGAGTTTGCTGAAAATCCTGTAGGCAAGTTGGGCACCTTAAAATGTTATCCTTGGATAAAAAATGATGCAGCAGTATTGATTGGGGATTCGGCCCACGCTATCGTACCTTTTTATGGGCAAGGGATGAACGCTTCCTTCGAAGATTGCCGTATCCTAAATCAATGTATCGAAAAACACGGAGTAGGTAATTGGGCTGAGGCCTATCAGACTTATCAACGCTTGCGCAAAGAAAATGGAGATGCTATTGGGGATTTAGCCATCGAAAATTATTACGAAATGAGAGATCATGTCGCAGATCCTATATTCCGTAAAAAACGAGTGTTAGAACATCATTTAGAAAATACTTATGACGATTATCATTCTAAGTATTCTCTCGTTACTTTTCAGCCACAAATTCCTTATTCGGTGGCTCGATCCTTGGGGAACAAGCAAGATGCCTTTTTGATGGATTTGTGTCGAGGTAGCGAAGATACGGCTTCGATGAATGTAGAAAATATATATCATCAACTAAAAGCCTTGAAAGATGGATAAATTTATGTTAGCAGCGATCGAACAAGCTCAAAAAGGTGCTGAAAGTGGAGGTATTCCAATTGGGTCTGTCTTAGTGAAAGGGGATGAAATCATTGGTGCGGGACACAATCAACGCATTCAGCAAGACGATCCGATGGCACATGCAGAGATTGATTGCCTAAAACAGGCTGGAAGGGTAGGCAGCTACAATGGGATGGTGTTGTATTCTACATTAATGCCTTGTTATTTGTGTGCAGGGGCAGTGGTACAGTTTGGCATAAAAAAAGTTGTTGTTGGCGAAAATACCACTTTTGAAGGGGCGGCTTCATTTATGAAAGAACATGGGGTAGAAGTCATCAACTTAAATAATACAAGCTGTATAGAGATGATGCAGGATTTCATCGAAAACAACCCTGATTTATGGAATGAAGATATTGGAAAATAGTTTCAAAATGAAAAATTAAATTCAAATATGAACAAAATACCAAATTGAATTCTTTGTTTTGAAGCTATTTCGATAGCAAATTTTGTAAGTGTTCAACTATTTTTTATAAATAATCGAAGCTGCCTAAGCAGTTTCGATTATTTTTTTTGGGGAAATTAAAAAAAATAAAAAAGGAAATATTCTATTTTAAAATATCTGTAAATCAGTTTGTTATGTTTTTTGTTTTTTGATAGGTCAACCATAGGCTTTAAATAATCCTATAATTAGTTCCCATGTTTTAATCGACTATTTTCATAGGATTATACAAGAAGAAACAAACATTTCTCATTTTTGGTATCGTATTTGAATTTATGGAAGTACAAACACACACAATATTCTATATTTCATTGACCGTTAACCACAAAACAAACGAAAATGTCCTATTCTAAATTACTAGTATTTATTTGTATTTCTTTTTTTCAAATCAACCTATTATTTGCTCAAGCGAGCCAAAAGATGCCTCAAATTATGACCTTGCCCAAAGGGGTCGTTGAATTACATATTCAGGTAGACAAAAGCCAAGTTGAAATAATAAAAACAAAAGGTAGCAGAATTTCGATAGAGACAAACGTTAAAATTAGTCAAGGTTCTTTGCCTTTATTAAAATACCTCATGGACAATGGTCGCTATGATTTAACAGCTAGAGAAAATAATCAACTTAGTACTTTCACGATTAGTCCCCCCAAAAACAAAAAAGTCTTGTTGGTAAAAGGAGAGGAATGTGAAGAAGCTGTTTATTACAAAATACATGTGCCCGAATCTATTGCTTTTGTCAAGACCTTTGGCAACCAAGACAACACTACTGCTGCTTTGTAAATAGCACTTTTATTGTGTGTAAAAGGGATGTAGTTCATACGAACTACATCCCTTTTTTGTGCCCACGACAGGGTTCGAACCTGTAACCTTCGGCTCCGGAAACCGATACTCTATCCAGTTGAGCTACGCAGGCAATAAAACACAAATATACAAAAACAAGTTAAAATAACAGAAAAGGCAGTTCAATTATCCTGTCATCCCTAAATTTTTTTGGAGGGCTCTATCCTGTAGCGACAAATGAAAATACGGTGTAATCCATTATTTTGTCTGTATGAGTTCACTTCCTAATCCATTTTTTGGGGAGGGATTGATCCGTTTAATCCGTTTAGAGATGTCTATCATTTTAAAATAGTCGCCCCCAAAATGCTATTTTTTGATGATTTTTTGGGTCTGAATCAATTTTGACTGCTGCTTCAATTGCAGGTAATACACCCCTTTTTCAAATCTAGATAGATTGATTTTAGCATAATTGACACCTAGATACTGTTGATAAATACAATTTCCTAACGTGTTGTATATAGATATTTGTAGCGGGGCAGTCGGTATATGAATGTAGAGGAACGCATCTGTAGGGTTGGGGAATACTTTAGTTTTTCTCGAATTATTAGCGGTGCTATTACTTGTCAAACAATAGTTTGTAGATAAATTAACAAAATAATGTTGCATCAAATAATCCAAAATAACCCCTGCTAAACTATCGGCAAAATCTTGCCTATCGCTCGTGTTAAAACGCAAGGTTGAATGACATTCTATTTGAATGCCATCTATCGTTCCACCTGATTTTGAACCATGTCTATCTGTGTTGTATCCACCACTAAAATAAGGCTCTGAAGCAGCAGGGAACGGTTGATTTGAAGAGGGTACGGCCGGATAGCCTTTATCTTCGCATAAAGTCCCAAAACTTTTTGGCCCACGTATCAAGGCTGCTTTGGAATAAGCATTTAAGTTATTGGCTGTCAAATGATGAATGCTACTGTTTGGATAATTATTTAAAAAAGAATCGGCTTGCTGCAAATTGAATTTAGAGATTAAATAACCCAATTCTAAACGTTGTACTGTATGCGCATGTCCATGCATATCCAAGTATAGGCCTTTTCCAAAAGTCTGGTTGATTCGATTTTTAGCACTGTCAATAAAGTCATGATAACGTTGCCAGGCTGTTTCTCCGATAGGGTCTCCGTCTGCTGCATCGGTAATAGCTCGATTGGCATCTAATTTTTTACGGTGCAACAAGTTGACAATAACATGAGGGTAGCAACCTGTACGCGCAAAAAGAGCATCCTTAAGTTCTCTAGTTAGTTCTTGGGTATAGGCATCCCTCAGATAAGAACAGCCTGTGCAGTTTCTGTTAGGAATAGCGGCAGGTTCTTGATATCCTCCGTGGGCTGCCGTCAATATAATAGGGAGGTTGCCCGCTATATATTCAATATAGCTATTGCTGTCAAAATAGCTTTGACCTGCGGAGTATTGTGCACTTGTGTTAGTAAAAACAAATAAGAACGCAAGGAGTAATGTGGAATTGTAGTACATAATATATCGGATGGATACGTCTATTTTACCACTAAAAAAGGAGACTTCATAATCCTTTGTTAAATAATTCGACAGGGTTAAAATTTGTACTCTTTTCTAAGGGTATGCTGTGGTTTTGGTAGTTGGTTTCTACGAAAAAAAGAAGGTTTGCCTAGGCAAACCTTCTTTTAGTCAAGATAAGAGATAAGTTATTTAATCGCGTGGCGTTAGCAACACTTTGATATTTTTTTCCATTCCCTTTCGGTCGACTGTGACTACAATCGCATCGCCCGGGTCTTTGCTCGCAATTTGTTCTTGCAATTTAGGTACTGATGATGTTTTGATTCCATTTATTTGCGTTATTACATCCCCTGCTTGAAGCGTGGAATTGTAGGCAGCACCCCCTTCAATTAGCTCGTTTATGAATACGCCTTCGGTAACTGACAAGTCTAATTCGTCCGCAATGTCTGAGTTAATGTCTCGAATCATTATCCCTAAAAAGGCGCGTTTGACCTCACCATGATCGATTAAATCTTGCATTACTTTTTTGACTAAATTGATTGGAACAGCAAAGGAATAGCCCGCATAGGTGCCTGAGGGGGCATAAATCGCTGTATTAATTCCGATTAAAGCACCTTGAGTATTCACCAAGGCACCACCACTATTGCCCGGATTAACAGCGGCATCTGTTTGTATAAAAGATTCTACACTTGATTGCCCATTTAGGATGCTAATATCGCGTCCCTTGGCACTAATAATTCCAGCAGTAACTGTAGACGAAAGTTCAAACGGATTTCCAATAGCAAGGACCCATTCTCCAATTTTAACATCGTCAGAATTCGCCAAGTCAATAACCGGAAGGTCCTTTCCTTCAATTTTGAGAACCGCAATATCGGTTGAAGGATCTTTGCCCATGACAATAGCATCAAATTTACGGTTGTCAGTGAGGGTTATTTCTACTTTAGTGGCATCCTTAATAACGTGATTATTAGTCACAATATAGCCTTTGTCGCTGATTATCACTCCCGAACCTGTAGAACGAGAAGGATCCGGTTCCCCAAAAAATTTAAAATATCTTTTTTCTCTTTCTGATCGCGCCTGATATTGTGTGATCGCTGTAATATTCACAACAGCGGGCATCGCTTTTTCAGACGCCTCAGCAAATCCGTTCGGGTGGCTGTTGAACTGATGATTGTTGGCTAATTTTGTGGATTGGTTGTTAAGGGTGCTTTCAAAATGCTCTGTAGGAGGGGTAGCACTGACGGTACCTGTCGGTGTATTGAATAATTGTGCACCACTTAGAGCAATGACGCCCCCTAGTATTCCTGCACTGAGGATAGAAAGTACATTTTTCATAGAGTAAATTTTTAGGTTTTGAATCATTATCTAGTTACTTAATCAATTAACGCTAAAAATTTGAAGCAAGTTGTTTGATTGGAATGGATTAACAGATTTTTAAAATAATGAAAATAACGAAGGCCTTCTACATAGGTAGAAGGCCTTTTGTAGATATATTGTTAAATTATTAATATTTAGACAAGGCGGCTGTTTACACGTTCCCAATCAATTAAATTAAAAAAGGCATTGATATACTCCTTTCTACGGTTTTGGTAGTTGAGGTAGTAGGCATGTTCCCAAACATCCAAACCAAGTAGAGGCTGTCCGTTTACTTCTACTAGCTGATGCATCAGTGGATTATCTTGGTTGGGGGTGTCTACCACTTTTAACGCGCCATTAGCATCTTGAATGAGCCAAGCCCAACCCGAACCAAATCGCTTGGCTGCGGCATCTTTAAATTTATTAGAAAAGTTTTCGAAACTACCAAAAGACTGCTGTATTGCCGCTTGTATATTGCCGCTTGCTTCGCCTCCCTTGTCGGGGCCAATGCTTTCCCAAAATAGCTTATGATTGTAATAGCCACCTCCGTTGTTGCGCAATGAAAGATGCTGTTCACTCGTATCAAGCGACTGAAACAAAGATTCAATCGACATTTCCTGAAGATCGCTTGATTCTAGTGCGCTTTTAAATTTCTTGGTGTAGCCTGCATGGTGTTTGCTGTGATGAATTTCCATGGTTTTTGCATCGATGTAGGGTTCGAGGGCATCGTAACTGTAGCCAAGTTCGGGCAAGGCTACCAACATTTTTTCGGGTGGATTTGGGGTTTTGGGCTTGCCACTATCTTCGGTAGAATTGTTGTTTTCGCAGGCACTGATGAATGGGCTAATGAATACCCCCGCCGACAAAACAGCAGCGGACTTAAGAAATTCTCTTTTTTTCATGTTGATGGTGTTATAAAGCAAAAAAATAAAGATGCTAGTTGTTTAACAAAGGAGATGCTAATTGGTTTTCAAATGGCACTAGGATCAGCGACAAAACAGTCAATTAATGAATCCACTTATTCAATCCCTAGATCGATTGGATGGGCTTGAAGCTATTACCTAAAGATAAGAAGGCTTTCAGTAATTTAAAATTTTATGGAATCAAGTTATTTTTTTTGTTGTGCTAGGCGCATTATTTTTTGTTTTTCGTACCTTTATTGAACTAATTACTTTCAACTATTTTACGACTATTCAAATACCAAAATCAATGATGAAAGATTCTCAAATTCAAAACCTAATAGAAAAGGAATACCAACGTCAGTGCGAGGGCATTGAGTTAATCGCTTCCGAAAATATCGTTAGTCAGCAGGTAATGCAGGCGATGGGGTCTTGTCTAACCAATAAATATGCTGAAGGCTATCCTCAAAAGCGTTATTATGGCGGTTGCGAAGTGGTCGATAAAGTTGAACAACTAGCAATAGACCGTGCCTGTGAATTGTATGGTGCTGAGTATGCCAATGTACAGCCACATTCTGGGGCACAAGCGAATGCCGCAGTATACTTGATGGCAGTACAGCCTGGGGACAAAATTATGGGCTTTGACTTGGCGCACGGAGGGCATCTAACACATGGTTCACCAGCTAATTTTTCTGGTAAGATTTATCAGCCTGTATTTTACGGCGTAGAACAAGACAGCGGTCGTATTGATATGGACCGAGTAGAGAGTATTGCTAAAAAAGAGCGTCCAAAATTGTTGATTTGTGGCGCCTCGGCTTATTCTCGAGAATGGGAGTATGAACGATTTAGAGCTATTGCCGACAACATTGGTGCGCTTTTGTGGTGTGATATGGCACATCCTGCTGGATTAATTGCTGCTAAACTACTAGATAATCCGCTAGAGTATTGTCATATGGTAACGACAACCACACACAAAACCCTAAGAGGACCAAGAGGAGGGATGATTTTACTGGGTAAAAATAGTGAAAATCCGTTTGGTGTACGCTGGAAAAAAAGCGGTAATTTAAAAAAATTAGGCACCCTGCTCAACGGCGCGGTATTTCCTGGTACACAAGGAGGGCCACTCGAGCATATTATTGCGGCTAAAGCCGTGGCTTTTCATGAAGCCTTACAGCCTTCTTTTGTGGCCTACCAACAACAAGTTGTTCTCAATGCCCAAGCTATGGCAACAGAGTTTGTTAAATTAGGCTACAAAATAATTTCAGGAGGTACTGATAATCATCTAATGCTTATCGATCTGACAGCCAAACAAGTGACAGGGAAAGATGCTGAAAATACACTTATCAAAGCTGATATCACCGTCAACAAAAATATGGTTCCATTTGATACACAATCACCTTTTGTTACTTCTGGAATCCGTATCGGTACTTCTGCTGTTACTACAAGAGGATTTAAAGAAGCCGATTGTGTTCAAACGGTGCAATGGATAGATAAGATTTTGTCGAACGTTGAACAGCCCGAGCTAATCGACTCTGTCAAAAAAGAGATAAATAATTATATGTCTGATTTCCCTTTGTTCGCCAATGATGTGACCGCAGTATAAAGCCCTAGGCTAAATAGCTATTAGAAAGTGTCTTTTGAATTTCAAAAGGCACTTTTTTTGGGGCTAAAAATTGAATATTATTTATTCTACACCGTCAAGCACATAAGTAGCCTGGCGAAAAACACCTAAGATTGGCCGATAGCACACCGATGTTAGTGTAAGGTTTAATTGTTCAAATACTTTTTTCCATTCACTATCTGACTTGTTTTGATAGGTCATAGATGAATGGCCTAGATTTACTAAAGTATCCATACCATAGGTTAGATATTGTTGCAGTCGGTTGTGATAAATATCTTCTATTATGATTATTTTTTGGGCTATACGGGCTGTTTCTTTCAATACCTTGACTGGGTCTTTGGTATGATGTAGGACAGTCAATAACAGGGCTATATCCATAGACTTATCCTCGTAAGGAAGCTGCTGTCCGTCGTATAGTTGAACCTTAAGGTTAGGAATAATGCTTAAATTAGTTACATCTAGGGGGATACAGTTGTACTGCAGTTCTAGTAGTCGGTGACTTATCAAACCATTACCACATCCAATGTCAAGAATTGAATTGGGTTTACGAATATGAGGATAAACGGTTTGAAGTTTATTTTCTATCCATTTTTGGCCAATTTTACTACTATAAAAGTTGCGCACCAAGCCTAATTTTCGAATGCCATTTAAAATCATAATTGCGATTTAATCGGGTGATTTCAGAAATCTAGTCAGTACCTTATTAAAGGCCTTACTTTGTTCTAGATTGGGCATATGTGCCGCATTTGGGATAATATGTAGTTGTGCTTGTTCTTCGCCAAAGTAGTCTAATAGTTTTTGTCCTATTTCGTTAGGAATTAAGGCATCAAATTCTCCCCAAACCAATAATATAGGGCATTTAAAATTAAATGTAAGTGCCGAAAGTTCCGTGCGGTGCTCAAAAAGATAGCGTAATAAAGCTTTTTTTTCGGCATTATGCGGAACAACCAATCCATCGAACGTATCTTTCAATACAAATGAAGGTATCGGAAACGGCTTGTGAAAAGCTATTGAAGACAGACCAACTAAAGCTTTTGGAAGGTCGGGTACAAGCAAAGATTCTATTGAAGAAACCTTAAATTTTTTTAAGCTGTTTTCTATATGCTGATCGGTAAAAAAACGAATAGGACTATCGCAAATACCTAATTTCTGTATTTTGTCAGCCAGGGTATTGGCCAACATAACCGCCACAACACCACCGTAGGAAATGCCGACTGCATGGAAGGTTTTAAGGTCTAAATCCTCGGTGAGTAATTGGGCTATACATTGGGCTTGGTAATCCGGACTGAAATCCTGATTACTAGCTTTGCTTTGTCCAAAGTAAAGGAGGTTGGGTATAATCAAATGGTAGGACTGCACAAGTGCTTTGAGTTGACGGTCCCACTGAAACTTAGCAGGTGCACCAAAGCCATGAATCAAAACAAGGCTAGGGCCGTTGCCACCCATCCAATAACTTAAGGTACTTCCTTCTTCATTGGTATAACTATGCAGTTGTAGGCCATTTGCCTTAAATTTTCGGCTTAAGTACCAATCGGCTAATTGGAAAAAATTAACGAATTTAATACCCATCCACAAGAGTAGAAATAGTAGAAAAAGTAAAATTAAAAAATTCATAAAACCTGTATTTAGTACATTAGAATACCTATGTTATTGGAGTACAAATCAATAGGGTTCGTCTTTGCTGAAGCTATTTAACGCCTAAAATGTACAAAAATTTGAAGGGACTTTCAAATAAATTAAACAAAGGTATGTGTTCGATGTCAATTGAACAATAACACAGCTTTCTGTACAAAAATATGGATCGTTTTATCGATATTCATTTTTCATAAGTCTTGTCGTACGCCTCTTGTTATTGTGTAAAGAAGTATTGAAGCTAGATTTCTTGGAAGGTTTCTCGAATTTTAATTGGTAGTGGACGCCTTTCTCAGGATTGTTTCTTACCACATTAGCATCAAGTTGTTTTGCTAGCTTTTGGATAATATTAAGACCTAAACTCTCCTTCTTT
>CAJQQM010000078.1 GCA_905480485.1 uncultured Aureispira sp.
ATTGCCAACCAACAACACCACATTACCTGTTTGATAATCTTCTGCCCTATGGTATAGATACACGCGATTATCCTCTGCCCCTTTGATGGTTTGCATATCTGCAATTTCAACCACCGGATAATAATCGCCGAACACAGGAGAATATTTCCAAGTGGTTATCTTTTTGCGCGCTACCAACTTACCACCCCATGTTGGGTCGATAGATATTCCTTGTACAGTATAATCTTCCCCTCTATAATTGAACCATTCAAATTTTTTCCTCCATGGAAAAAGTTGGTCTTCTAATAGAAACATATCAATATCATGATTCACTAGATTGAACTCTTGATCGTAGGTGTAATTTTTGAAATAGACCCTAAACGGCTGTTTTTCGACGTAATGAAGGGTAGTTGTACCGTCTTCATTATAAAAAATATTTCCGATATAATCGCCTTTTGAAAATTTGGGTGGCGTCGATGTTTTTTCTTTGGAGATTTTTAATTGTGCATTTGATACAAAAGCCATCACAAGAAGGCAAAACAATAGAGATACATTTTTAATCATGGTGTATTTTTTTAGTTAAAGAATATAAATGCAATGTCAAATATTGTTCCTAAGGTAAGCAAACCGTAAGGCAAAAAAAAGTCTGCAAGTCAAAGAATGATTAATTCAACTTTTGATTGGCGCAAAATAACGAAAATAATTAGTAGTACATCAAGCGTATTTTAGATAGATTTAAAATGGGAAATAAAGGTGGCACAGTAGCAACATTAGTGGCCCCTTTGCTATTAATAATCCACTATATATTTTTGCCTTTTAGTGACGTTTCTTTTTGTACTGCTCTTGGGTGGAACGAATAACCTCAATTAATGACGTATCGCGCCTTTGCAACTGCAATAGATTGTTGCTGCCTTTGTAAAGGTGAAAGATAGCCTCGGCTGCTTCAAGAATTAGGCTACGAAAGCAAATACTTATTGGGCACATTTATTTTGGACGCTCGGTATTGACCTGTCTGTGTTAAATTAGTTAATTTTCACGCAAAAGGGTCGCCAACTCTTTGCCGTATTGAATAAAAGCAATTGTTTCGTCTGTTCTTGCCAACTTAATCTTATCAAAAATAACCAAGGCCTCTCCGTTGCTTTCGAGGTGGTATATTTGGTGTTCCTCAAAAAAGCTGACAATTTCGTCGGTAAAAAATGCCTGAATTTCAGCCTCTTTGTTGCCCATGATTAAGAATTTTTTAGAAAAGTTTGGATACATTTCAAAATCGATATCCTTATGCCCGGTGAAGGCCATTACCCGGTCGAATAGTTTTTCGACAACACCCTCTTTTTCCATGGAGAAGACAGGAATTTTGGTGTTTAATTTCAAGACCATCAAGGTAGTTGTAAACGTTTCCGCGGTAAAGGCGGCCCCTTCGTTAAAGGTTACGTCCGCAATTTCCCAGGATATATCCAAATCCTTGAATTTCCCTTTAAGACAGTTAGATTTGCGCTCTATTGGACGGACTTCAAAAAAATGGAAATTTTTAAGGTAGCTTGTATTCCAATCGACCCTGCTTTTATAACGGTAATCTTTTTCATTAGCCAGATTTTGCAGGCGCACCTGACGGGGCGATAATTTGACGGCGGCGTTGTTCATCGATATTTTGAGGGCGCGGTTGTGCGTGGTAGACGACACGTGCGACCCAAGACCACGAATAATCACCTCAGCACCAGTATCCTTTTGCAATTTCAAATAATCGACAATGTAGTCCATGTAGGTAGTACCCACCAACCTTGTCTCAGACAAATCTATATTGACATTGGCCCCTGCAGGTATCTGACTGACCATCTTTTCTATTTTAAGAATACCTAGAAAATTGGCAATGCCTTTTATTTTTAAATCAAAACTACCGTCATCGTTTTTGATCAATTGAGACCCCGAACGATACACCATTTGAAAAAACCGTACCACAGAAACTCTAGCCAATAGAATATGGCTGATCATAACTATGACCAATCCACCCAATAGACCAATTAGCAGGTTCGTAAAAAGCGTCAAAACCATCGTGAAAATAAAGTAGATGAGTTGTTCAGTCCCTTTGTTGTAGACTTGCTTAAAGACAGCCGGTGATGCCAACTTAAACCCCGTATATACTAATAGAATTGCAAATGCACAAAGCGGTACTTGTCGCATAATCGGACTCAACACCACTATAAAAAGCAACAATAAAAGCCCTTGATACATATTCGACCATTTGGTTTTGGCCCCATTGTGAATATTGACAGTACTCCGGATAATCACTGCAATGACGGGTAAACCGCCAATCATTCCTGCTGCCATGGTACTCAACCCTATTCCCGTTAGGTCTTTGTTCAAATCAGTTTTGCGTTTGTAAGGGTCGATTTTATCGACCGCTTTGGCAATAGCCAACGATTCGATACTCGTGATAATTAGAATAGACAAGACTGTCGTCCAGAATTCGATGGTGTTGATTTTGCCAAAATTGGGAAACATAATTGAATCGGTGATATTGTCGGGAATATCTAATAAAAGATGCGGCCCCACTTCGTAGGCATTGCCCAAAAATGTGAGTGTCTGATCTTCAAAGAAATTGAAAAAATATACGAAAGGAATGGATAAGGCTATCACCCACATCGGCGGCGGTAGGATGTGAAAAATTCGGTAGCTTATTTTGGAATTAAACAACAATAATAACAAGCCTGCCACAGCTATTATCAGTACAAATGGATTTACATCTGGCAAATAAGTAACCGCATCGACTAAATTTTGTATGATATTTTTGCTATCGGAATGTGTGCCCATAGCCACATGTATCTGTTTGGCTAAAATAATAATCCCAATAGCGGCC
>CAJQQM010000079.1 GCA_905480485.1 uncultured Aureispira sp.
ATCCGACCAAATAAGCTGATACTGTGCAGCTAGGGTAAAGGATAATAAACTTAGACTAAATACCAATAAATGTTTCATAATGCCTTCTGATTTGAATTAGATTTTTATAAATCACTTTTAGTTGTGTGCCTTTTTGATTGCAGGGCATCTAAAATACTTGCGATTACATTTAGAAATGTCAATTTCTATTTGATTTGGAGCAATCACCCTATCTTAAATATAGGAAATGGTTCTTGACCGATCTATCGAAACATTTTGAGACAAGTGAATGATATATCTATTTTATTGAAAAAGATTTTGTTGTTGTCGCGGTAGCAGCCTCAATAATACATCCACTAGCATCTAGTATCACCGATAAAAGTATAAAACAGTGATATATAAGTTAAGTAGATTTGATCATATTTTCGATTCGATATTGTATAGGTTACTATAAGTAAATATATGTATAATTCTATTAAAAGTCAATGATTAAGCGTTTGTAAATGTAGGTATGTTTGATTTTTACTAAAAAAAATTAAGGAATGTAATGCAATAAAAAAAGAGGACCCCGACTTAAACAGTCAAAAGGGTCCTCCCGAAGTGTGGTGATTATTTTAAAAGCGTTCTGCTAAGGGTTCTCTTTTTATTTAATAAGCCACGAACCGCCAACGCATACAACATTATCTAGTGCTAGAAGGCTTTGATAATTAGCCTTATCAACTCCTCCGGTAGGACAAAATTGGATACTTGGAAAAACCTTTGCATAACTCTTGATTGCTTTTATTCCACCTGCAATATTAAAGGGGAATAATTTAAGATATTGACAATTTGCGGAATGAGCTCTTATGATTTCGGAAGGGGTCATGACGCCGGGCAGAAAAGCAATGCCTGATTGTTGCATACAATCCACTATAAAGGGAGAAGAACCTGGACTAACCATAAAATCAACGGCTAATTTCTGACAAAGTTCGACTTGTTGGGCGTCTATTATGGTACCGACTCCTACTTTGAAATGCTCCGGTGCCAAAGATTGGCACAAACGAATGGCCGCTTCGGCAACATCTGTTCGCAAGGTGATTTCAATACAATTTATTTTTTGTTGCGCTAGTTTGTCCAAAACTGGTTTTACCTCATCGGTATGCTTAAAAGTGACTACCGGTATACAAGGGTTTTGTGCAACAATATTGCTTATTCCATTTTGTATCATAATTAAAAAATAGTTGCGCCGGTATCACTTGATGTTAATAAGGCGCGGATGTTGTTAAATAATTCTCTACCAGTTCCGGTGGCCATAGGAGGGGTGTTTACAGCTGTACGGGCTTGTACCTCAGATTCGTTAAGGCACTTCAATAAACCTTGATTACAATCTAATAATAAAGGGTCACCGTCTTTGAGTTTGGCCAATAAACCACCTTCGGTTGCTTCGGGCACACAATGAATTGCGGAAGGTACTTTTCCGGATGCTCCAGACATTCGACCATCGGTTACTAGTCCTACTTTGTAGCCTAGTTTTTGTAAGACTGTCAGCGTTGGATTTAGCTTGTGCAATTCGGGCATTCCTTTGGCACGAGGGCCCTGAAATCGAATGACGGCTATAAAATCTTGATGTAGTCGGCCTTCTTTAAAAGCATCCAAAAGCTCGTATTGATCGTCAAAAACTATAGCCGGCGCTTTGATGAATCGGTGTTCTTCGGCGACCGATGAAACTTTGACGATAGATTTCCCCAGGTTTCCTTTGAGTTGTTTTATCCCTCCTTTTGCTGAAAATGGATCTTGAACGGCTCTTATTACATCTAAATCAAGGGAATCTTTTGGGCCTTCCCTAAAGCTTAGTTGATTTTTTTCAAGGATAAATGGTTCTTTGGTATAGGCTTGCATGCCTTGTCCTACTATGGTTTGAACATCTTGGTGCAACAAGCCGTTGTCTAGAAGGGTTTTGATTACATAAGACATACCTCCTGCAGCATGAAAATGATTAATATCGGCTTTCCCATTAGGATATACCCTTGTAATAGAAGGGACTACTTCAGATAAGTCAGCAAAATCCTGCCAGTCGATTTGAATACCTGCAGCTTTGGCAATTGCCGGCAGGTGGAGTGTTAGATTGGTTGACCCTCCTGTTGCCAATAAGCCGACCATACCATTCACGATGTTTTTGACCGTAATAATTTTGTACAAAGGAATCTTGGAATCCTGCTTGGTGTTTTTGATAAGTTGTTGCACGGCTGCTGCGGTGAGGGCCGACCTCAGAGGGGTATCAGGATTGACAAAAGATGAACCTGGTAAATGCAGCCCCATTATTTCCATGAGCATTTGATTGCTATTGGCAGTGCCATAAAAGGTACAGGTGCCTGCCGAGTGATATGCTGCAGATTCTCCCTTTAATAATTCGGCCCGACTGATTAAACCTTGTGCGTATTGTTGCCGAATCGTCGCTTTTTCATCATTGGTAATCCCGCTTTTCATTGGGCCACCTGGTACAAATATAGTAGGTAAATGTCCAAACTTTAGGGTTCCAATTAATAAGCCTGGAACAATTTTGTCGCAAATGCCCAAACATAATGTTCCGTCAAACATATTGTGAGATAATGCGATTGCTGTAGATAGGGCGATCACATCTCTGCTCAATAAAGACAAATCCATACCTGCCTGACCTTGTGTTACTCCGTCACACATAGCCGGGACACCACCTGCAAACTGTGCAACGGCTTGGTTTTCCAGGGCTACTTTACGAATAATATCGGGATAGTGTTCGTAAGGTTTGTGGGCAGAAAGCATATCGTTGTAGGCGGATACAATGGCTAAATTGGGCCAATTGTCTTGCGATAACTCTTGCTTTTCTTGAGGATTACAGGCAGCAAAAGCATGGGCCAAGTTGCCACAAGATAAACGTCCACGTGTGATCGCCTCGGATGCAGCACGTTGCATTTGAGCTTCGTACGCTTGCCGACTTTCTTGGCTTTTGAGTGCAATTCTTTGCGTAATTGCTTCTATTGTTTTATTCATAATTTATGTTGCTTAAGGTGCCCAAACGATTTCGAGATTGTTTTGATGATCGTTAAGAAGTGTTTGAATGGGCAAGTTACTGTCTTGGTGGTTTTGTTGAATAATCTCTTTTTTGGGGGCTCCCGTAACATGCAGAAATAGGTGTTTTGCAGTTTTCAAGAAAGGCCAAGAAAAAGTAATTCTATCTTCGGGAAAGGCAGGGGCTTTGGTATACAACAAAGGCGCTTCGTAAGAATGGCTAAGGCCTTGATAAGAGGCGTTGTCTTGGGGAAATAAAGAGGCAAAGTGTCCATCTAATCCCATACCTAATAGCACAATATCAATATTTCCTAGCAGTTCTAAACCTTTGTTAAGGTCATTTAGGTTTTGTTCAAAATTCGAAGGAAAAAGTACCAAAGGTACAAAAGTAGGGGAGGGTTCTATAGAAGGTATACGTTCAAGTAATTCTCTCTGAATCATGCCTGCATTCGAAAAAGGGCTATCGACCGCTACCATTCTATCGTCTACCAAACTAATTTTAAGACGTTGCCAATCCAAGGGCATCGATGCCAAACGATTCAGAAGGCCTTTTGGAGTACTTCCTCCCGAAAACAAAATCGAAACATGATCTTGTTTTTGTAAATTGCGTTTTATGATCGATGCGATACGATTACTTAACACGATTTCTAAGGCTTCTTTGTTTTCAAATTCTTGCATTATGTTGTTCTGTTTTTCATTTTATTCCATTGATGACCTTCTTTGAGAATAGCATCGCCAGGGCCTTCTGTTCCTGCCTGATAAAGCTTAAGTTCCTGATTCGTTGCATCCCAATTATCCATAATAGAGTGTATCCAATTCCACGAAGCACGTACCTCGTCTTCTCGCATAAATAATGTTTGGTTACCTCGAACGACATCCATGATGAGGCGTTCGTAGGCATCTGGAAATTTCTTGCCTACAGAGGCTAGATAATCAAGTTCTAGAGAAATAGGTTTATAACGGTAGCCACCCGGGCCAGGTATTTTGGCCATTTGTACCAATTCAATGCGTTCATTAGGTTGCAATCGAATAATTAATTTATTTCGATCTATAGCTGCACGCTTTGGAAATACATTGTGCGGAACATGTTTAAAATTAATGACAATTTCGGAGTATCTTTCGGTCATTCTTTTGCCCGTTCTGAGGTAAAAAGGAATACCAGACCAACGCCAGTTTTGAACATAGGTGCGCAAGGCAATAAACGTTTCGGTATTGGAATTGTATCCATCAATATCTTCTTGATAGGATTTTACAAAATCATCGTCTATCTCACCTCTTGTATATTGGGCTTTAATGGTTCTTCGCTGCACATTAGTTTTGTCAAAGGGCACTAAAGCTTTGAGTACTTTTAATTTTTCGTCTCGGACACTATCAGCATCTAAAATTGAAGGAGGTTCCATCGCAACCAAACATAACAACTGCAGCAAATGGTTTTGAACCATGTCTTTCAGTGCTCCATAATTGTCGTAATATCCTTTGCGCGTGCCTACTCCCAAAGATTCTGCCACAGTAATTTCAACATAATCTATATTTTGACTGTTCCAGGCCAATTCAAACAGATGATTTGCAAATCGTAAGACCATTAGATTTTGAACCGTTTCTTTGCCTAAATAATGGTCAATCCTGTAAATTTGCCGCTCTTGGAAATATTGTCGTATGGTATTATTAACCTCTTCAAAAGTAGCCAAATTGCTACCGAGTGGCTTTTCTAAGACTACTTTGGTCTTGTTTGTAATCATCCCATGTTGATACATCGAACTGGAAATCATAGAAAAAAGAGAGGATGGAGTAGAGTAATAGAGCAAAACATGTTCTTGACCTGCCTTGTGCAGGGCCTCTTTAAGCGGGATATAACTGTTTAAATCTGTTAATTCAATTTCGAGGTAGGTCGTAATATTACAAAGCGCCGTAATCCACTCTTTTTTGGGTTTAGCTAGTTTTTCTAGTAGGTTTTGGCGCAACTCAGTTCTAAAGTCTTCGCTTGTTTTTTTGTTGTTGGAAACTACAATTATATCAGAGGCAGCTTTAATCTGACCATGCTTGAGTCGGTAATACAGGGCCGGGAAAATTTTTTTCATGGCCAAGTCTCCATCACCCCCAAAAATAACGAGCGTAAAATCTTCTAATTCATTTTTTGTTGTCATTTCGTGTAATTTCAGATAAATATAGAATACTTATTGTACTTTTTACAATTTCTAAGTAGATTTATTATGAAAAATACTAAAACAATTCCATAAATGATTAAAAACCGACAAAAATAGCCT
This sequence comes from uncultured Aureispira sp., assembly GCA_905480485.1. GTDB lineage: Bacteria > Bacteroidota > Bacteroidia > Chitinophagales > Saprospiraceae > Aureispira. Next base: position 5,268 of record CAJQQM010000079.1, read on the forward strand.
ATTAAAGTTCAAAAACATCTTGTAGGCTTGCTTCAATAAAGGGGTGTTTTTATAATTTGTGTCATGTTTTAGACTGCTTTTGAAATAAGTTTTGGTAAAAAGTACATTAACTTATATTATTTATTATATTTAAGCTAAGGCTTTGAATTTATGAATGCAAAAGCCTCTCTGTGCATTATCAACATCATTTGTATTTACTACCAAAAAATCTGAAGAATGGTTCGTTTTATTCCAGTTATTTCCACTTTTTGTTTACTTTACTTGGTTGCTTGTCAGCCCGCATCTGAATCTGCTAACAGCTATACCACCAGTCAAAATGATGCTAAAATTGATGCTTTACTTGCTTCGATGACTGTGGCAGAAAAGGTGGGTCAAACTTGTCAAATAACCTTAGACGGTATTTCTGCAAAAGATGCTAATAATCAAACAATCGAACCGATAAAGATTGATTCGAACAAGCTTAAAGAAGCATTGGAAGAATACAAAGTGGGGTCTATTTTGAATGTAGGGGCCCACACCTTTAGTTTACAAGATTGGGAAGTTGTCATTGATGCGGTTTATTCGCCTTATGTAAATGGCAAAACAAAAGTACCCATTATCTATGGAATAGATGCTATTCATGGAGTCACTTACACTGCTGCTTCTACACTATTTCCCCAAGAAATCGGATTGGCAGCCACTTGGAACCCTGACTTAGCCTATCAATTTGGTCGCGTAACAGCCTACGAAACACGTGCTTCAGGGTTACATTGGAATTTTTCGCCTGTTCTTGATTTAGGAAGGTCTCCTTTGTGGTCTAGGCATTTTGAAACCCTTGGCGAAGATCCTTATTTGGTGTCTACAATGGGTAGTGCAATTAGCAGGGGCTATCAAGGTGATTCGATTGGGTCATACGGTGTTGCAGCCTGTCTAAAACATTTTGTGGGATATAGTGCCCCCTTGAGTGGTCGTGATCGTACCCCTGCATGGATTCCTCAGAAGTATATGAGTGAATTGTATTTGCCTCCTTTCAAAAAGGCAGTTGAACAGGGCGCCTTAACCTTGATGATAAACAGTGGGGTGCTAAATGGTATTCCAGGACACATCAACAAAGATCTGTTGACGCATACCCTCAAGGAAGATTGGGGTTTCAGGGGTTTTACAGTTTCAGATTGGGAAGACTTTATTATGCTGCATACGGTACATTGCGTTGCTGAAAACATTTACGATGCAGTCGTTCAGGGCTTCAATGCAGGTGTAGATATGAGCATGGTTCCCTATAGTCCTCAATACAAGGAGTACTGTTCTATTATGATTAAGGCAGTAGAAAATGGCGATATCAGTATGGAACGATTGAACGATGCCGTTCGTAGAATACTTTGGGTCAAATCAGAATTAGGCTTATTTGAAACTGATAGAAATCAGGCAGCGGATTATCCAGATTTTGGTGGCCAAAAACATCGAGCAATTGCGTATAATTCAGCCGTAGAATCGATTACATTATTGGAAAATAAGGACAATTGTTTGCCCTTGAACCCTAGTCAAAAAGTACTAATAGCGGGTCCGACTGCTGACAACTTAATTTTCGTTAACGGTGCTTGGACACACACTTGGCAGGGGGCTGATACGGCATACAACAACAAAAATGGCAAAACGATACGAGCGGCTTTTGAATCTAAACTTGGTCCTGATCGTTGTACTTTTGCACAAGGGGCAGCCTTGTACCTAGAAGATCAATTTGAACGTACTAAACTCGTTGAAAAGCAAGATTTTTTGCGTAAAGCTGCCCAATCTGATGTTATTGTATTATGCCTAGGCGAATACCCATCTACCGAAAAACCGGGAGATATACGATCGTTGAATTTAGAGCCGGAGCAATTAGAATTGGCTGAAATGGCTTATGCGAGCAACAAAAAAGTGGTACTTGTACTTGTCGAGGGACGGCCTCGTATAATCCGTTCAATAGTAGACCAAGCTGATGCTATTGTTCAAGCCTATTTGCCGGGTGATTATGGTGCCGAAGCCCTAGTCGATTTATTATATGGTGATCAAAATTTTAGTGGGAAACTACCCTATACTTATCCAAGATACGATGGTGTGATTGAATTTTACGATCATCCAAGAAGTGTCGCTAGGGCCAAAAACAACTCTTTTGAATCGTACAATCCTCAATGGAATTTTGGTCATGGCCTGAGCTACAGCTCCATCGAATACAAAAAATTAGAAATTAGCGATACTATCGTTGGTTCTGAGGATACTATTCAAATATCGGTTTCGGTCGCTAATTTGAGTAACCGAGCCTGCAAAGAAGTAGTACAAATATATGTTTCCGATCATTTTGCTTCTTTTATTCCTGCAGGTAAACGATTAAAAGGATTTGAGAAAATAGATATAGCAGCGAATAGTGTGTCAACCTTTCGTTTCAAATTGTCCGTAGCAGATTTGAAATTTGCGAATGCTGAAGGAGATTGGCTCCTTGAAAAGGGGCTTTTTAGTATACACATTGCTGATTTAACCCAAACATTTGAATTAGAATAAACCCTATGTCCTATAAAATAAAATTTGAACAGTTTTTTTCGTATTCATTTTCACTGGATGCGGTTATTTTTGGCTACAAAGAAGGTAAAATTCAGGTTTTACTTATCAAACGTGCCATGGATCCTTTTAAGGGGTCTTGGGCTATACCAGGAGATTTAATTTATCCAAAGGAAGATTTATCCGTAGCTGCAAGTCGAATTTTATACGATTTGACCCAACTTGAAAATATACAATTGTTGCAAGCGCAGACTTTTGGATCGCCTTACCGACATCCACAAGGCAGGGTTATAACTTGTGCTTATTTAGCATTGGTGAATATCGATCAATTAAATGCGGTTCCCTCTTCTTGGGCTGTTGAATTAAAATGGCAATCGGTTAGAGAATTACAAGCATTGGCTTTTGATCATAACATGATCCTAAAATCGACTTTTGATGTTTTGAAGCAAAAGCTAAAATCAGCACCTGTTTGTTTCGATTTGTTGCCCGATAAGTTTACCTTGAACGACTTGCAGAGCTTATATGAATACGCCTTTGACACCGTCTTGGATAAAGCTAATTTCAGAAAAAAAATCAAGTCTTTACCCTTGATCAAACACAACGAAAAGCAACGGAATGTTAGTCATCGACCTGCCGCATTGTACTCATTTGATCGACTCAAATATCAAGAACTAATCAAGGAGGGTATCTACCGTTTCAAAATGTAAAATTTGTTTAATTTATTAATAATATGCTACGCAACTACACGTTTCTATTCCTAGTACTTTTATCAGTTGTTGGGCTAAAGGCTCAATACCAAATTAATGGTGACGCTGTCGATTTAGGCAACAATACGTATGAGCTAACGCCTAATGCAGAATGGAAAAGCGGTTCTGTTTTTTTTCAAGTTCGCCATCATCTTGACAGTTTTTTTAGGGTAGAGGGGGCCTTCAATTTTGGGGCGCTCGAATTTGGTGCAGACGGTATGGTGTTTGTCATGCAAGAACAATGTTTGCAAGTAGGTTCGGCAGGTGGAGGCATGGGGTACGAAAATATAGCAGGGCAATCTATTGGGCTAGAATTTGATACCTACCAAAATGTAGGTAGCCCATCGAATGATCCTGTATATGATCATTTGGCGTTACATCAGATGGGGAGTATTGATCATCTAATCAATTTGGCAGGCCCCTTTCAGATACATGCTACAAAAGCCAATGTCGAAGATGGCTTATGGTATGATTTTCTAATTGAATACGATCCAGTTAATCAGCTTATTGAAGTATATGTAGCGGGCAGTTTACGCTTGTCGCATAATATAAATTTAAAACAGGATATCTTTAATGGCAACCCCTACGTTTATTGGGGATTCACATCGGCAACAGGTGGACATTATGCGGCAAATTTAGTTCGTATAGATGATAATACAAGCCTAAACTTTTTAGACGATACTATATGTTCAGGAACAACTTCTTTAACATTGCCCCCTTTAGCAGGAACAAATGTTGCCTTTGCTAAAGCCTCTAATTCCTCTAGCAATCAACAAGGGGGGGCAGGACCTCCTTATTCCAATTATGCATTTGATGGTAATTTACAGTCAAGGTGGTCGAGTGCCTATGCCGATTCTCAGTGGGTATCGGTCGACCTCGGGGTACCGATGCGGATCGATTCGGTTCTTTTAATTTGGGAAAGTGCTTACGGCAGCGAATACAAAATTCAATATTCCGATGATTTGATTAACTGGATTGACTTGTATCACGAAACTGCCGGAATTGGTGGGTCAGAGTGGATCAATTTTAGTCCTGTTACTACACAACATGTTCGGATGTTGGGACTTCAAAGAGCTACCCCTTATGGTTTTTCGCTATACGAAATGGAAGTATGGGGAGGACAACAATACGCTTGGACACCTAACGATGGGTCGATTAGTGACACGACGAGTAATGCACCGATTTTTTCTCCCAGTTCTACTACTACTTATAGCGTTGAAATTCCAGATGCCTGTTTGGGTTCTGTTAGTTTTGATTATACAGTTTATGTCTTGGGCAATAATACACTACTAAGTACCTTAGCTGATACCGTCTGTAGCAATAGCGTTGTAGATTTGACAGATGCTGCGATTTTGCAAAATACTAACGGCAGTAATCTTACTTTCTGGCTCGATTCTAATGCCACAATTCCAGTACTTCAGGCAGATAGTATCACTTCGTCGGGCAGTTACTATGTGGTTGCTGACAATGGGTTTTGCCAGAGTATCTTAGGTTTGGATATTGTTTTTGCCGATGTTGATACCTTGAGCCAAAGTTTGGCTGTGGTATCCGATTATAATGGCCAATACATATCCTGTTATGGTGCGCAGGACGGTTCGATACGTTCTACAGTTTTGAGCCCAACCACGCTTAGTTATCTGTGGTCAGATGGTCAAAGTACTTCGCTTGCTAGTGGCCTGGCAAGTGGGTGGTATTTTGTTACAGTGACCGACTCTTATGACTGTTTCGACATAGACAGTATCTTCCTCACACAACCTAGCGTTCTTTCCATCGACACGGCACTGATTCAAGCCACGTTGTGTTATGCTGATAGTAATGGGCAAATAACTGTAAATGCAGCAGGAGGGCAAGCATCTTATCAATATTTGTGGTCAAATGCAACGACCACTAATTCGGCGTCGAATATAGCCTCAGGTATGCATTATTTAAGCATTACAGATGCTAATAATTGTCTGTATTTCGATTCCTTTTTTGTATCCCAACCAGCGCCTGTAAGTATTGTTAGTGTTATTCAACCACTTAATTGTGACAGTAGTCAAAATGCTGCTGCTGCGGTGAGTGTAACAGGCGGACTTCCTGATTATACCTATCAATGGGATAATGGTGCTACCACAGCTACAATTGAAGCCTTATCTGCGGGCAATTATTACTTGACTGTTAGTGATTTGAACAATTGCTTTAGTTTCGATACCGTTTTTATCAATGAACCCCTTGTTCCTACTTTGTTTCCAAGTATTGCTTTTGACACTATCTTTGCAGGTACTTCTGTCGCAACAAGTACTGGAAACGATCAAAGCCAAGTAGGAGTGGTCTATAGCTGGTTTTATCAAGGACCTGATACTGCTTTTTTTGAACCAAGCAATCAAGCAAATAGTATGTTTTATCCCTCTTCATCAGGAACGTATAATTTGCAAATCAATGCACTGTCTTTGGATAGTTGTGTTGCTTTTGGTCAGCTTGTATTAGAGGTCATTGATTTTGCTACTCCTACCGTTCCCGATGCTTTTAGTCCTAATGATGATGGAATTAACGACGTTTTTCAGGCTATTGATTTAGACCCTCAATATCTGATATCCTTAAAGATATTTAATAGGTGGAGTAATCTGATTTACGAAGATGATGGCTTGGGCTATTGGGATGGTAATTATCAGGGGATACTTCAAGCAGCAGATGTTTATATCTATGTGTTGGTCTGGCAATTTCCGGGGCAAAAGGTAAAGGTCAGAAAGGGTAGTTTAACATTGATGCGTTAAAATCAATTAAAAAAAACAAAATTGAAGTAAGATTTAATGCTAAATTATTTGTACTACAATAATATTTTATTTTTTTGTGCAAGTGTAATCGAAAGTAAAGATGCTGTCGTTGGATATCATAAAATCTGCTACTCATGAAAGCGTAATTGTGCATGAATGAATCGATTCAATTTAAAAACACAAACAGTTGCATCCCATGTTACCGTTTAATTATTGCTTTTAATGAGATTTATTGGTTTCATATTTTATTTTTACTGTAGTGCAGTTTTTGCTTCATCTCCTGTTGCCTTTAATACTAATAATGTAACAGATAAGCAGCTTGCATTTAATGAATATTGTTCGGTGTATCATTGCCAAAAACGATACACTCCTCAGCATATATGGTCTTTAATCGAGTTGGATTCTTTGGCGGAAGGTATTCAGGCTGCCTCGCAAGGGTTTTCATATGATTTTTATTGGCTGCATTTTAAGCTAGATTGGACAGCATCAACCGATATGCTCATTCTATAGTTAGACAACCCACATATAGATCGTGTGGTTTTATATCAAAAACAACAACACGGTTTTGAACGCATTGGTATTGGTGGTGATCGCGGCTTGTCGTTTAAGGATCGAACCTATAATAATCGTCGGTACCTATTCCCTTTACAAGCACTAGATACTATAACGGATTACTTATTGATGGTAGATAAGCGTTATGCCTCTGTAAGTTTTCCCTTAAAAATATGGAATAAACAACAATTTGAACAATACGAGAGCAAGCAAAATATATTTTATGGCTTGTATTTTGGTATGTTGTTTTTTGTAGGTTTCGTGTCTTTATTTTCAGCCTTTATTTTGAAAAATAAATCATTTTTATTGTATAGTATTTATGTGGTTTTAATGGCATTGTACATTTTTACGGCACTTGGTTTTTCTTTTCAGTTTTTATATCCTGCCTCCACGACTTTCAATAATTACTCTAGAGTTTTACTTATAGTAGCTATTGCTTTTGCTACGGTGTTATTCATGCGCGATTATTTGCTTATCGACCAATATCTTCCCCACTTAACTAAGGTTTTCAAAGGATTCAATTTTTTGTTTACTGTAATGTTTGTCGTTTGGTTGCTGAATATTAAATCATCTAATGAATACGTTATTTGGATTCTCAATACTATTTATATTCTCTTTTTCTTACTTTTTCTATTTATTTATTATGCTGCAGCCATGCAACTCAGGCGTATTAAAGCTAAGGTATTGTTGTTTTTTCTGGCTTATACCTCTATGGTGGCGGGAAGTGGTTTGTTTATTGGCATCGAATACGGATGGATGCAAGAGGAATGGTTTCCTATAAATCCCGTGCTTGTGGGTTCTGCAATGGAGATATTGATACTGTCCTTGGGGATGTTGTTTTTTGCTCGAGATTTACAGACACAGAAAATAAACCTGGAATCTAAATCGCATAATTTGACCCATCAAAATCAATATTTATTAAATCAGTATTCTGAACTTGAAAAAAACAACGAAGAACTTCAAAAAAAGAACTTTATTCTAAAAGAGAGACAGCAAGTAGGGCATGCACCAACGCAAGATACTTGGATTACCCTTTCTGATAATCATCAAATAAATCACGCTGATATCATGCATATTCGGTCAGATGGTCATTATTTAGAGTTTTTCCTAATAGGAAAAGACAAACCAAATATAGACCGCAATACCATCAAGAAATTAATGATAGAACTTCCGGCGCATAATTTTGCGAGAGTGCATCGAAGTCATATTGTTAACATTCATAAAATACAGCAGTTGAAATCTACGGAAATCATTTTAACGGACGGCAAGGTTATTCCGCTTTCAAGAACCTATAAACCATCAATTAAGGCGCTTATCAAATAGTTAATTTCTCTTCATTTAGTTTCAAAAAAATAGGCTACTCAAGGGTAATTGGTTCAAATCTATAGGCTGATTCTGTTCATTTTACTATTCGAGTTTACGCTGCTTTAAAAGTAACCGAACATAAGATTTACATACACACACACAATTATTCCGACTAATTTAATGCTTTTAGCAGTTAGTAGGATTTTACTCATTCAAAAATAATGAATGAGCAGGTATCGTTGTTTTACCTGACTAAAAGCGCGCTAGTCTCTTCTCCCTTTCTACGGCAAAATAGCATCTTAGATTTTTATTTGGTTGGGCTTTACTCATTGCCACCTGTCTCTGTTAATCTATCAAACTAAGATTTAATTATTCATATATAAATAAATAATAATATCAAGTTTTTGTCATTCATGACAAATAAAAGGTCATTGGTGACAAAATATAGGCTTATTTAGTGTTTAAACAGCTTTTACTCAATATTTGCATTCATTGGTTCACGAATCAATAAAAAAATTATGTCTGGTTTAATATAAAATATTATAAAAAAAAGTTCTGGATACTATTGGTATTTCGGTGTATTGAGATTAAAAAATATCCATTTTAGGGAATTATACCGGTCAATATTTAGCCTTAGTTTGCAGCCAATTATCAGCTTAAAAATTTAATTTATGAAAATGTTGAACGTAAAATTCAGTTTGTTTAGTTTGTTGATGGTATTTATTTTATTGGTTTCCTGTGAGTCAGATCCTATCACCAAAAGGTGGAAAGTTGATAATTTTACCTCTGAGGATTTCACTGTACTGATCGATGGTGATACGCGTTATTTAGATGCCTATGAAAAAATTTCGGGTACCTTTACGGATGGATGTGTGGACATAGATGTTTATAATGGTTATGCAGGTTCTAGTCCTACTTATATTAAAGGAACCCTTGCATGCAGTGATGAGACCTTAAATATTTATAATAGTGATTTATCGACTTCGGGTGGAAGTGGCGGTTCTACAGGTTCAGGTGGTAGTGGGAACACGGGTTCGGGAAGAGCTATGTTCTGGACATCATACGACTTAGGCTGCGGTAATGTTACCGTAAATTGCTCTGGAAATACGAGAACAATTTCAAGTTATTATTCTAGCGGATCTCCAACTTGTGGAGCATCTGGCTGTGCTACTTTTACACTTACTCCTGGAACATATACCTATTCTGCTTCCTGTAATGGCGGTTCCTGGAACAATTCATTTACTGTTACAGATAATGGCTGTGCTAAAATTCAATTGACATTATAAGTGCTTTTCCAGTCAAGTAAACAAAAACTCCGGTTTTTATGAATCGAATTCAATGAACTATAAAACTATAAATTATGATAAAACCAATCAGTCAACTTTTCTTTTTACTTGTTTCGGTGCTGTTCCTATTCAATTCCTGTGATAAAGAGGAAACGAGGCTGGAAATCATCACACAATCTCCTTGGAATCTTACAGATATTTCATACAAATTACCTTCTGAAAATACATGGAACCCTTCCGGCTCAACGTGTAATTATGATGATGTTTGGGAATTTACTTCCAACAGTATAACTATATATAATGGTACCAACTTATGTCAGAGTCAGAATAGTACGGTTAGTAGTTTGTCGGACTTTCGTTTAGCAGCGGGTGATTCAAAGATAGTATATACGATTAGTGGCTATGATTATGAAGAAGATATTGTAGAATTAACGAACAATATTTTGATAACTAGCTACGCTCTGAATGACGTAAACAATACACAGGGGAGACGCACTTTTGAACGATAATTTATTTGTCCGTGAACTGCGAAAAGCTCTCTTTTAAAATTGGATTTATCTTTTAACATAAAGTGGTATTTTGATCCCTAAGGGAGACATCAGCGGGTATTCAGATACGTTGTATAGGTGGAATATTGCACCTATTAATTAGTTGGCAAACATTAAAATAACTCCTGTAAATGAAAAATATTCTATTGTTTACTCTTTTTTTATCGGCTGTGATAACTCTAAAATCAAGGAAATAACAAGAGACTTAAATCAAATTTTTTTTAAAAGCAAACATCCCTAACTTCAATAGTAACGTAATGCAAGGCTCAAATCGCGTTTACTTAACAACCACCGAGGTTATTTCAAGTGGTTCTTACATTCCTGAATTAGCAAGAGTTATTGATCTTGAAAAATGAGACATAGGATAGACAAAGCACAATAGGAGGTTTGCAATCATAAGATAAAGAATTAACTACTTACAAATACGTTCCTATAATCTGAGCAGGTCTAGCGGTTTTTAAATGGTTCAATAGATACCATCTAATAGAATTGGCACTATTGTATCCGTAGGATTATATCTAATAATTCGATTTAGAATCTTAAATTAGGTGTAAACTTTTTTGTCATGGGTGCAATTCTACCCTTAAATTTAGCTAGCCAAAAACGATTGATCAAATCGTTCGAAATGGCAAGTATATCCGTTCGGGTTTCTAACTAAGTAATCCTGATGTTCGGGTTCGGCAGGCCAAAACGGACTAAAGGCTTCGAGGGTAGTAACAACTGCTGCGTTCCATCGCCCGGATTCATTAACAATTTTGATCATTGCTTCGGCGATAGCCTTTTCTTCCGCATCCTGATAGAAAATAGCCGAACGATAACTAGAACCTCGGTCGTTACCTTGTTGGTCAACCGTTGTAGGGTTGTGGATTCTAAAGAAATAATCTAATATTTCCCTAAAGTTGGTTTCGTTAGGGTCGTAGGTTAATTCAAGCCCCTCGGCATGCCCGGGATGATTGCGATAGGTGGGATGTTCGTTTGTACCACCTTGATATCCCACTTCTGTGTCTTTGATACCGGGCCTGTTTCTGAACAAATCTTCCATTCCCCAAAAACAACCGCCTGCTATATAGGCTTTTTTATACGTACTCATATTTTATTTTTATTAAGTGATATTATTTGATTTAAGAACTGCAGGATAGCATCGAACAACCTACTTTGTGTCTTGCCCATTCCGGCCGTTTTGCAAACCATTTCTCTTGTTCCATTTGTTCGTCGTAGGGTTTTTTTAGTAATTGATACAATTCCTCTATCATGTCATAGTTGCCCTTGTCGGCCGCATCAATCGCTAATTGTGCCATATAGTTTCGCAAGACATACTTAGGGTTAACGGCATTCATCTTAGTCCGTCGCTGCACATCGGTCAAAGATTCTTGATTTAGTCTATGATGATAGGCGATAAACCATGCCTCCCAGTTCGGTTTCAAGTTGTTTTGTACCTCATAAATCTCATAGAAAGCAGGGCTGATTTTGTTGAATCCATTTTCTTTGTCCTCTTTGGTCACCTTCGATAATAATCTAAAAAAGAGGGTCATATCCGTTTCTGATTCCTGCAAGATGAATTCTAAATCTTGTATCAATTTAGCATCGGCATCATTTTCTTCAAATAAGCCCAATTTAGATTTCATCATCAATAAGTAGCGCGACCTATATTGTCCAACAAACTTCTTTAATATAGCCTCTAAAGGGGCCGCTTCTAGGATAATAGGATATAATGCGTTGGCCAATTGATACAAATTCCAATGAACCATTTCAGCTTGCGCACCGTACCGATAGCGTTTTTGTCCTTTGTCCGTAGTATTCGGCGTCCAGCCATGATCGTAGCCTTCTAACCATCCGTAAGGGCCGTAATCAATGGTTAAGCCCAAAATAGACAAATTGTCGGTATTCATTACCCCATGTACAAAACCTACACGTTGCCAATGAATCACCATGTCCAAGCTTCTTTGGGCTACTTCCTTGAAAAAATTGATATAAACGGATTTTGTAGGCACACCAAGATGGGCGTAGTGATTGTTTATCGTATAATCTAATAGTATTTTGAGTGTTTTTTTGTCTTGTCTAGCCGCAAAAATCTGAAAACTACCAAATCGCAGAAATGATTCGGCCGTGCGGCAAACAACGGCCCCTTTTTCATAGGCAGGATTTCCATCGTACATAACATCCCTTAGTACTTCATTACCCGTTAAAGCCAACGATAAAGCCCTAGTGGTGGGGACTCCCAAATGAAACATCGCCTCGCTGCATAAATATTCACGGATTGACGAACGCAATACGGCCAAGCCATCTGCTGTCCTTGAGTAGGGGGTTTTGCCGGCGCCTTTTAATTGCAGGGCCCAATTTTTGGTATTGTGTTCTACTTCACATAAGTTAATTGCGCGACCATCGCCTAATTGCCCAGCCCAATGTCCAAATTGATGCCCACCATAGCACATAGCATAGGGTTGAGTATCGGGCAAAAGTTCGTTGCCTGTAAACACCTTAAGAAATGCGGGGCTTTTGGCATCGAGGGCGGTAAGCCCTAGTTCATGTAACATTTCTGTGGAACTATGAAGTAGCAGCGGATTTGCCGTAGGGCTTGGATGTACATAAGAATAACAAGAGGCTGTTACCTGCCGAATAGTATTGTTTCTATTCGGGTCGGCCGGTAGCGCTTTATTAAATTTGTCTTGAATGTTTAAAATCAAAATTTTTATCTTTTAAAAATTAATTATAAAATTGATACATGTAAACGCTCATTGGTGTATTCTTTTCGACCTAAATAGGCTTTTTACTTCAATTTTTGTACTAACTTTAGTGATAATAAAAAATATAACGTTTAAGAATGCTTTAGGTTTAGTTAATATAAGAGATTTGGGTGTTTTCAGGAAGAAACTATTGGAAATTTGAAATTACCTTTTTTACTAACTCCCTAACCTGCCATTCTCAATTGTATTTAATTCCCCAAACATAGCCACCTTATTCTACTTTATTGCTATTTTATTATTGATTCATTTTACAAAAATTCAAAAATTAAAATGAACTATCTAAACATTGCCAAACAGCTAGTCACCCTATCCGGCGGCAAAGTAAACAACAGAATTGTCGAAAAGGTAGGTGTTTCTGTCCTTTATGACTACAACTTAACAGCAGAAGGCAAAAAAATTATAGCGCACTTTGCCAAAATAAGAAACGATGATTTTGATAAAGGAAGCATGACTGATTTTCATAAATTGGTTGACTTCTCAGCTAGAATCACTTACCTTAGTTATAATAAAACAAGTGCTGTAGAGCTTCGAAACAAACTCAAAGCCTTAGGACATTTGAGTGTTTACGATCTGAATGGCATTGCTGTTTTGGTGGCAGGTTGCTCACTAGAATGTATTTTAGAATTGGTTTCCAATCGAGTAAATCGAAGTTGCCGTATAACGAGCAGCAAGACTCAAGCCGCTATTGAAACCTTATATTCTAAACAAATAAATCCTATTTGGCTGGAACAATTTTTAGCTTTAAGGGCTGACTTTTTAGAACAAACGACCCCTGATTTAGAATCGGGCAATCTATTTAATTTAAGTGCCAAATGCGGCTATGCTGTGATTTCGATGGGCATGCGAGACTGGAACTTTCTACTCAAAGCTCGTTTAAGAGACGAAGGCTTAGAAGAAGAATTAAGAGAAGTATTGACCCAAATTCAAGAACAACTAAAAACGAGCCCAAATTGGATGTTTTAAATCCGCATATCCTGAATCATGCAGAAGGTCATTCTTTGACCCAAGGAATCTTAAAAGCAATCAAAGAAAAGTTGCAAGAGGGTTTATTACATTACAAAACAAAAGAGGGAAGCAGTCCGGAACAATTTTTATATTGGTACCCTTCCCTCAATTCAGGTTTGCCTGTTGTGCCTAAAAAAGATGCGATTCATCAGTCGATATATATGTTTCACGACATGGTTCATACTTGTTTGTACGACCCACTTCCCGATTCTGATTTCCAAACTTATATACTTGGAAAAATGGTTGGCGAAGCAATGTCGCAATTAATCGCAGATGGTATTTTCGCCCATCTCTTACAAGCAAATTATCAAGCTGATTACCCCTACAAGAAACGCTACTATATCCAAATGTATACGCATCTCAAAAGCATTGACATACGTTCTCTGTCTATTGCCCTTGCGCATTTTGCTGTGTTTGATAATCGCAAACCATTAATTGCGCTCTGCAAGTCCTCAGAAGCAAAAAAATGGACGCATGTTTTTTGTAATTTATATGCCAAAATGTTTCAGGCAGATTTGTGGTGGAATGATCAAATCTACCAACAGTACCAGGGCAAAACCTTTGAATACAATCCTGAATATTGCTATCGTAATAACAAAAAAACAAGCCTGAATACCATTGAAGACATTGTTGACCACAACCTAAGTCTTTTGCAGCAATTAGATGTACCCGAAACGGGCAACGGCCTTTTGTTAGCAAAACAATTGAGTCAAGGCAACGAATTTGTCTATAGTTTTGTACAAGTCAATTATAAAAAGAAGATTGACCCAACTGTCCTGAATCCTATTCGAATGAAATTAAAGCAGTAGGTTTATCCACCCTGTAAGCCATCTTAAT
>CAJQQM010000080.1 GCA_905480485.1 uncultured Aureispira sp.
ATTTGTTGAGGAGCTATCTGAAATGCCTTGAGCGGGCAAGACAAACCGAGGATAAATAGCATCAAAAAACCAATATTTGAATTGTTAAATTGCATAGAATAGTTGAGAAAAGCCGTTAACTTCTCAGTGATAAAAACAAAGCAAATGAACAATGCTTTTTGGGTAACTTGTCTCAAAAATAAAAAAAAGCTGCCATATTTATATTTACTGTTTATCTTTATATTATATTTAATCAGTTTTTAAATTAAAAAGGCTTATTGCAAGCACAAATAACAAGGCGTAATGAAAGAGCATACTGAACAAGAGCAAACCGATAACGAATCTACCAATTCCGCTTCAAAAACTGCTTCCAGAATCGGTGCTATCTTTAAAGAAAACAGGAATGTATTTCTTCTAATTCTAGGTACTCTAACAGCTGCCGTTCTTATTTTTACAACGGTCTATTTTCTAGTATTTCATCAATCATCCCTCGATGAATATGCCGAGCAATTCTGCAGCTGCGCGGAAGCTTCTCAAAGTGATTTTTACAACTACAGCAAAGACGGTTTTGGCTACAGAAGTGATATGCAGGGCTGTTTTGCTGATGATTTTAAAAACTATAGTGCGCATTTCAATAAAATGGAAAAACAACGTTTAGTAAAAGAATTTCAGCAAAAAGTAATTGAAAAATGCCCCCAAAAACTTTCTTTGATATTCGAATATAAATAACGAATAAAAAGTCAGCTCCGAAACATCTCTAGCATTAGTACCTTGCAATCAATATCAGAATTTAACGCATATGTATGCACCTGAAAAACAAAAAGAGTTATACGAATTATCGAAAGCTCTTCTGCACAAAAACACCTCCGATACAGGCCAAAACTTACCGAATTTTGTACAACAACTTAGAGCATGTATTCAATACCATGAGTGGCGTTACTACATACTGAACCAACCTGTATTAAGCGATTTTGAGTTTGATCAGCTGTTTAAGCGATTACAACAAACAGAATTAGAACATCCTGAATTAATTGATCCTAATTCTCCTACTCAACGCGTATCGAATGGCTTAACAGAAGCTTTTGAAACGGTTCGACACCTGACCCCTACCCTTTCGCTCGACAACTCTTATAACGCTGATGATTTAAATGGTTTTGATGAAAGGGTTAAAAAATTAATAGAAGAAGAAGATAAAAATAAAGCGATTGAATATTGCGTTGAACCCAAATTTGACGGTGGTACTATTGTATTGATTTATGAAAATGACCGCCTTGTTCGTGCTGCTACTCGCGGAAACGGTGCACAAGGTGATGAGATTACACTCAACGCAAAGGCCATCCGTTCTATTCCGCTTCAAGCTAATTTTTCGGCTTTTGGCATTCAAAAAGTTGAATTGAGAGGAGAGGTATTAATCCGCAAGGATTTGTTTGAGCAAGTAAATAGTAGCCGCTCAAAAAAAGGAGAAGCATTGTTTGCCAATCCAAGAAACGCAGCAACCGGAGGTTTGCGACTCAAAGACCCTAAACAAGTACAAGAACGAGCCTTAGATGCCTTTATCTACCAAATGGGATATGCTGTTGATGACCTTGGAAATGATGTGTTGATGAAATTCAAAAACCACAATGCACAGATCGAGCTGTTAGCTCAGGTTGGATTTAAAGTACCTACACTAGGCCAAGAAAGAGCCTTGTGCGCCAACATTGAAGCTGTAGCCGCCCATTGCCAAAAATGGCAGGAAACTAGAGACGATTATCCTTTCGAAATTGATGGAATGGTGGTCAAAGTAAATGATTTAGAACTTCAAGACCTATGCGGCTATACGAGTCATCACCCCCGTTGGGCGATTGCCTTTAAATTTAAAGCCAAACAGGCTACCACAAAACTCTTATCGGTCGACTATCAAGTGGGTCGCACAGGAGCTGTAACGCCGGTAGCGCGACTACAAGCCGTTGAATTAGCAGGGGCCACTATTTCGAACGTATCCTTGCACAATGCTGATTTTATTCAAGAAAAAGACATAAGAATTGGCGATACAGTCTTGGTAGAAAGGGCCGGTGATGTTATTCCTTACATTGTGAAATCAATGGAAGATTTAAGAGATGGAACCGAATCTGTTGTCGTTTATCCGAATACTTGTCCCGTGTGCAGTTCCAAATTACACAAGCCTGAATCAGAGGCAGTTTGGCGCTGTGTCAATCATCAATGCGAAGCACAAATTGTCGGGCGAATGTCGCATTTTGTATCCAAGAATGCCATGAACATCGATGGGTTTGGAGAAGCCTATATTGAACGTTTTTATAAAGAGGGCTTGCTTTCTTCGATGGCGGATATATACCGGCTTAATTATGATACAATTGCTTTTTTTGAAGGCTTTGGGCAAAAATCAGCCGACAACCTTCGCAGCGCTATTGAAGTATCAAAAAAGAATCCTGCATATCGTTTGTTGTACGCCCTTGGCATACGTCATATTGGTCAAACAAATTCCAAAATATTAGTTGCCGAAGTAGAAAAGCTTCAAGACCTTCAACATTGGTCGGAAGAACAACTCTGCGCCTTAGGGGATATTGGTCCTATCGTTGCCAAGCAGGTGGTCGATAATTTCGGCCAAGCTGCTACAATCGAATTGCTCGATACCTTAGAATTACTAGGCGTTAATTGTAGCCGACTTGACTCAGAAAAAAAACAAATAATTGCTGAAGATGCTGTTCTTGCAGGCAAGACGATAGTCTTTACAGGTACCCTTCAGAAAATGAAACGCAGTGAAGCCAAACAAATGGTACTCGACGCAGGGGGCAAAGCAGTGGGGTCGGTTAGTGCCAAACTCAGTTATTTGGTAGCCGGGGAAAAGGCGGGGTCAAAACTAAAAAAAGCACAGGATTTGGGTGTAAGTATTTTGAGTGAGGACGAATTTTTAGCCATGATAAACGCATAAATTAGGGTATCCCCCAAGTAAAATCAGATGCAATGAATATTCTAGAATCGGAAAGACAGCTTATAAATGATGCGATAAATAGCATTGGACTTGCCTCAGAAAAAAGCAAACAGCCCGATAATGACATTTGGAATTTGCACCGAGGAAATATTCAATTGATTGTTGTAGCGCAAACTACAGAATTGCATAACGAAACAAAAAAATCGACCATTTGTATGATGTCTCCAATTGTCAACATACCCGAAGATTTCCCTAAAAAATTGGAGCTGTATGAATTTATACTTGATGCCAACCACAAATTCAATACAGAATCATTCAGTATATCTAATCAATGGCTTATTTTAAGTTCAAATTACTTTTTGTCTGATATGCGTTTACCCGAAATTGTTCAGATGCTAGAAAGTAGCAGTTTTTATGCGCAAAAATTTTGGGAGATTCTTCATGATAAATTTGACTTTGAATAAGTCTTTTAAAGCAGCTGCTATACAGGCGACGGCATAGATTTTTTTAATGCTACATTTTGCAGTAGGACATGATAGTGCCTGTAGGATTCCTTTGAAATAGATGATAGGTTAATGACGCTTTTAAGACCCTTGGAGGGTGGTGACCCTTGGAGGGTGGGTGTTAATTTGGTGTTAGATTGATGCAAATCCAATATTTACAGCCGTTTTTCGGTCTTTTAAAAACGACAGACTACAAAAACCCTGATAGCAAAACCAGATAATAAAATCGATTAAGCACTATCCACACTTTAAAAAAATCCTTTGAAATCAACTTCTTAAAAATTTGCTAAATTTTAATACATAGTGTTTTCCATCCACTTTTATTTGTATTTTGAGTAAACTATTCACGATGTTTAAACAACCTTATGGATTCTCTTTCTCAGGCATTGTTAGGTGCAGCTACCTTTGCAATAGTAAAAGATAAGTATATCGGAAAAAAATCACTTATCATAGGTGCTGTTGTTGGTACGATTCCTGATTTAGATATTTTTTTGGCGCCTTTTTTCAACGAAGTAGCTTTTATCACAATACACCGAAGTATATCTCATTCGTTAATTTTTGCTATTTGCACTAGCTTTTCGCTGGCTTATTTTGCACACAGAATAACAAAACATAAATACCGGTACAAAGATTGGTCCCTTGCCTTTTTCTTGGCCCTTTTTACACATAGTATGCTGGATTGGTGCACTACTTATGGAACCAAAATTTTAGCACCTTTTCACGGCCATTTATTTTCGCTTAACAACATACATATAATAGAGCCTTTTTACACCTCTATTTTATTGATTGGGCTTGGCTACCTTCTTATCAAAAAATCATTGACATCGATTCAAAGACACAAAATTCTAAGATGGACCTTGACACTATCGTCGCTTTATTTGTGCTGGACCTTTGTATCTAAAGGTATTGCTAACCATAAATTCTTAGCTCAAATCTATAAGCAAAATATTCAATATGAAAAAATGATGGTTAGTCCGACCCCTTTAAATTCATTACTTTGGAGCGGTATTATTAAAACGCAAAACGGTTATTACTTTGGTTCTTACTCTTTACTTGATACTCGGGAAAACATAGCACTTTATTTTGTTGAAAGTAGGAACGAATTGCTCTCTCAAATTAAAACGTTTAAAAAGGGTCGTCAATATCTTGAATTTACTCAAGGTTTTCCATTGATCAAAGTTGAAAATAATAAAATAAACATTTTTGCTATTAAATTCGGACCTATCAACTATTTTGGGTTACCGAAGTTTGCCTACCCCTTAACACTAAACCTAAACGAAACTACCGATGATAATTTTAGAATAGATCGTTCATCGCAACAAATAGGCCCCCTAAAAAACTACAGGACTCTTTTGAAGAGAATCAAGGGAATTTGAACCAAAAGGGTTAGGAACATCCTTGGCAGTTTACTACTTTTCCGACAACGATTGATCGGTCGTATTTCTTGAAATTGCATCATCTGATAATAAGTCAATTGCTTGCAAAACTATCAAAAACTATGTTCATTGTCCCTTTTATGATTCTAATATAAACTATCTTGTGTTGGCAAGGCCCAAACAATCACCTTTTAAAAATTAAGCTATGTGGTTTGAACAATTAGTTGGATTCGAAGAGTTTTCTCCTAAAAATGTACGGGAAAAAATCGTTATTGATGGTAAAAACTTGATTTCAAAAGTCAATGGAAAATCGTTCCAATGTGGGACGCTTGAAGTACCCACACTGAAGCAATTAAAAGACCAATCGCTGTTAGAACAGTACAACGATAAGGTCAGAATTAAGGAGTTAATAGCTAATGTGCAGGACCTGCATTGCGACCCTCAAAATCGTCATGCCTTGTTTCAGGCAGCTTCGCAATTCAATCTATTGGAAATGATGAACCCAAATATAAGCCCTGAAAACGGTGTTGGAATTTATGAACAAGATTATACACAAGGGCCTGCCTGCGCAATTGCTTGCGGCGCAGGAACTATATACAGAAACTATTTTGTTCCTGTTAGAGGTCAAATTGGTCAAACAACCGAGCATCAAATCGATTGTTTAGAACTACTTGGAACCGTATTAGGCAACCACGATTCCTGCTTGTGGGAGATGGAAAATGGCTATGCATTAGTTCGTCAGGATGGCCTTTTAAGTATCAATTCCTACATCAGCAATCTTGATTTTGAGCAAAGAGAACAGCTAAAAGAAAAACTAAAAATTGGACTACAGTGGGATACAGAAGTCACCCTTACTGAAGCTAAGCATGTCGTTTCTCAAGCCTATTGTTCGGCTTTACCGGTGGCGTATTCTGCTGTAGATTCATTGTATTGGGAACCTTTTGCAAGGCTAATCCTTGAAGCTACTTACGAGGCTACGCTGCATGCTGCCTTGATTAATTTTGAAAAGACGGCTTGCGACAAAGTCTTTTTGACACTTGTGGGAGCTGGTGTTTTTGGCAATAAAATTGATTGGGTCATGGATTCTATTAAGATGGCCATTACAAAATTCCTTACTACTCCATTAGACATTAAAATTATCAGCTATGGTTCTTCTAATCGAGCAGTACTAGAATTATTAAAGGAATTAAAAATATAAAGGATTACACAAAAACTTATTCAACATTTTGGCGCCGTGTGACATAGATAATATATAGAGCTACAAAATATCAAGAAACAAAACAGGCGCAGCTTTTTTTTTACAAACAGAATTAAAAATTAATCCTATATTTACAATAAACAAGCGCCCTTAAAATAATTATATACTTACGATGAAATTAGTGATTTTAACCATTTTTGTGACTTGTAGTTTGTTTGCACAGGCTCAAACCTACAAGCCTCTACTCGATCAGTTTAATGAATGGCGATTCACCTATTGCTTTTTAGGCAATTGTTCGGACGATACCTATTACACAGATGGTGATATGCAATTTGGAGGTTATCAATACAAGATTTTGGATGGATATCATTTTATATCGCGGACTATTTGGCTTAGAGAAGATACATCAACTCAAAAAGTTTATCTTTCTTATCAACTAGGACAAAACGGAAGAAGAGAAAACTTATTGTATGATTTCGCCCTTCAAGTAGGCGATTCAATAGACATGAAAAACCCACTATCTCCTTTTTTGTTAGATGCGGGCTATTATACCTTGGATTCTATTTTGATGGACCAATTAAACGACGGCAATTATTATCGACATTATTACTTGTCTCCTAGTGTTTCAAACACGCTTAGTAGCAATACAGCAGAATGGATAGAGGGCGTTGGGTCGCTTTCGCTAATAAACGCCCCTTCAGGTTCGCCCGATTTGGATGGTGTGGGTAAACTAAGTTGCTTTTTTAAAAGCGGTAGCCTCTTTTATTCTAATCTTGATTCAACAACTGCCTGTATTCCCTCCATCACCTTAAATATTGATCCATTTAACAGTAGCTTTGATGCTGTAAGTGTATACCCTACTTTTGTAGAAAAGCATTGCCTTATCAAGGGCATCAAACAAATAAAGAATATTGCAATTTATAATGCAAACGGTTCCTTAATGCTACATAAAAGGGTCAGTGATACCTATGAAATAGATTTAAACTTAGAGTATTTTAGTTCAGGGATATACTTTTTAGTATTGTCTGACAAACAAAACCGTCAAGCGTGCTTCAAGCTAATTAAAGACTAACAATACCTTTTATTTTTATTGGGTAATTTTTGAGGTGACACTGCGTATTGGTTGCCAAAACAGCAAAAAAGATACGCTATTTAAGTTGTTTTATGAAGCAGGGCTGCTGCCAAAAATTAGGGCTTATCCTGCACGTACATATTTTTACTACTACTTTTTTGCGAGGTGCAAAAACCAATAATATGGGCATAAATTTAAAAACATACTTTTTGTATCAACTCGAAAAACACCGAGCATTATTAATTAGGGCTAATCGTCCGGGCTACAACAATGCAAAGCAAAGCCAAGCAATTCGAGCCGCAAAAATTCTAGATGCTAAAGTAGACTTACTATTAAAAAAGTATCTGGAACACAAAAAGTATCTGAGACCGATATATATTGGCCAATTTCAGGGTTTGCCCGAAGGAAACCTACTGTATAAAAAACACGGGACACATTCTATTAAAAATTTGCGCTATGCCCAAACAAGCTATTCAAATAATTGTATTTTTGTCGCAATAGCGAACCACGAAGAGGCTTTTTTGGATTGTATCTCCCAAAAAGATTTTGCTGATAACGGATTGACTAAAAAAGATATACACTTACCAAGTATTCCAGTTAATTTAACTGATTTTGTTACTGAAAATGATTTTGATTTGTCTTCAATACCCCATGCTTACACCTATGACTTAGAAGATAATAATTTGCAATAATAGCTTTTTAAAAGCGCAAAAAATATCCGTAGTTAGACTACATATTAACTAAAAAGTATCCCTCTCATGCCTGCTTCATTCAAAGAAATATAAAGATTTAGCCCTTGGATACAATGGACTATTTCCTTAGTTCTTGTTCCACTAGGTTTGCTTACGCTGTATGGAAGTTATCAGCAAATCATAGTCGGAGTGCCTTTCGGAACAAAACCCGGGTCTGATTCAGCCTTAATCATTATAACGCTTTTTAGTTTCTCCTTTGTTTTATTGTTTCAATTATTACACCTAAAAACAACGATAGACCACTCTAAGATTACGATCTATTTCTTCCCTTTCACAAAAAGAACCCTGCATTGGAGTGAAATTTTAAGGGCGGATATTATTGATTATGGATTTGTTTTTGGCTGGGGAATCCGGCTAACACATAAGCATGGAACAGTTTATAATACCAAAGGACGTATCGGCTTAGCCTTACAATTAAAAAACGGCAAAAAATTAATCATTGGCACTCAAAAAAGAACAGAACTTGCGGCCTTTTTGAAAGAGAACAAATTGCCTTTGCCTGCCCCAAATTAGATTATCAACGCTAGGCCAATCAAACTATTGCCGGCAGCAACGAAACGCTTTTTATGACAAGGGGGATTCGTTGAACTAAATACAACTACAACTACCTTAAGAAGTGAATAAGACCAAATATAGCTTGCGCGGGCGCACTGCAGCATCTAGTATGTTTCTTTCTTAGGCAAAAGAAAAAGAAGACCAATCTTTTTCATAATTTATATCTAATAAGTCAAACCAATTATTAAAGTATTGGAATAGTTGATTCGTTCGTTCATGCTTTCCAAAATGATACTTCATAAAGTCTTTATAGTTTTGAATTTTATCAGCAACTAGCATATGCCTAACATCTGTGCAGCTAAACCCAACAAAATTGTGAGGGTTCATACTAGATAAGTAACTATTAGCGACTCTTCTGTATTCCATTGTTAAGAGGAG
>CAJQQM010000081.1 GCA_905480485.1 uncultured Aureispira sp.
CTGGTACATATTGTGTCACAGCTACCGATCAGAACGGATGTGCAGACAGTAATTGTATAACTCTTGTTGCCCCAGCCGCTATTGGTCTGGCAACTACTCAAAATAACGTCCAATGTTTTGGAGATAACGATGCCGATGCGACGGTGAATGCATCTGGTGGTGTAGGGGGCTTTGATTATCTTTGGGATATTGCAGCAGCAGCTCAAACGACTAATACAGCAACAGGATTAGCCGCAGGAATCTATTGTGTTACGGTTACAGATACTAATAACTGTGCTAGTAATATTTGTGTAACGATTACCGAGCCTTCTGCGTTAAATCTAACGGCTAATATTATTTCAAACTATAATGGACAAGATATTAGTTGCTACGGAGCCGACGATGCCTCTATATTTGCGCTTGCTTCTGGTGGGACTAGTTTTTATAATGGTACATATCCTTTTATTTGGTCAGGTCCATTTGGAAACCTTAATTCAATAGATGATGGATGTAATTCACCTGAATCTTGCTTTGACTCTTTACCTCCGGGGCAATATATTATTTCTACCATTGATACCTTTGGCTGTACCGCTTCTGATACAATTATAATTAGTGAACCTGATTCTATAACAATTTCATTATCTGGGATAAATAGTTCTTGTGTGTCTCCTACCGGTTCGGCTTCTACAGCGATTGTTGGGGGAACTTCATCGTATAATTACTTATGGAATACCGCAGAAACAACTAGTAGTATTAATGGTATATCTGGAGGTACTTATTGTGTAAGCGTTACTGATTTGAATGCATGTTTCAACTCAAGTTGTATCAACATATCCTCTACAGGTTCTATTTCAGTTTCAAGTTCGGTAGTTTCTGATTATAATGGTTCAGATATTAGTTGTAATGGTGCCTCTGATGCTGTAGTGGTCGTTGTACCACTAACTGGTTCGGCTCCATATCAATATCAGTGGAATACTGGAGCAACTACGGATACTTTATCAAATATCACTGCAGGATTATATTTTGTTACGGTTACTGATTTTACAGGCTGCCAAGAAACAGATTCTATACTAGTTACAGAGCCTTCAATAGTTAATGCAAGCTTTAACATAAACGATGCAAGTTGCTTTGGGGCTGCCGACGGTACTGCTGATGTACTTCCTAGTGGAGGAATTTCATCCTATACGTTTAATTGGTCGGATGGACAAACTACTTCGACTGCTGTTGGTTTACAGGTGTCTAATAATCCTTATTTAGTCACTGTAAGTGACACAAATGGATGTGTATTTATCGATACTGTCTTGATTAATGAACCTACGCAATTAAATGCGCCTACTATTTTAGGTGATTCTGCCGTTTGTACAGGTAATAATCTTAGTTTTGGTATATCTGAGGGCCTTAGTTGGTCTTGGGCAGGGCCGAATTCTTTTAGTTCTTCCCTACAGTTTCCTACTATTGCTGCAGCAAGTTCCGCTAATAATGGTATTTATACAGTAGTTTACACCGATGCCAACGGTTGTCTATCGGATACAGGCAGTACATTTATTCAAGTTTATGCTGCAGCAGTTTCGCCTATTCTTTCTGGAGATTCGACGGTTTGTGACGGAGATTCTATTGTTATAACGTCAAATATTAGCTGCGATAGTATTGTATGGATAGGACCTTCCGGACCTATCCTAGGGTTTAGTTCAGTACTAACTATTGCACCTTCTAATGCAGATTATGTCAATGCTAACTGGTCTATGGAATGTTACGATTTGACAACAGGTTGTTTTGCGAATTCAGACACTATTTCTGTTGCCATCAACAATTTACCTATACTACCCAATATAACTTCAAATGCTCCTATCTGTTCGGGAGATACATTAGTATTGACATCCAATGTAGTCGTAGGGGTCAATTATAATTGGTATGCCGATAATAATTTACAGACACTTATCGGTTCTGGTTCAACGCTGTCCTTGTCAGGAATTACAACTGATAGTACTTTTTACTTAACACATAGTAGTAACGGTTGTTCTTCCCCTTATGATTCTTTAACTGTCTTATCGTATCCGAATACCCTCCCTGTACCACCAAACGATATTACTGTTTGTGAAGGAGATTCCTTTTCTCTCAGTACTTTAACTGCAGCAGATTCATTTATATGGACAAACCCTGTTGGCTTAATTGACAATAATGAAAGTCCATTTAATCCCTCTGCACAATTATCTGATGCTGGTGTGTATACATTAGCGGTCGTTGATACCAATGGATGTTTGTCAAGCGATACTTCTTTTACGGTTACCGTAAATGCCTTGCCTGCTGCACCAACTATTACTAATAATGGTCCTGTTTGTATAGGGGATACGATTGTTTTAACAGCTTCAGGTTCTTGTGATAGTTATTTCTGGATTGGAGCTACTAATGCTAAAGTGCCTGGGACTGACTCTTTCGTAGTAGCCTCTACCGATAGCGACTATGGGCCTTATTGGCAAGCAATATGTGTTGATTCAACTACCGGATGCGAGTCTTTGATCGCTTTTGATACAATCGTGCTTAATCAAGGTATTGATTCAATTTTTGCATCCAATTCAGGTCCAATCTGTTTTAATGATTCTGTTATATTGTTTGCTTCGCCGTTTGCAAATGCCACAACTGAATGGTATGCTGATGCTGCTTTAACAACGTTAATTGGACAAGGAGACAGCATCACAGTAGGAGGATTAAGTTCGAATACTTCCTATTACGTTCGCCAGGTACTGAACGGCTGCTATTCA
>CAJQQM010000082.1 GCA_905480485.1 uncultured Aureispira sp.
CTTTCTGCTGTCCTTAGAGTTGTTGCATCGCAGTCTTAGCATGCTTCATTAAACAATAGGCATGTGCATCAATAAATAATTTTGAAATATCAAGGGCTATAAAGCAAAATATATTGATATAATAAATCTATGTAAAAGTTCTGATAGGTATTGTTGGCGAAATAGGGAAAAAAGTTTGCTTAACTTTATATTCTAATAGTCATAAAAACTATATTTTCGAAGGTATGAAGTTAGTTAGTTAGGTTACTTTAATTATAATAATAAATGTACCAAAAAATAATAGTGCTTTAAGGTATATGTAGGCATGTTTTAGGCTTCCAATGAAATCCAAATAGT
Source organism: uncultured Aureispira sp. (assembly GCA_905480485.1). Lineage (GTDB taxonomy): Bacteria > Bacteroidota > Bacteroidia > Chitinophagales > Saprospiraceae > Aureispira. The sequence goes on from CAJQQM010000082.1 coordinate 337, forward strand.
AGAACTTTTTCTCATTTTTGGAATTAGAAAAAGTGGGGTAGCGCAAATAAAGCATCAAAAAATGAAGGCTATTCCTTCCTTTCAAATAAATTATTTAAACGGTATTTATAAGATCTTTGAATTTTGCATTTTTTTAGCGTAAATTTATGGCAATAAATTAACTGATAAAAACGTTTTTATGCGAGATGGGCTGATTACCTTGACAATTGCTGTTTTTGGATTTCTTCTTGTTGTGAATATTTTTTTTCGCATCAAGACATTCCGTACTTTCAAGAAATTAGCTGAACTTGGTATTAGTTTTTCAAAAGAACACATGCTTAATAAAGATAAGCTGTACCATGAGGTGGTTTCGAAATTTCCTCAACACGAAAAACTCATTATGCAACATGTCAATTCTATGAAGTTGTCACTCCGAATATCGGCTATATGCATGTTTGTGCTAACCGCTTGTGGCGCAGTGTTGATGTATTACCGATAGCTAATACAGTTGCAAGGCTTTTATTGTTTGCCAATTTTCGTCGACCGTTATTAATTACTTGTTTTTGGCGTTTGTCTAGATACAAACAGATGCTTTTTATCGTATGCTTTTATGAATCATTCCGTTTCGCTTAAACATTTACATACTTTTGGTATAGCCGTCACTGCAAAGGAGTATGTAGCCTTTTCGGATGAGAAAATGTTGCAAAGCCTTACGCCTGTTTCGGCACCTTATTTGGTTTTGGGAGGCGGGTCTAATTTGCTGTTCACCAAAGATTATAAAGGTTTAATTCTACATAACAAAATCCAAGGAATAGACTGTGTGGAAGAAGACGAAAAGTCGGTATTGCTTCGAATAGGAGGAGGGGTTGTTTGGCATGAACTAGTTTTGTGGGTCTTGGAAAAAGGGTACGGAGGTATCGAAAATCTATCCTTGATTCCAGGGTCAGTAGGGGCTGCACCTGTTCAGAATATAGGCGCTTATGGCGTAGAAATAAAAGATGTGTTCGATCGTTTAGAAGCTGTACATTTACAAACAGGCAAGATCGAAACCTTTAGTAAGAAAGCTTGTGACTTCGGCTACAGAGACAGTGTTTTCAAACGACAACTAAAAGGGCAGTATTGCATTTGTAGGGTTTGGTTAAGGTTGTCAAAGAAAGCCCGTATCAATACTTCCTATGGTGTCATAAACGATGTCTTAGCGCAAGCTGATTTGCCACTTACGATACAGTCTGTAAGCAAGGCGGTTATCCAAATTAGGCAGCGTAAACTACCCGACCCGGCTACATTAGGAAATTCTGGTTCTTTCTTCAAAAATCCAATCATATCTCTTAGCAAATTCTCTACCCTAAAGCTGCAATTCCCCGACATGCCGTTTTATCCGGTGGGGGACAAATCTGTCAAACTAGCAGCCGGTTGGATTATTGACAAATTAGGATGGAAAGGATATCGTAAAGGAGATGCCGGAGTGCATCGTCATCAAGCCTTGGTCTTGGTCAATTATGGCAATGCCAAAGGGATGGAGATTTGGAATTTAGCTAAAGCCATTCAAGCCTCTGTATTTGATGTCTTTGGGGTGGTTCTAGAAACCGAAGTAAATATATTGTAAGGAGGTCGCCTACCTGCTAAAGATGCAGATGAATCTTGGTGTTATTACTTATTTTTAGTACATTTGGTTTCGATCAAAAAAGAAAAATGTTACAAGCCAAATCTATAAGAATATTACTAGGGTTCGCATTGCTGTTTTTGGCTGTCCAATACAGCACGAAATCTGTATCCGGCAAGGTGCAAATTCAAGTGCTTGTTACGTCCTTGGAAACACCTACCACAATAGATTCTTCGAGTTTAGCCCGGGGCTTAGAAAACGATACCGCCGATTCCACTAGCAATGCTACCCTTAAGCCTTATCAACCCGTATTGCCGACCGATGAATTACCTCGGTGGACACATCGTGGGGCGGTAGATGCCAAAAAGGTAGAAAAAAATCAACAAAGCCTTGGTGGATTTGCCGAAGTCGTTCTGTTGCCCTTTTTTGGCTTTAATCCATCTTATTCTACTGCCCGATATACTTCAAAGGGGCACTGCTATATTGATTACAAGACCCAATCTTTACCCTACCGAAGAGGGCCACCTTGCGTCGAACTATGCTAGTCGTTTGCAGCTACTTCTAAATCAATCTTTTAAATAGACAAGATGTTCGTCCTGTCTTTATTGTGTTTTCCTGCAATGACTATTAAATCAGTTTAATTTTTAATTCACCATCAAAAAATCTATATTTGCACTCGTTTTGTCGAAAGACTAAACTTGTACACTATATTTTAGAGGTAGGACAAATAAACAAGCCTACCTCGGATTTTAATTATAAATTTAAAAATAATGCAAGGAAAAGCACTTATAAAATTTTTTACAATTGTTGCCTTACTCGTCGTAAGTTATCAGTTTGTATTATGGTTTCCAACCAACAGCGTTGAGAAAAACGCCGAACAGTTTGCCGCTGAAGCTGTCGCAGACGAAACAAATTTGGTTCGCAAAGAAGAACGTAGAGATTCGTTTAGAAATGCTTACTTGGATTCTGTCTCTAGTGAAATTGTTTTTTCAATACCTATGGTTAAAAAGTTCAACTATCAGGAATTAAAACAAAAGCAAATTGCATGGGGTCTTGATTTGCAAGGAGGTATGTCTGTTGTTTTGCAGGTAGATCTCAAAGATTTGATTATTGCATTAGCTAGTGAAAGTCGTGATAACGATTTCAGAACAGCCCTCGACGATGCAAAAAAAGCACAACAATCTGCTCAAACCGATTATGTTACCTTGTTTGGAGAGGCATATGCCGCCAAATCTGATAAGCCTTTGGCTAGATTGTTTGCCATCAACGCCAAGCTTAAAGAAGATGTTACAATCGAATCAAGCAATCAAGAAGTACTCGCTGCTATTCGTAAAATCGCTGCAGAAACTGTAGAAAGTACTTATAATCTTCTCAAACAGCGTATTGACCGATTTGGTGTTGCACAGCCTGTTGTGTCTCTAGACAAAACGACCGATAGAATTACGGTTGAATTGCCCGGTGTACGCAATCCTAAGCGTGCCAGAAAGTACCTACAAGCTACTGCTAACCTTGAATTTTGGGAGCTTTACGAAAATATGGATGTACTCAATCAATTGAATACACTCAATGACAATCTAAAAGAGATTGCACGTCTAGACGCTGAAGCAAATGATACGACTGCTGTGGCGGTCGAGGAAGGTCCGGAAGATGAAGACCAAATTGAATTAACAACGGAAGATTCGGATAGCAATGATGTTATAAGTTTACTAGGGGATAGTACCGATGTAGCAATCGGAGAAGATTCGACTGATTTTGGGCCTTTGTTCAGTATTTTGTCACCTAATTACCCTAGAACTAACGCTGACCGAAATGCTACAATCGGTTATGCAGAATTGGCTAATTTAGCGTCAATTGATGCAATCCTCAACAGTGAAGAGGCACGTAAGGTATTGCCAAGAGGTGCGCGCTTTGTTTGGAAAGCCAAACCATTTGTTGCACAAGATGGCACCAAATATTATGAATTGTTTGCCCTCAATACTAAAGGTAGAAAAACATCTAAGTTGAATGGTGAACGGGTGATTCAATCGTTTGCAACGCCTAACCAATCAGGTCCGGGTTTTGCTGTTTCTTTATCGATGGACCAAGAAGGTGCAAGGGTTTGGAAAAAAATGACAACCGATAACGTAGGGCGTCAGGTAGCCGTTGTACTTGATAACAAAGTATATTCAGCACCAAATGTTAACGAACCAATTCCGAATGGAAGTACCAGTATTTCTGGTGGTTTCGAAGAAGTTTCAGAAGCAGCGGATTTAGCAAATATTTTAAGTATTGGTAAATTGCCTTCTCGACCTGAAATCATTGAAGAAGCAGTGGTAGGACCAACTTTGGGTGCTGCTACAGTATCTGCAGGTTTATTTTCTCTGATAGCTGGTTTTGTTTTGGTCTTACTTTACATGTTGGGCTACTATGCAATGGCAGGTGTTATTGCAGTTATAGCACTTATCCTAAACGTCTTCTTTATTTTTGGATCGCTGGCATCTTTTGGTACGGTTCTTACTTTGCCTGGTATAGCGGGTATCGTTCTTACTATCGGTATGGCAGTGGATGCAAACGTAATTATTTTTGAACGTATCCGAGAGGAATTACGCTCAGGCCTTGATTGGAAAGAAGCTATTACCAAAGGCTTTAGTCATTCTACTTCTGCTATACTTGATGCCAATATCACTACCTTAATTGTAGCGATAATTCTATTTAAGTTTGGTTTAGGTCCGATCAAGGGTTTTGCAACAGTCTTGATTATCGGTGTCGTTTGTTCTGTATTTTCTGCTGTTTTGATTGGTCGAATGATTTTCGATTATTTCATGGAAAACAACAAAGAAGTAAGTGTTTGGGCTAGCTGGTCTAAAAACATATTATCAAATCCTGGAATCGACTTTGTTGCTAAACGCAAAATAGCTTACGGGATTTCTGGTGTCATCCTTACTTTAGGGCTTGTTTCTATCTTCACTACAGGCTTTGAACTAGGTGTTGACCTCAAAGGTGGGCGTTCTTATACCGTCCAATTTAGTGATGATGTTGATATTCAAAAATTCAAAGGCGAATTGATTGCTTCTTTCGAAACAGTAGGCTTGGATGAAGAGAATGTAGATAAAGCGATTGTTAGAGAATTTAGCAAGTCAACTCAAGCCAAAGTCACCACGTCATTTTTGCAAGATAATATTGAAATAAATGCCGATTCTCTGGTTTTGTTCAAGGTTTACGAAGCTGCCGTAGCGTATACCGGCAATAATATGCAATACGAAGTATTTGCAGCTGGCGAACCTGTTGAAGGGGCTGCTGAGGGTGCTTTCTATTTGAGCGCTTCCTCTAAGGTTGGTCCTACAATTGCCGATGATATCAGAAATTCTGCGGGCTATGCTGCCGTGCTTTCTCTTCTGTTTATTTTCTTGTATATTTTTGCTCGATTCAACAGATGGCAATACAGCGCAGGTGCTTTAGCGGCCTTGGTACATGATGTACTTTTTGTACTTTCTATATTCTCTATTTTTAAAGGTATTTTACCCTTCTCCTTAGAAATCGATCAAGCCTTTATTGCAGCAATCCTTACTGTAATAGGATACTCAATTAACGATACAGTTGTTGTATTTGACCGTATTCGTGAAGTAGGACGTGACTTGCAAGATAAAGCAAGTTTCAAAGATATTGTCAATATGGCGGTAAACAATACGGTTAGCCGTACCTGTATTACGTCATTAACGACGCTATTTGTTGTATTTGTGTTATTCTTATTCGGGGGGTCGGGCATTTCCGGCTTTGCCTTTGCGCTATTGATTGGTATCTTAGTAGGTACTTATTCCTCTATTTTTATAGCGACTCCGGTGGTGGTTGATACCACAGGAGACAAAAATATTTTTGATGCTCCGGTAGTTGTTGAAGAATTACCTTCATCCGAAGAATCTACAACGGAAGCCTAAAAACATCTTTAGGATTAATTAATCAGGTTGTTCTTGACAAAAGGGCGACCTGATTTTTTTTGTTTAAAGAGGCTTATTAAACAAAAAATACTATCTTTGCGTTGAGATTATTGTATATGATGATTGAATGAATACAATTACTTTCAATTTTATTTTAAAAACTCCAGATTATGAAAGGTAACGATCAGTTTGTTTCTGCCAAAGATGAATCTCCTAGAATGTTTGAAAATGATGTTTTGGATTATTTTTCTAGAGCTCATCCTGCCATGGTTCCTATTGTTTTTGTACCCGTAGTTTTATACTTCGCTTACTCTGCCGTCGTTTTTCACGATATTTCTACCCTACACGCTTTAGGTATGTTCTTCGCAGGAATTTTTGTTTGGACATTGTTTGAATATTTTTTACACCGTTACTTGTTTCATCTGCACATAGATAGTGACTTTGGTAAGCGACTACACTTTATGATTCACGGATGCCACCACGATTATCCAAATGACTCCATGCGTTTGGTCATTCCCACAGGTGCTAGTTTGTTTTTGGCCTTCCTAACCTATTGGATGTTCTATGGGTTTATTGTTGCTTTGTTTGGGGGTACAGTTGGCATGGTGCATGCTTTTTTTGCTTCCTTTGTTATCGGTTATATTACTTATGACATGATGCATTATGCGACACATTACGGTAAATTCAAAAATAAGTGGTTCAGAAATATCCAAAAAAATCACCTTGACCATCACTACGTTGATCACGACAAAGGTTTTGGCCTAAGTAATGTGTTTTGGGACCGTGTTTTTGGTACTGAACAAGACAGTATCAAAAACAAAAAAAAAATAAATAATCGATGAACCGATTGTAAAAAGCTCCTGAATTTTCAGGAGCTTTTTGTATTTTAGGAACAAAGACTTCTAAACCTGAGTTAATTTTTTTAGTGATGCATAGAATTCCTTTCTTTTACAGACGTTATTTTTTATTTCTGATCGTTGTTACGGGGTTTGTGCTGCCAGTTTTTGCCCAAACTGACACTGTCAATTTTATAGGTATTGAAGCAGAAGCTATTGAGGCAGGGATTGCCGTTCGTTGGCTTACACAAGGCGAGTATAATGTCGAAAATTTCAGTATTGAACGATCACAGGATGCAATTAACTTTGATTCTATCGGCCTAGCTGCTGCCAACAATAACACGACGCGGCAACAGTATGACTATACCGATTACAATATCTTCAGAACTTGGATGTATTATCGCATAAAAGTAAACTTAACCAATCATTCTAGCTATTCCGATGTGGTCGCAGTTTATCGATCTAATGTAGACGATTTGCCAGATATTATGATTTATCCCACTATCAGTGATCAGTACATTCAGGTAGTAAAAATAACCGAGAATAATTTTAAAACAGCCAATATCAGAATTTACAACCTAGCAGGACATCTAATGCTGCAGCAACCATTAAATTCGGATTTTTTAGTCCAAACGATTGATATTTCTAGCTATAATGCAGGGGCCTATGTTTTAGAATTATACGACGGTCAATACGCTCAAAAGGCGCGTTTTATCAAACAAAACTAATCGATTGCCTAAATACTCATTCCGGCTGCTAATCAATTCAACCAATTAATCAATCTTCCTAGAAATAGTCTTTCACGAAACCTTAGGTCGGTAGTATATTTGGTATTATTCCCACATCAGATACTATTAAAAAGATATAAGATGGGATTTTTAAAACGACATAAATTAAAATTTTTAAGCTGTCTAGCGCTTTTACTATTGGCCTATTGGTACTGTCTGCCTGCTCAATTATTTAACAAGCCTGTATCAACGGTTTTGTTTGACCGTCAAAAGGATTTGTTAGCTGCCCGGATTGCTGCCGACGGTCAATGGCGATTTCCACACAACGATTCGGTTCCTCCTAAATTTAAAGCGGCGATTATTGCCTATGAAGACAAGCGTTTTGAGGCGCATTATGGCGTTGATGTTTGGGCTATTTTTCGCGCTATACGGCTCAACATCAAAAAGGGGAAAACCGTTAGTGGCGGTTCTACACTAACGATGCAAACAATCCGTATGTCAAGAAACAACCCCAAAAGAACATTCTTTGAGAAAATTAAGGAGCTTTTGTTGGCTACCCGTATTGAATGGGCCTATTCTAAAGACAAAATATTGGCATTTTATGCTTCAAACGCTCCTTTCGGAGGCAATGTAGTAGGCTTAGACGCTGCTGCCTGGAAATATTTTGCCCGCAGTTCTAAACAGCTATCTTGGGCCGAATCTTGTATGTTAGCTGTATTGCCGAATAGTCCCGCCTTGATTCATGTCAGTCGCAACCGGAAACGTCTTAAAGAAAAACGAGATTGGTTGCTCGACAAACTTTGCGCAAATGGTCAATTGGATAGCCTCAGCTGTCAATTAGCTAAAATGGAATCGTTGCCCGATAAACCCAAAGCATTGCCCCGTACCTGCCCGCATTTGCTCGAACGGGTACACCTTGATATAGTACAAAAAGACAAATCCCAAGCTGTTGTCCAATCAACGATTGATGGTCGTTTGCAACAAGAGGTTAACGACTTACTCGACCGGCACTATCAAGTATTAAAGACAAACGAAATCTATAATGCAGCAGCGCTGGTAGTTTCGGTAGAAACTGGCGATGTATTAGTGTATGCTGGCAATGTACCCTCTGCAGCAGTTCAACACAGTCCTTCGGTAGATATAATACAGGCAGCGCGAAGTTCCGGATCTATTTTAAAGCCATTTTTGTATGCCTCTATGCTGCACGATGGTTTGATGACTCCCGAAACAATTTATCCCGATATTCCGTCACACTTTGGTGCTTACCATCCAAAAAATTTTGATGAGAGTTATTCGGGGGCTGTTAAAGCCAATAAAGTGATTAGTAAATCATTGAACATTCCCTCTGTACATATGCTCAAACAGTACGGAATTAGTAAGTTTGCCGATAAGTTGCGTAAAATAGGGATGACGACCCTCGATCAAGCAGCAAGTCATTATGGCCTAACTTTGGTTCTTGGAGGTGCTGAAACTAGCTTGTGGGATTTGGGGGCTATGTACGCAGGAATGGCTAGGAACTTAAGTAATAATTATCATTACAATGGTTGGTATGATCAGGCTAATTTTCGTCCTCTAAATTTTATTCAAGCCCAATCCAAAGGGCGACTAGAAAAAAAGGATCAACAAGAACTTCGTAAGCATAGTTTTTTGAGTGCCTCAAGTATATGGCATACCTTTGAGTCGATGCAAGAGCTTGTTCGTCCCAATGAAGAAGTTTTTTGGAAACACTTTCCTTCCGCACATCGCGTGGCTTGGAAAACAGGTACAAGTTTTGGTTTTAGAGATGCATGGGCTGTTGGTTGTACACCTCAATATGTTGTCGCAGTTTGGGTAGGGAATGCCGACGGAGAAGGTCGTCCGGGCTTAGTGGGGGTACAGGCTGCCGCTCCAGTTCTATTTGATATTTTTAATGTGTTAAATCCAGAAAGAATATGGTTTGACGAACCCTATGACGAAGAAATTAAAGTATCTATTTGTGATAAAAGTGGACACCTTGCTTCTGAAAATTGCGAAGCAACAACGGTTCGATATGTGCCCGCAAGCTGTAGCCAATCAAGTACTTGTCCTTATCATCAACTTGTTTATTTGTCGGCTGACAAAAAACACAGAGTACACAGCGATTGTGAATCGCCGGCAAGGATGCAACAAGCCAACTATTTTATTTTACCCCCAACTCAAAGTTGGTATTATCGAAAAAAACATCCTGCTTACCAAAGCCTTCCTGATTATCGTTCCGATTGTGTAGGACAAATGATGCAACAAAAGAAATCAAGATTAGATATTGTGTATCCGCAAAATGGGATGAAAATTTTTATTCCGACCAATCTTGATGAATCAAAAAGTAAAACTGTTTTTGAGGCCAAACATAGTCAGTTGAATGCTGTATTGTATTGGCATTTGGATAATGAGTATGTTGGCGAAACAAAAGAATTACATCATCTTGAATTACAGCCTAGCAAGGGCAAGCATCGCATAACGATTGTCGATGAAAAGGGGACATCTGTGCATCGAGATTTTGAAATACTTGAATTGACTGAATAGCCTGCTTAGCCTAGGAGTATTGGAACGTTCTAGTCAAAAAAACATGTCCCTCAAAATTAAAAAGTACTTCATTTTACTTTTTCCCTTTTTTGAAATATTCAATATCATGTAATCCGGAGTATTCAGTTAGAAACCATTTGTCGTTGATTAACGAATAAAGATTTTCGACCATAAATTTCTGTTGAATGACTAATCTGACACGGACTAAATCACCCATATCTAAAATAGGTTGTATTTGGATATCCTCATTGTTTTCGTCTATTTTTCGTTGCAAAACCCAATTTTCTTCTGTCCAGAAAAAGCGTTCATCACTGCCATTTGGATTGGTCCCAATCATAGGAAATTCGATTCTTCGCATTTGAAAAAGACTATCTGTCCCAAATTTTTCATAGAAGCTCAAAAAGTTTTCACGGCCATTTTTGTCTATAGTAGGATGGGTATCGGCACAGGCAATTATCTGTAGGATAAGCACAAACAGCAAAACGAGATTAAGTGTAGGTTTTATCATTTTTTATCAACTAATTTTAGAATTTGATTTCGTTACAATACAAAGATAAAAATCTTCTTGTTGTTCAAAAAATACGTCGTAGTCTATCCTAATGTCATCTTTGATTATTTGTGCTTTGGTGGTTCCTTTTGCTGAATAGACAAAGTCTTTAATGTGTAGATGTTGAATAAAATTAAGCTTGCCTTTGCCGTATGCCTTGAATAATGCTTCTTTGATGCCCCAATAAAGGTGTAGATAGGCTAGATAATGAGGGGAAGTCTCAAGATGATTCAGGATTTCTTTACTGATATATTTGTGTGCTATTCGTTGTAACTTGTTGGTAGATTGCTGTATATCAACGCCTATGTTGTAAGATGATTTTACAACCGCTGTATACCGGCTACAATGACTAATTGACAGTTCGTAGGATTGGTCGATCAGGCTTGGTTTTCCTTTGTTGTCTTTGATGAAATCTTGGTAAGGACGTTCAAAAAGTAATTCCAAACAATACCGTGAAGCAAGCCACTGAACTTTCGTATCGTTATGTCGGTATTTGAGTTGTATCTGTTTTAGTGCAACTGCGTGAATATTTAATTTACTGCTAAAAAAATGAGCAGATTCATCAATTTTCCAGATGAGGCATTCAAATTTTGATTCTTGATATTTTGTTAGAAAGGGCATGCCTACAATATACGTATTGTTTTAGTTTAGACAAAAAAACCCTTCGGGTAATCAATCCGAAGGGTAGGGGGGAAATTAACTTAATAATTTCGATTGTTCTAAACAGATAACTGCTTAGAAACTACTAATTCAACTATCTATTACAAATATAAGCCGAGCAGAGCTGATATGCAAACGATAAAAAACAAAATATTAGTTTTTGCTGGTGTTTTTTATTGTATAAATTATTGTAATACAATTATTTGTGACTATTTATTTTTTGGTCATTTTCGACAAAATTCTATTAAATAAAGTTTTGTTTGGGTCATTTTCTCTAATCTTTAGCAAATCCTGTAAACCTTCTTCTACCTCTGATTTGACTAATGTTTTTAATGTTTGCAAGGCTGTTTCATCCTCGTGCATTCCTTTGAAGGTATCGGTTTTGATCGGTTTGCCAAATTTATAGTAAAATCGCTGAGGTTTTGGTAAGGGGGTGAGGCCCACGCCTTTAACCAATGGAATCACCATGTCCTTTCGAACCCCAAATTGCTTTAGAAGCATTCCTAGGGGAGAGGATAGAATTTCTTTACTATCCCATATCAAATCATAACATTCTTCTGCACCAACGGCCGAAAAAGGAACGATGGTACACTGATTTTGTATGGCCATCTTGGCGAAGCCTAACCTGTTTTTCCAAATTAGTTGATAGGCTTCCCCTTTGTTCTTTAGGGCTTCTCTTGCACCTCCAGGAAAGACCAAAATATATTTTTTGTCTTTCATTAATTGTGTACAGGTTTCTCGACTTCCTTCAATCATGCCAAATTTAGAGCCTAATTCGCGCCAAACAGGAATATGAAAATGCGCACGGTCTGCTAGAGAATAGGTAAAGATTTTTTTCTCATTAAATAATTTGAACCACATTATAGAAGCGTCCCATACGCCAAGTAGGGTATGGTTACCGACAAATAAAACCGGACCCTCATCAGGAATATTTTCAGCCCCATAAAATACCGGATCATTCAACCAAAAAAGAGGTTTGAAAAGCTTAAACATATTTTTAATTTCTTTTTCGGAAGGTAGCTGATGATTCATGATAATATCTTATTTTTATTGTTGTGGTATAAAAATACTAAAAACTATTAAGCAAATCAACGACCTTCTTTAATAAATCTTCGAAGCAATTGAACCATTTTTTAAATAAAAATATATCGGTAGCTCCGCTTGTTGTGTTTAGAATCCTTTTTGGTGCCTTGCTGATGTATGCGTGTTTTTGGTCTTTGTTCAAAGATGATATAGCCAATCGATATTTTCAAGCCCAATTTTTTTTCAAATACTATGGCTTTGAATGGATTAGTTATCCGGGTGAACAAGGAATCTATGCGCTTTATCTATGTTGGTTGCTAGGGGCTGCAGGCATCTTATTTGGCGCATTTTACCGTTGCTCTATTTTACTTTTTCTAGGTTCATTTAGTTATTTACAATTGATAGATGCCAGCAATTATATCAATCATTATTATGCATTAATATTATTCAGTTTTTGTTTATTTTGGCTGCCTGCACAATCGCTTTGTTCAATTGATGCTTGTAGAAACCCTAAAATTCGAGCAAAGAATACCGCTGTTATTTATTTATTTATTCTTAGAGGGCAAGTAGCCGTTATTTATTTTTTTGCTGCTGTAGCCAAATTCAATACTGATTGGTTGCTAACAGCGATGCCGCTTAAAATTTGGTTGCTACAATTACAAGATTTTCCTATTATCGGGACAATCTTCAAATACCATAGTGTGCACTTGTTCGCAAGTTGGGCTGCTTTTGTTTTTGATTTAACGATTGTAGGGCTATTGTTGTTTCCTAAAACTCGTAAGATAGCTTATATTGCGGTTGTTTTCTTTCATGGTCTTACTGGATTACTTTTTAATATAGGGTTGTTTCCACTCTTGATGATTACCTGCACCACCTTGTTTTTTAGTCCTTCATTTTTCGATCGTTGTTTGAGTAGATTTTCATCAGTTACCGAAGTTGTTCAAAATTCTATTCATAAAAAATATAGCCCTTCTAAGGCGATTAAATATTTGTTTATCATCTATTTTATGCTGCAAATAATAATGCCTCTTCGGCATGTTTTTTTGTACGACGATTTTATTTTATGGACAGAAAACGGTTATCGTTTTTCGTGGCGTGTTATGCTCGTAGAAAAAGAAGGTAGGGCTATTTTTAGAGTAAAAGATCGACAGAGTCAACAAAGTTGGGAGGTTAGTAATAGTGATTTCTTGACAGCATTTCAAGAAAAAAGAATGGCGGTAAGGCCTTTTCACATAGTTCAATTTGGGCAGTATGTCGGAAAAGAATATGCTAAAAAATTTAAAATTAAAGAAGTTCAGGTATTTGTTGACGTTGCAGTTACTTTAAACGGGCGGGTGAGTCAAGTTTTGATTGATCCTACTTTTGATTTGATGAATCAAGAGATAAATTATAATGATTCTAAATTTATTTTGCCATTAGGAAACTTATAAAGTTTTTTGTTTTTTTAAATCCGTTGATTATGAGCCATTTGAAGGTTTTTAATTTTTTTTTGTTTATGTTTATGACTTCATAAGTTAAACAAAACCTGCCTTTTCGTGTTGACGTAATATTGGTAATTAAAAAACACGAAAATTATGAAATCATTAATCTTAACCGCTTTTTTATTTTTGCGGATAGCCTTTGTCAATGCTCAGACTGCAAGAGTACAGGTAATTCACAACTCGGCTGATGCTGCAGCTTCTACCGTAGATGTTTACTTGGGTACGACCAAAATCTTAGACGATTTTGCATTTCGTACTGCTTCACCTTTTATCGACGTTACTGCCGGCGTTCCTATTAAAGTATCAATAGCTCCTTCTTCTAGTAGCTCTGTTGCTGATTCGATAGCCGTTTTTAATTATAATTTGATGTCAGGGTCTACTTATGTACTCATAGCTGAAGGAATTGTTAGTGCTACAGGATACAACCCGGCGACGCCTTTTGATATCAATGTATATGGTATGGGTAGAGAGGCTGCTTCAAATTCAGCTAATACGGATGTTTTAGTTCATCACGGTGCAACCGATGCACCTGCCGTAGATGTAGTTGAGACAGGTGCCGGTGCCGGTACTATTGTTGCAAATGCTTCATACGGAGATTTTGCGCCTTACCTTGAACTTGCTACAGCCGATTATGTACTACAAGTACGTGCCGCCGGTGCAAGTTCTGCAGTTGCTGCCTTTGATGCACCATTAGCGACACTTGGTTTACAAGGAGCGGCCTTGACGGTCGTTGCTAGTGGGTTTTTAGACCCTTCTGCCAATAGTAATGGTCCAGCATTTGGATTGTTTGCTGCGCCTGCAACAGGTGGTGCGATGGTAGCACTCCCTGCGTCTAAGTCAAGACTACAAGCCATTCACAACTCTGCAGATGCTGCTGCAGCTACTGTTGATGTTTATCTAAACGGTGATTTACTCATCGATGATTTCGATTTCCGCACAGCGAGTCCGTTTATCGATGCTCCTGCTGAAGTAGATATTCAACTGGTCATTGCGCCACCAACAAGTACTTCAATTGCCGATTCAATTGCAGTATTCAATTATAACCTTGCCTCAGGTGCAACTTATATTCTAGTCGCTGAAGGCATTGTAAGTGCTACAGGCTACAGTCCTGCGACTCCGTTTGGTATCAATGTGTATGGAATGGCTAGAGAAGAAGCAAGTATATCTGGAAATACGGATGTTTTGGTGCACCACGGTGCTACCGATGCTCCTGCAGTAGATGTTGTTGAAGTTGGAATTGGAGCTGGGACAATCGTTGCAAATGCATCTTACGGCGATTTTGCGCCTTATCTAGAATTAGGAACGAACGATTACAGAATAGAGGTTCGTGCTGCAGGAACAACAACAGCTGTTGCCACCTATGATGCACCACTGTCAACTTTATCTTTGCAAGATTCAGCGATTACTGTTATCGCAAGTGGGTTCTTGGATCCATCTGTGAATAGTAACGGTGCAGCATTTGGATTGTATGTTGCGCTTCCCGAAGGAGGTACTTTAATCCCTTTACCAATTGTCACGGGCTTAGCTTCCTTGCAATCAATTGACGGCTTGTCTATGAATATTGCTCAAAATCCAGTTTTGGATGATAACTTGAATTTATTGATCAATTCTTCTGTGAACAGAAATGTACAATTATCTGTTATAGATATGTCAGGTAGAGTAATTGAAACCCTCAATACCGACCTGCAAAATGGGGAGAACACAGTTTCTGTGCATAACTTACCCATCAAATCTGGTGTTTATGTTGTTCTACTTAGCAACGGCGAAGGTGTTAATGCATTACGTTTCGTCAAAAAGTAGGCGTTTTTTATAATAGTTGTTTAGCAGATGGATTTTCTTATCCATCTGCTTTTTTTGTTTTAGGCAAAAAAAAACAGATATTTAAACTATTAATCGTTGATAAACACCTTTAAATGCCAGCTGAAGCGTCACATATTTTTGATATAGACGGACTTTCTTGTGCGGCTTGTGCTTCAAGTGCTCAAAAAATCCTACTTCGATCAGCTTTCGTTAAAAATGTAAAGGTAAATTTTGCTACCCATAGTGCTTGGATAGATTTTAAAGACAAACAGCCTGGAATCGATGCGCTAAATGCCGATTTAGAACCACTTGGGTTTCGATTACACCATCGAACTGTCAACAAACCCTCTTCATTTGCTGCCACTCAAGTTCACTCAAGTTTACAAATCAAAAAAGAGCTTTTGATAGCCTTTTTAGCAGGCTTTCTTTTTTTAGGGGTCACTTTATTTTTCGACGATAGGCTTTATCTGTCTTTGGTTCAGTGGGTATTGGCTTCGGCGGTGGTTTTTTTTTCAGGGAAACGTTTTTTTGTAAGTGCTTGGTATCAATTGACTTTATGGAGAGCAAACATGGATACTTTAGTGGCCTTAGGTGTAGGTACGGCTTACATAAGTAGCAGCATTTATCTTTTTTTGCCAAGTATAGTGATTACTGATGCCCATGCAACATTGTATTTTGATACGGTAATAATGTTGTTAATTTTTATCCTATTTGGAAAATACCTTGAGTCGAAAAGTATGCAAAAAACTGCTTTGGCAGTGGATGCATTATTGTCAATGCAAAGTAATGAAGTCTGTTTGGTGCAGGGCGAAAAGACAAGCTTGGTTCCTCTAGAAATGATTACAAAAGGAGATGTTCTACGGGTAAGAACAGGTGAACGAATAGCGGTGGATGGGCGTTGTGTTGGAGGAAATGCTTCTGTTGACGAATCTATGTTGACCGGAGAATCAATGCCTATTGCCAAAATTAATACGGCTGATTGCTACGCAGGTAGTCTAGTTTGCCAGGGTACTTTGTATTTGGAAGTTACTAAAATAGGGCAAGAAACTAGTCTTCAGCAATTAATTCAACTGGTAGAGAGGGCCCAAAATAGTAAATTGCCGGTCCAACAATTGGTAGATAGAGTCGTTCAGGTATTTGTCCCCTTTGTCCTGCTTTTTGCCACCACTACATGCTTAGTTTGGTGGTATTGCGCTGGTTTTTCACAAGGATTGATGCACGCTGTATCTGTTTTAGTGGTTGCTTGTCCTTGTGCCTTAGGACTAGCTACTCCCGTAGCAATTGTAGCAGGAATAGGAAGGGCTGCACAGCAAGGGATTTTGTTTAGCCATGCCGAAGCGCTTCAGGAAATGTCGACGATCGATATTGTTCTGTTTGACAAAACGGGTACGATAAGCAGCGGGGTTCCGCAGCTTGTTGATATCGAATGGAATGAGGTAGATAAAGCATCGCAGGCAAATTATTTAAGGCTTATCTATGGTTTAGAATCAGTCTCTGTACACCCTTTGGCAACGGCGTTTTTAAAACATTATGATCAGATAGTGGATGCCTATACCCTAGAGAGGGTTCATCATTTTGTAGGCAAGGGACTTACTGGATTTTATGAAAACAAACGATTTGGATTGGGAAATAAAGGTCTGCTAAATCAGTCGGGTTTAGACATAGAAACAGATAATAGAGCTTTTACAAAGGTGTATTTTTTTGAGGAGACAAGACTGCTTGCTACCTTGTTATTTGAGGATTCAATTAAACCATCTGCCAAACAATCGATAAAAAATTTAGCAGCTAGCTACTCAGAGGTGGTGATACTATCCGGAGACAACGAAGCAGTTGTTCAAAAAGTCGCAAAAGAACTGGGTATTCGCACTTATTTGGCAGCCCTATTGCCGCAGCATAAATTAGATTATGTACGTAATTTAACACAGAAGGGCAAAAAAGTAATGATGGTCGGTGATGGTATCAACGATGCCCCTGCATTGGTTCAGGCCAACGTAGGAGTCGCGATGCATTGTGGGGCAAATGTAGCGATTGCTTCTGCCGACGTTGTTATTCGAAGTCAAAATTTGGAACAAATTGAACAAGCGGTCCAAATAGCTAAAAGTACCATGCTAACCATTCGTCAGAATTTAGTTTGGGCTTTTTTGTATAACTTATTACTTTTGCCAATTGCGGCAGGTGCACTCATGGCCTACGGCATTTATATGCATCCTATTCTTTCAGCGGCAGCTATGTCTATGAGTTCGGTCTTTGTGGTTTCAAATAGTCTGCGTCTATATTTCAAAAAATAACTATTGGGCCGATGGCTTGGTTGAATCATCTTGTGTTTGTTGCCATTGTTTGATCATTACTTTTTGAATGATTATGTCAATAGAGTCCCCAAGCATCGATCGCATAAGTTGTTGTTCTGCCTCGTTGTGATAATCTAATATAGCCTCTATACTGTTTTCTATTATAAGTAAAATTAGCTGATTCTTTTCCTGATTACTTAAGTCGGTCAACACTGTATCTATTACACCAAAGACAATGTCACTGCTCGCTTCCTCTAGTATTTTGCTTAATTGCCGTCCTACCATTGGGATTTTTTCAAGCTGTCGAATCGAATCGTTATTTTTGATAGAAGTACTTATTAATTCATCAATTTCTTTTTTTAGCTGTGGTTTAATGGCGGGGTATTTATGACGTATCCCAGATTGTATAGTGCTAACAATCATTTGCGAAAGCTGCTGTTTTTGGGGTGCAACGACTTCTTTTTTGATTTGATTCGTCAAAGAACTACCTTGTTGGATTTCCTTTTTGGTTTCGGTTAATACTTTAATGACAATTCGATCGGACAATTCCTCGAGTAAAATATCATAGTAGTACTTGAATATTCGATATAAAGCCCAATTATTTACTTGGATAATGCCCCATTTATTGAGTTTGTGCAATAAGCTAACAACACGAAAAAGACGCAGCACACGAAAGGCGGCTGTTGGGAAGCAGCCAATTATATCGTACCAATTAGCAAAGGGATAAAAATACCATTTTTGATAGCTTTTGTTGTATAAAGCATAAAACCAACGCATCAAGAAGTCGAAGATGAAAAGGCCGACAATGTATCCGTCGTAATAATAAAAGTTGTGATGAATCTGTTGGTAAAAAGGGAGTACAACATCAACGGATTTTGCAATAGCCGGACTACTATATAAGGCATCAAACATCAACCAACACAAATCAAAAATTGTAAGGATAATGAGCAAGATATCCCAACATATTCCCCATGTATACATCTTTTTTTTTGAGGTTGTAGTAGACATAATTGGGATTGAGGTGTAAAATAAATGAAAGCGCTAGTCAGATTTTTTGGTATACTTTGAAACAATAATCGTAGGCATTTTTTTCATCCTTAAGATGTTTTTCTTCTTGCAGAAGTTTCCAATGATCATAATTGATTGGTGGAAAGAAAATATCAGCATCTGAAATATCGATGTCTATTTCTGTGACATACAATTTAGAAGATAAAGCAAGTCCTTTTTGATAAATCTGCCCTCCTCCGATAATAAAGGCTTCTTCGGCGCCACTTTGTTCTGCAACCAACAAGGCAGCATCAATAGAATGGGTGAGAATACAGTTTTCTACATAAAACTCTGGATTGCGACTCACAATAATATTGGTGCGATTGGGCAAGGCACGCCCAATTGAATCAAAGCATTTTCTACCCATAATAATCGGGTGGCCTGTAGTGATTTTTTTGAAGTATTTTAAGTCGGCAGGAAGGTACCAGGGAATGTCATTATTTTTCCCTATTTCCTGGTTGTTACCAAATCCAACAATGGTCGATATTTGCATGTTGTTCGTTTTAAGCTGTCCAATATTAATAAATCTTTTTATTATTTTTTAATAAATAGAGCTATTATGTATGGATAATATTCAAGTTCGATGCCAAATTTATTACTGTTTTTGCTGGCTGATTTAGCCTTTGTTTTAGGCTTTCACCTTAGCGGTCATGCATCTTTGCTATAACTTGAAGTACAGTAGATTAAAACAGTAAAATTTAAGTTTTGTTGTTGCCCTCAAGCCCTTAAATATTAGAAATGGATTGTAATCAAAAAAAAGGCGATTTCCTAAATGTAGAAAATCGCCTTTTTGATAGAGTAATTATGCAATTTATTTAGACTTATAATTTTGGGTGTAGGCTACATATTTCGCTACCTCCTCTCGAACGACGGGGGCTAAAATAAGTAGTCCAATTATGTTGGGAAATACCATCGCAAATATCATAGCATCTGAAAAATCTACTACAGCACCAAGGCTAATAGAAGCACCGATTACCACAAAAATACAAAAGAGTATTTTGTAGGTTAAGTCAGCTACTTTGCTTTTGCCAAAAAGAAATTTCCAGGCTTGTAGACCGTAATAAGACCAAGACAACATGGTAGAAAAAGCAAATAAAATTACCGCAATTGTAAGGATGTATGATGAACCACCTATTGTGCTTTCAAAGGCCATAGAGGTCACGCCTACACCATCCGGTGCTTTTACTCCGTAGGTCATAAATCCACCATCAATATTGGTCACAATCAACACTAAAGCCGTCATTGTACATATTACAACGGTATCGATAAATGGTTCAAGCAAAGCAACCATTCCTTCACTTGCAGGATGTGAAGTTCGAACGGCAGAGTGTGCAATAGCGGCTGAACCTACACCCGCTTCATTGGAGAAGGCTGCTCTTTGAAATCCTTGTATTAAAACGCCTACAAAACCGCCGGCGATTGCCGTCGATGAAAAGGCTCCTGAGAAAATGAGACCAAATGCTGCGGGAATTGATGTAAGATTAATGAAAATAATAATTAAAGCAGTTCCGACATAGAGGACCGCCATAAATGGGACTACTTTTTCGGTAACTTGTCCAATTCTTTTGATGCCTCCAATAATCACAATACCTACTAAAAAGGCAACAATTACCCCAAAAATAAAGCCAGCACTACTCGACTGAATACCAAAAGTACCTATAAATTGAGCAGCTGCTTGATTGGCCTGAAACATATTGCCGCCGCCAAACGAACCACCAACACACATAATGGCAAAAAAGACAGCAAAGACTTTGCCTAGTCCACCCAAGCCTTTTTCTTTGAGACCTTTACTCAGGTAGTACATTGGGCCACCGTGTACCGTACCGTCAGCGTCAATGTCGCGGTATTTGACCCCCAAAGTACACTCCGTGAATTTGGTCGCCATTCCCAATAAACCAGCGAGTATCATCCAGAAAGTAGCACCAGGCCCTCCTAGGGATAGGGCTACCGCTACACCGGCAATGTTACCTAAGCCTACCGTTGCCGACAAAGCTGCGGTTAATGCCTGAAAGGGCGTTACTTCTCCTTGGGCTGATTCGTCGCGAATCGTATCCGGATTGTCGTCTAAAATATCGGCTCTAGTATTATCCGAAACTTTGAGCTCTTCTGTTGGTTGATTTGGGTCGTAAAAATCACCTCTAACTGTTTTTACAGCAAGTTTGAGGTAACGAATATTGGGGAATTTGAAATATAATGTAAAGAAAAGTGCTCCTCCTATCAAAACAATTAATACAATAGGTATGGTATTGCCTGCAACGGTAATGCTATAGAATACTATGCCGCCAACGGTTGCTGCTATTGGTTCGAATACTTCATTGATGCGTTCATCAATACCTTTTTCGGCTGTATCTTGGCAAAAGCTGATAAAGGGAATCAATAAATTAAATAGTAGAAAGCTAATTCTCGTTTTCATTCGTTTTTAATTATGGATAGATCAATAAATGGTATGTTAACGATTTGCAAGATAGCAAAAATGATGATAAATCAGAAGAACAAGTTCGTTGTGATGTCTATTAGTTGTAGGATATAAGATGCTTGTTGTATTTTTTGATCAATTCGAGTGTACTCACATCTGTATTATACACCGAGTACCAACCTTGATATTCATGTGGGGGGTCTCCTATCAGATCATCTCCTGAGGTATAGATCGATTTTGGAGCACTAGGCCTTCCTTCTCCGGCCCAGGCCCAAAAATTAATACCTTGCAAACTGCTTGCTTTGCTAATTCCTTTGGTGAGTTGTTCGAACATAAGAGTATAATACTGATCGCGTTGAAGGGTAGGGGCCGTTAATTCATAGCTTTCGAGGTCGCGGGCTATCCCAAATTCTTCCAAAACCAGTGGCTTATTCATAGTTTTCGCTATGTCTAGGTGCTTTCCTAGATAAGCTAAGGCTTTTTGCTGTGCAGAATCAATTGAAGATGGCTTTTTGGGTTGGTACCAGCCCCAGTTTTGAATCCATATATGTGCCGTTAGATAGTCGATTCCTACCTCATGGTTTTTGCGATAGTTTTTGGCTCGGTTACCCAATAATGATTCTGACATAATGCCTTCGCTACCGGTCGACACTAAATGATTAGGATCTAAATTTTTGATGAGTCGGGCCGTGTTGCGTATCCACCGTCTGTAATTATGCACTCGAATGCCACATTTAGGTTCGTTGGCTAGTTGCCAAGACATTATTGTAGGGTCTTTTGTGTAGGCTAAACCACTTATACTATTTTGGCGGCCTATTATTTTCCTAATATGCTTTCTAAACCAGGTTTTGGCTTGCAGGTTGCCATAAAACTTAAAGGTAAAGTCCATATATACAGCCCATGAAATACCTCCCTTAAGCGAGGGGTAGGGTATCGGTTTGTTTTTGGCCCAGGCCAAATATTGAGCAAAGCCTCCCGACCAATGCCAAAAATTGCCCAATACCAATACACCATAAATACCTCTTTTGCGCATTTCCACTAACAAAAAATCAAGTCCTTCGAGCAGTCGTTCATCATAGATGCCAGGTTCGGTCATCAAAGGAGGTTGGACGCGGTATTTTTCGGTAGCAGGACCTTCTGAACCAACCATAATACGCAAGTTGGTACAGCCTAGCTTTTGTAAATGATCAAGTTCTCTGCACAAACGCGCCCTGTTTTGAGCAAGGCCTAGGTGCATGCCGTACCAAAAATTTGTACCAATAAAACGATAGGGTTTATCTTTAATCGTAAATTGATTGCCCTCCACTTTTACAAAGGCATCGGGAGCAATATAAGGGTCGTGGGCAGTGGTGCATTGATTGAAAATGGCGGCCATCAGGATTAAAAAGATTTTTTTCATTGCTTTAGGAGTCATTATACTTCAACAAGATAATCTAAATCCCCGAGAATACCACAAACCATCGCTATTTGCTACCATTACCACTATAGACCTAGGTTTTTTTAGGCAAAAATAGTCGTTCAAAAATAGATGCCTACCCCCAATTCTTAAAGGGTATCGTATGCTTCTTGAGTACACCAATTAACTGTGGATGCTGTAGATGCTTTGACTTAGTCCATCTCACTTGTTACAACGTAGTATCTAGGGTCGTCTATAGAACTTTCGATAATAGTTTCAAATTTTGGATTGGCTTTTAAGAGTAGCGTTTTGCATTCGGGACTTAAATGCGTTAGTTTTATTTTTTTGTTCAGGTCTAAGTATTTATTGGCAATACTTCGAATTGCTTCTATTCCTGAGTGGTCACTTACCTTTGATTCTATAAAATCAATTTCGATTTTTTGCGGGTCATTACTAGCATCAAATTTTGAACTGAATGTTTGGACAGACCCAAAAAATAAAGGTCCCCATATTTCGTATACCTTGGTCCCGTCCCCTTTCATTTTTTTGCGCGCACGTATCATCGTCGCATTTTTCCAGGCAAATACCAGGGCTGACATAACAACTCCAGCCAATACTGCAATAGCTAAATCCATCCATACTGTAATGGCCGAAACCGCAATTAATACAAAGGCATCTGCTGTTGGAATTTTATTGATAATCCTAAAACTACTCCAGGCAAAAGTACCTATGACGACCATAAACATGACCCCCACTAAAGCAGCGATAGGTATCTGTTCGATAAGCGATGCACCAAAAAGTACAAAACATAATAATGTAATAGCGGCAGTGATACCCGACAAACGTCCTCGTCCACCAGAATCGACATTGATGATTGACTGACCAATCATTGCACAGCCACCCATGCCTCCAAAAAGTCCGTTCAATATATTTGCACCACCTTGTGCGATACATTCTCGATTACCATTTCCTCGAGTATCTGTTAATTCATCGATAAGATTAAGGGTCATTAAGGATTCGATCAACCCAACAGCAGCTAAAATAAATGCGGTAGAGATAATCAAACTCCAATGACCA
Source organism: uncultured Aureispira sp. (assembly GCA_905480485.1). Lineage (GTDB taxonomy): Bacteria > Bacteroidota > Bacteroidia > Chitinophagales > Saprospiraceae > Aureispira. Next base: position 23,673 of record CAJQQM010000082.1, read on the forward strand.
TTAAGGCTGCCAACAAAACCCCAAAGCTGTGTTTGAAAATGAGGCAAAGAACCTTTGAGTCCATCTACACCACCACCGTCACGGATAAAAGAACCTACTGTACCAACATCTAACTTGCCAAATATAGTGATGCTTGCCACCACTAGAATCGCAAATAATGCAGCAGGGATTTTTGTAGTTATTTTGGGAAGTAAATACATAATGGCCATTGTCAGCGCAACTAAAGCCATCATAATACCCATTTCGGCACCTTTCAACCAAACAAGTTCCCCTTGAAAGTTGGTTTTGAACAAGTTGAGTTGGGATAAGAAAATAACGATTGCTAGACCGTTTACAAAACCCATCATTACAGGATGTGGGATGAGACGGACAAATTTTCCTAACTGAAAAACTCCCGCTAAGATTTGTAGTAAACCTACGATGAGTAGGGTAATAAACAACCACTGCACCCCTAGGTTTTGAACAGGGTTTTCGAGGCCAAGCCCGACAGCATTTCCTTCTTGAATCATATGTACCATTACCACGGCCATAGCACCCGTTGCACCGGATATCATACCTGGTCTACCGCCAAATATTGCGGTGATTAGGCCCATCATAAAGGCACCATAAAGCCCAACTATTGGGTCTACTCCTGCTACAAACGAAAACGCAACGGCTTCAGGAACCAAAGCAAGGGCTACAGTCAGACCAGATAAAAGGTCATTTTTGGGATTGGGACTCAAGGTATTTATATAGTTTTTCATTAGCTTCTCTCTTGTAAAAAGCACGAAGGTATACTTTTAGACTATAGTTGCAAACTAATTGACCGTCAATAAATATTTTATTTAATAATAGCCTAAAAAAGGTGTAAATCTGTGGCTCGGATGTTTAGAGATTTAGGAATAGCATTTGTTTAGGTATATTTTTTTTGCACTGAAAAACAATTGTTTATAAACATTTATTGGTTAAAAAGGAATGACTTCATCTTTGTATAGTCCCTAATCGCTTCGTAGTATGTTTTGTCGATCATTTCTATTTTTTGACCAATGCACTTAAATTGCTACATTAATTTTATCTTTGATCACGAACGCTGGTGTTTTTTGAATCAACTACAATAGGAGGTTCTTCGTTTCATGTATCTTACTTTCATAATTAAAATAATTATTCTGTCCGGTATCTATATACATATTCCCTTTTGTAAAAAAGCTTGTCATTACTGTAATTTTCATTTTTCAACACGCTTGAATCGAAAA
>CAJQQM010000083.1 GCA_905480485.1 uncultured Aureispira sp.
AGAGGGTCTTTAAAGTGGGCAAGCACTTCAACCAAAGAATCAAAGTTAGGATAACCCGGATGATTGGCGTAGCTAAGAGAGTCGATAGGTACCGGCATAGGTATTTCAGTGCTAGACCGCAAAGTATCAAATCCTTGTGCAACAATTTCTAAGTCGTAACGTCTGCCCGATGCAATATTCAAACCAATACCAACGGCGGCAAAAATATTGGTATAAACGCAAATATCTAAGGCTACAGAATCGATAGGAGGCAGGCCTAACGCTTGAGATATAGCCTCTTGTAACAAGGGTGGTAGTACCGATAAATCGCTGATGCAAAGTTCTTGTAAGATTATGCTGCTGTCGCCATCCGAAATCCGTACTTCAGCATCGTGTACAAACAAATCATTGAGGGTGCCACTGTTAATGCTAGAACTATACTCAACACTTTTGGTCAGAAGCACGTAGGGAGGCAATGCATTTGGGCCAACCTGAATATAACCTTCAACTACCAATTGAGGTCCGTCAAAGGTCGTTTCAGGGTCGAACTCTTTTTCGCAGGATAATAAAAAGAAGCTGCCAATAAAAAAAATGAATAATATTGAAGAATGATACATAAATAAAGATTTGTGCCAAGACTAAACTTACAAAATTAATGCTAAACAGCACGATTTGTTCATTTAAAATCATTATTACTAAAAATTATAACAAATTAGCCTTATTCATTCGCTTTTGAAACAGATTTTGAAATTGTAAAGAATCTTTTTTTGTGTAGAAAATCGAAGGCTGAATCGTTTAACAATTTTCTGCTTTTGGTGTTTTAATTAGGCGGCGCAGCGATTCATCATAATATCATCAACTTTTGTCGATATTATTATCAATTAACAACAAAGTCACTTAGATTAGATAAAAATACAATATCACAATGAAAAAAATTCAAAAAACGGAAGCAGAGTGGAAGGCACAACTCAACGATTTGGAGTTTCATGTTTTGCGAAAGTCGGGTACCGAACGTCCCTTTACAGGGCAGTACAACGACCATGATGCCCTTGGTACCTATTTGTGTAATGCTTGCAAGACCCCTTTGTTTGATTCAAGCAACAAATATCATTCGGGTTGTGGGTGGCCGGCTTTTTGGGGAGAACTAGAAACAGCCAACATTGTGCAAAAAACAGACCACAGCCACGGCATGAACCGCATCGAATTGTTGTGTTCTTGTTGTAATTCACATTTAGGCCATATTTTCAACGATGGCCCGCCGCCTACGGGTACCCGCTATTGTATCAATTCGGTTTGTCTTGAATTTGTAGCAAAAGAATAAAAATTAACTATGCAGAAAGTTATTGAAATAACTGCCGTTCGAAAATTTTATGAAATGGGAGAACAGCTGGTCAAAGCGCTAAATGGCGTTGATTTGACGATTAACAGAAATGAATACGTTGCTTTGATGGGGCCTTCTGGTTCGGGCAAATCAACACTAATGAATATGTTGGGCTGTTTGGATACACCTACCTCAGGGGCTTATTTGCTCAATAACGAAAATGTAAGCGAACTCATTGATGACGAATTGGCTGAGATTAGGAATAAGGAAATAGGTTTTGTTTTTCAAACCTTTAATTTAATACCTCGTTTGTCAGCCCTCGAAAATGTTGCTTTACCATTGGTCTATTCGGGCATGAAAAAGTCTGCACGATTGGACAAAGCACAGCAAGTGCTCGAGTCGGTCGGATTGGGCGACCGCACCGACCACAAGCCGAACGAACTATCGGGTGGTCAACGTCAGCGTGTAGCCGTAGCAAGGGCATTGGTCAACGACCCTTCTATCATATTGGCTGATGAACCAACAGGAAACCTTGATTCCAAAACTTCGATTGAAATCATGGCCTTGTTTGAACAAATTCACAACAACGGCAATACGGTTATTTTGGTAACCCACGAACCGGACATCGCCGAACATGCGCATCGTATAATTCGATTGCGTGATGGATTGATAGAATCAGACATTCTCAACGACAAAATAATCTCTGCCCTTCAATAAACCCTCGTTGAGGCTATTAAATGGGGTTAAGTATCCTAAATCAACAATAAATGAATGAACTGTTTTTGATGGGTGAACCTAAACTGTGGGAGGCGCCTATGACTTATTTGTTATTGCTTATAACAATCTATACATCTTATCGAGCAATGGAAGATTATGAGATGAAAGATAAAATGATATTTCATCCGCATACCATTAAAAACTACAAAGAGTGGTACCGGTTTTTTAGTCATGGTTTAATTCATGCAGATTGGATACATTTATTATTCAATGGCTATGTTTTATATGCCTTTGGGGCACAGGTGGAAATGACTTTTACAATTTTGTGGGGACCGGCTTTGGGTCCGATAGTATACCTATCAATGTACGTAAGTGGTTTAGCCATGTCTTCGTTTTATAGCTATTACAAACATCAGGATAACGCACATTATCGTGCACTAGGTGCTTCGGGGGCGGTATCTTCCGTTGTTTTTAGTTTTATTTTACTTGCTCCGACAGCCAATATGGGCCTTATTTTTATCCCCGGCATCAAATTCCCTGCCGTAGTATTCGGATTAGCTTATCTATTTTATTCGGCGTATATGAGCAAAAAAGGTAGGGACAATATCGGACACGATGCGCATTATTGGGGCTCGGTCTGGGGCTTTGTTCTTCCAATAATTATAATGCCGGATTTGTTCTATAATTTTATAAAGCAGGTGCAAACGCTGTTTTAGTACAGGTTTCACTTTGGGACTACAGCGTATCAAATAGCTTTTTAACTGCTTATTTCTGGAGTAGCGTTTACATCAGTAGATGCACGTACCGGACACAAAAGTATCGTTATTATTTAGCAGCAATCTTGGGTGGTTGAACCGCAGCTTATGTTCATATTCCTAGGCGCTATACCATTAATTTTTGTAGGCTAATCCCAATTCTTCATCAAATTTTTTCATAAAAAAGCCTAGTTTTTTAGTCTTTGTAAGACAAGTCAATTTGTCTCTATAGTGCTGTTTTACATTATTTTAAATGAATTTTAGAGATAAGAGGGTCAAAATTAATACTAAATTTTAGTGTTTAAGCTTAATATAAATCCGTCTAAACCAAACAACCCTCACCTTAATTTTTTACTTTTATACATTCTTTTTCGTAAATTTAGCATCATTCTACACACAAAACTAAAGCAATGGCTTTTTATTCTAAATTAGGAAGCATTCCACCCAAAAGGCACACCCAATTTCGCAAAGCAAATGGCGCTTTGTATGCAGAAGAATTGGTCAGTACCGAAGGTTTTTCAGCGACCTATTCGCTTATTTATCATGCCCATCCTCCTACCTTAGTCAAAGCTGTAGCGGAGCCTTATTCCGTGGCACCTGTGGCTGCCATCGAAAAAAATCTTAAAGCTTTGTCTCTCAAGACATTCAAGGTGCCACCCAACGATGATTACCTCAAAAGTAGGGTAACATTGTTGTTTAACAACGATCTTACCGTTGCTGTGGCAGCACCTACAAATGCCAAAATGGATTACTTTTTTAAGAATGCCGATGCCGATGAATTATTGTTTGTGCACGAAGGAAAGGGTGTCGTGCATACTATCTATGGTGATTTGCCATTTGAATACGGCGACTATATTGTTTTGCCACGTGGTACTATCTACCAAATTGAATTTGAAACCGCTGAAAATCGTTTGTTGGTAACAGAATCTTTTAGTCCAATACGATTTCCACGTAGGTATCAAAACGAACAAGGGCAGCTGATGGAACATGCTCCTTTTTGTGAACGTGATATCCGTACACCTCAAGATTTAAAAACCTATGACGAAACTGGCGATTTTAAGGTTTTAATCAAAAAACAAGGAATGATTTTTCCGTATACTTATGCTACGCATCCATTTGATGCAATCGGTTGGGACGGTTATCATTATCCATATATTTTCTCGATTCATAATTTTGAGCCTATCACTGGCCGAGTGCATCAACCACCGCCGGTACATCAAACATTTTCGGGGGCTGGATTTGTAGTCTGTTCTTTTTGTCCAAGAAAGTACGATTATCATCCCAAGGCGATTCCTGCTCCTTACAACCATTCAAATATCGATTCTGACGAAATCCTCTACTACGTAGACGGTGATTTTATGAGCCGTAATGATATAGAAAGAGGGCAGATTACCCTACATCCCGGAGGTATTCCACACGGTCCTCATCCAGGTGCTGCCGAACGGAGTATCGGATTAGAAGACACCGAAGAATTAGCGGTGATGATTGATCCTTACAAACCTTTTCAAATTACACAGCAGGCTTTGGATATTCAAGATCCCGAGTATTATTTATCCTGGTTAAACCACTAATAGTGCAAAATACTTTGTTTCAATACATTAGTCTTTTAATTGTTTCCATCAGAAAGAGATTTCTTTTGGGGATTCAAAGCAGTGCTATGTGGTAAGTATTCATTTTATACAGTAGATTGCGCTTATTTATCTTATTATTTACAAAAAAAATGTCATGGAAAATTTAAAAAATATCGACAATACCTCTTACGGAATCGAAAAAATATTTGCAGAAGCAGAGGACTTCTTGCCGTTAATGGGTACAGATTATGTAGAAATGTACGTTGGAAATGCCAAACAGTCTGCACACTATTACAAAACAGCTTTTGGTTTTCAGTCGTTGGCCTATTCAGGATTGGAAACGGGTGTCAAAGATCGCACTTCTTACGTTTTAGTTCAGGACAAAATTCGTTTGGTATTAACCACACCCTTGGTTGAAGACAGTCCTATCGCCGATCACATCAAAAAACACGGTGATGGTGTTAAAGTAGTCGCTTTGTGGGTAGACGATGCCACTAAAGCCTACGAAGAAACGATCAAAAGAGGCGGTATTCATTTTATGAAACCTACCGTAGAAAAAGATGAACATGGCGAAGTGGTTCGTTCGGGCATTTATACATACGGAGAAACCGTACACATCTTTGTAGAACGTAAAAATTATCACGGAGTTTTTCTTCCCGGATTCAAAGTTTGGGAGTCTAATTACAATCCCAAGCCAGTAGGTCTAAAATACATTGACCACATGGTAGGAAATGTTGGTTGGGGACAAATGAATAAATGGGTAGATTACTATGCCAAAGTTATGGGTTTCGCCAATCTTATTTCTTTCGACGATAATGATATTTCTACAGAATATACAGCCTTGATGTCTAAGGTGATGAGTAATGGAAACGGCCGGGTTAAATTCCCAATAAATGAACCTGCTGAAGGAAAGAAAAAATCACAAATTGAAGAATATATTGATTTCTATCAGGGGGCAGGTATTCAGCATGTTGCGGTAGCTACTGATGATATTTTGGGTACCGTCAAGGAAATGACGGCAAGAGGAATTGAATTTTTATATGTACCAGGTACTTACTATGATACAGTCCTTGACCGAGTGGGGGAAATCGATGAAGAAATCCTTAAGCTTAAAGAATTAGGAATTCTCGTAGACAGAGATGATGAGGGCTACCTACTTCAAATTTTCACCAAACCTGTCGTTGATCGTCCGACTATGTTTTTCGAAATAATTCAACGAAAAGGAGCGCAATCTTTCGGAAAAGGAAACTTCAAGGCTTTGTTTGAGTCTATCGAAGCCGAACAGGCTAGAAGAGGGACTTTATAAAGTACTCTTTGTACATTACAAACGGGCAAGCAATTATTTGTTTGCCCGTTTTTTTGTTTTAGAGCATATAAAATCAGATATTATTTTTAGCTATCGTTTTGATTTATAGGTTTTTATGAATTTAAAAACCAGTAAAAAATCTGATAAATAATCATTTTTGTGGTTTTGTTGCCGCTATCAATGCCGTATTATTGTAATATCAAGTTCATACAACATAACAAGTCGAAACAATAAAATAAAACAGTACAAAAATTGAGTCATTTCCATCTGTGGAAATTATTTTATTGCTTAAAAAGGCGGGATAAATTGGGTGTCTCGCCTTTTAGACTTCAAGAATAAAAAATGCGAAGTGTGGAATGTTATCTTTTTATTGTCAGTTTAGAGATAACTTTAAAAGACAGGCGAAACACAAAAGGTGGTTCGTCTTCTTTTACTTTAGATAAGGTACAGTTTTATTTTAATAATTTATATTAATCTACCATTATATCAATTATTTGTCTTCGACTAATTAGCCTTAAAGCTGTTGAATCAAAAATATCTTTGCAGTACTAAAGTTGATTTGTTCCATATAACTTTGGAACAGCTGTTATTTTATTGCGATGCCGGCGAAACTTCCAATGTTTCGCCTTTTTTATGTCTTTTTTTGAGCGCTTTCAACCAAGAATTCTCTTGAAGAATGCTTTTACCTACTAGAGTCAATTATTTTTGTTATTTTAGTAGCCAAGTCATCAACAATTTTAACCCAATTATATGCAAGCTATTCTCGAAAAATTACTCAACGACCAACTGCTTCTTTTTGCTACGCCCATCTTTTTGTTCACGATGTTTGCCGAGGCTTGGTACAGTCATCAAAGGCAATTGGGCTTATACGACAAAAAAGATACCACCACTTCAATTGTAATGGGGCTTGTAACGCTTTTCTTTGAATTTGGATTTAAATTGGCTGCTTTGTTTGCTTTTGAAATGCTGCATGATATAAGCCCTCTTCGAGATGTAATAGAACGTCAGTGGTGGGCCTTAGTACTGTTGTTTTTTGCCGATGATTTTGCCTATTATTGGTTTCATAGAATGAATCATGAAGTACGTCTCTTTTGGGCTGGACATGTCAATCATCATTCTTCAGTTTACCTTAACTATGGTACAGCTTTGCGTCAAGGGGTGGGTGAAAGGGCCCATAAATACCTATTTTGGTTGTGGATTCCGCTACTTGGATTTGATGGCTTACTGATGCTTACCATGATGTCTATTAATCTAATTTATCAGTTTTTTGTTCATACCGAGCTAGTACGAAAGCTTCCTAGGCCAATCGAGTTTATTTTTAACACTCCTTCGCATCACCGGGCACATCATGCCTCTAATATTCGATACTTAGATACCAATCACGCAGGAGTCTTAATTATATGGGACCGAATTTTTGGTACTTTTTCGGAAGAAACCCAAGAAGACAAGCCAGTTTATGGACTGACTCAAAATATCAACAGCTATCAGTTCCCAACCGTGATTACACATGAATATGCTGCTATTTGGCGCGATGTCAAGCGTGCTGATAACTGGTCGGACAAGTTAAAATATATCTTTTATGCACCAGGGTGGAGTCACGATGGTCAAGATTTGAGGGCCAAAACACTACGAATACAACAAGAGGAACAGTCTTAATCTAGGTTTAAATTGTTAGCTACAGCCCTTTATTTGTCTGCTAAAGTACCTTGTTACCGTCTCCAAATTGATTCAAACTTCGTCTTTAAGGACGTACAATAGTAATTTTTTGTGATTTTTGATGATGGCCATTGCTGATTTTCAAAAGGTATTGGCCCTCGTAAACGGTCTCTACATCAAGAAAACTAATAGTTTGCCCAGGATTAATAGCATTACTTTTTATTAATTTACCCGCCATATCAAATAACTGTATCTGCATGGGTAAGCGAACCAAACCTTTCATTTGTACGGCAATTAGGTCAGCGGTTGGATTGGGAAATATTGTAAAATTAAGATCCTTGGATGTTATCTCCTGTATTGCAGTAGCAGGACTATATACCGTGGTGGATTCGGTAATTGTACTAATCTTTCTATTGGCATAGACACCATAAAAGCTAGGCCCTACAGCATAAGGGTAGGCTGAATTCCATTGGTCGTCAACGGTGCAAAAATAAGCATAGGTACCTTGAGGATACTCGGGAGTAATACAAAAACGTCCATTATGCTGGTCTAAATAATCAGGATTACTATTAGTAATATATTCGTAATCTTCTCTGAAATACCCTAAATAGTAGCTTGTACTTACAGCAGGACCATTGTTGCGGGTGCTCATGTTTTTCAAGGAATAGCTCGATTTAATACGGACAATTCCACCCGTTCCATCCGTGTTTTGGTATCCATATGCTCCATAAATCGGAAATCCGTCATACGCAAAACCAATCAGTGGGGCATGTTGAGTGCTATCAATCCTGTACAAGCCGTCGGCATCGTACAAATTACAAATACTGGAGATAACAGTCAAGTCTAATTTGAACGCAGAGGGGTTTTGATGATGATGGTAATTACCCATTGCCGGATGACCTTTGGAACAGTCAAATCCATCTTTCTCAGCGGGAATCGCATCTCGGTTCCAATCCATTGAGGCATTAGGTCCGCCAGGACAAGGAGGATTGCCAGGGCCTCCGCAAAGGGCATTCGTACTAGGGTTCCAAGATACCCCGTCGCGGTAATCAAAAAGTGAAACGCCATTGATAAAAACACCTATATTTCCTCCGGTTGTAGCCGTTGGAGTGCCGGTATTTTGAACAGGATTGAGCGGGAGTTGATAAATAGCTGTCTGGTTTTGCGCTTGAGAAGGGTTGCCGTCAAGAAAAGGACCTGTCGGGTAGGCGGGTATGCCCGCAGTACTGATATAAGCATAAGTAGCCGAATATTCAACCTGTTGACAATTTACGGGTAAATTATTACCAATAGCGTTGCTGTTTCCATTGAGGTAATAAGTACCGGTTATTGTATTATTCTGAAGGAATGCTGTGATAGCAGGATTGGTTTGTGCCGTCAAATGTTGACAAAGCATCCATACAAGACAAACTATACTAAGGATCTTTTTCATAGTTATTCGTTTTTAATCTTTATTATTTTAGACGAATTGAGGGCTAATAACCCTCGCTTATCGTCATCTATTTTTTATTTCTGCAATAATATTTTAGGAAACCTATGCTTGGGGTCTAAAATGAACGCTAAGTCGTTGAGGCTATTCAGAAATGCAATTAAATCTGTTGTTTGTATATCATCCAAAGGGATTCCTTTTTTTAGAATACTATCTGTGGAAGGAGAAATATAAGGGTGCGCTTGTTGGTAATGACGAAGTACTTCCCTTAAGCTATTAAATCGACCATCATGCATATATGGAATTGTATATTTTAAATTGCGCAGGGAAGGCACCTTGAAAAGCATTTTATCTTTGCTGTTTTTACTAATTTCAAAATGGCCATAATCCATCAAATTACTATCAATAGCAAGACCATTATTGGCCAGTTGATAATTGCTAAACAAAGGTTCTTGGTGACAACGGTTGCAATACAATTTAAATAATTGGTAGCCCTTCTTTTCTTGTGGATTAAATTCGGCTTCTCCAAGTTTTACCTTATCGTATTTTGAACCGGCCGATATCAAACTTAATTGAAAGGCCGATAGGGCTTTGAGCATTTTGGGAATGCTGATTGCTTGGTTTTCCCAAGCTTGTTCAAATAGCTGTTGGTAGCGTTTGCTTCTCGTCAGTTTTTCAAGGACTTTAGTCAAGCTTTCTCCCATTTCATCTTGATGCTGAATAGGGGCTAGGGCTTGCATATCTAAATGATTAATCGCAGCATCCCACATAAATTGCCTTTGCCAAGCTAAATTAAACAAAGCTGCTGCGTTTCGGCGGCCTATGCTATCTTCTATACCATGACTTAAAGCATGGTCGCTATGTGCAAAGGCATTAAAAGGGGCGTGGCAGGAGGCACAAGAAATACTACTGTCTCGCGACAAAATAGGGTCGTAAAAAAGGACTCGGCCCAAGGTTATTTTTGCCTTGGTCAAAGGGTTTTTGTCAAATGGATACACCCATTCAGGAAAATGTTTTGGTGGGCTTATGTTGCCACTAAAGTTTTGCCATGACAAGCCTCCTAAGGCAAGTAATAAACTGTATAGTATAAGTTTAGTCATAAGATATCTCAAATGATTGTGCCAGTATATCGGCAAAACGAAGCGCCGACAGACAAGGACGCATCAGCTGTTTTGTCTGCTTCCAATCCCACAGTTCTAACAATAAATCTACTTTTAAACACAGTATAAAATCCAAGCCTGCTTCTAGGTCAAGTTCGACAGTGCGTAGTGCGTTGTAAGGATATTGATAACCTCCGATATGGTACTGAAAGGCTTCCTTTTGTTGGTTTAGGGCATAGGTTCCTTCTAGTTTTAAATTGATATAGCCACTTTGCCAACTCCAATACATACCATTTAGAGGGTCTAATGCGCCTTCGTAGGCCCCTAGGCAGCTACTTATACTATCCACACCGATACAAAACTGCAGACGGTTAGGAACTAGATTAGGATGGTCTAGTTCAAACTGTACAGGCTTTGGTTGTTCGAAATCTATTAAATAGATCGAATCGGTACTACCACCTATTTTTTGTGCATCGCGGTATAGATAACAATGAGAAATATAAAACCGCAGCAAATCTATCTGTATGAATGCCTCGCCTTCTTTGCTTATAGGAGTTTGGGGTTTTATGATTTGCTTAAAACAAGTGGCCCTCACAGGAACTTGCGCATACAGCATTGTACCCTTTGTAATAAATAGTAGAAGCAAAACATTAAAGTAATTTGTATGAAGCAAAAGTAAAGAGTTGATGGGTTATGGAACAGATTTTTACATGCGGATGATTAATAATTTACCCAATTTGACGACAAATTAGTTAACAACCCTCGTCGTTTCAGGTAATATTTGACATCGGACAGATAAATTATAATTATTTATAATATAATTTTACTCATTCATAAAAAAACTAGCAAAATTATTTCCTGCGAAGAAACCAAAAAATATAAGCAGTTGCCTTAGCTTCATGAGGTACTTTACAAGCACTTCTACCAAAAGCATCAATTTTTTTATTAGTTTTGTTCATCGGCACCTAATTTTTTCTACTTTCTGACAATCGTTCATCCCTATGCTTTTTTCTCTCATACTAATTGGCTTTTTTTTTCAAATAAATTCAATTTACTCTCAAGCACAATCTTCTGATTGGTCGACTACTCGTCCTCAATATGCTGCTTCTGTGCAATACATTAATGCTTGCAACGAACCCTTCTATCATGGAGTTGCTTCAGGAGATCCACTTTTTGATCGAGTAATTATTTGGACACGCGTTACGCCAATAGACAGTAGTAACAATCCACTTATGGTACATTGGGAAATGGCAACAGATTTGTTATTTACCAACATCATACAAAGCGACAGTCTTTCGACCGACCCTAGCCGAGATTATACCGTCAAAGTAGATGTTACAAATTTAAACCCAAATAGTTACTACTACTATCGTTTCAAAACTGGTACGCAGTATTCGATGGTGGGACGTACCAAAACAAGTCCGCTGAACTGGGTTAATCAATTGCGCTTGGGAGTGGTCTCTTGTTCGGATTATCGGCAAGGATACTTTACCGCTTATCGCAACTTGGCAGCGCGCAACGATTTAGATGCAGTCGTTCATTTGGGGGATTATATTTATGAAGGCACAGGGGGACCAAGTAATCGCTTACATGAACCTAATATCGAAGTATATCGTTTGCAAGATTACAGAAGCCGTTTGTCGCAGTACCACCTTGACCCCGATTTAATGCGATGTCATCAAATGCATCCTTTTGTTATTATTTGGGACGATCATGATATAGTTGTGGATGCCCTGCGTGATACCTCTTATCGGCACAATGCCGCGGTGCACGGTTTGTATTCCGATCGTAAATATGCAGCCGTTAAGGCAATGCGTGAATGGTTGCCGATTCGTGACGATACAAGCGAGTTTTTTAAGAATTGGAAACGCCTACCCTTTGGTAATTTATTAGATTTATATGCCATTGATGTTCGATTGTACGATCGTGATAGGTTTGTTGCTTCTGTTAGTGATTCGTTGTACGGAGACCCTAATCATCGGTTGTTAGGCCCCGTTCAGATGAACTGGATAAACAGCCAATTAGATAGCACAACGGCGCGATGGAAAGTAATCGCGAATCAATTAATGGTGGCACATTTAGGCGTTTTTGGCACCCCCGTTGTATTCGAAAACTGGGATGGTTATCCGGTGGAGCGGACTACATTTTACAATAATCTGAAAGACAATAACATTGATAATGTCTTGTTTGTTACAGGTGATTTTCATTGTTCTTTTGCCAATGACTTATGCGATTTATCGACCAATCCTGCTTATTATGACCCACAGACAGGGGCAGGTTCTGTTGCCACCGAATTTGTAGTGCCGAGTATTACGGGTGACAATTTTGACGAAGGAAATACCTTTGGCTTTACTTCTGCCGAGCAGGCAGTTACGCTTTTGCAGCTCTCTAACCCACATGTTCATTATGCTGAATTAACCAGTCACGGTTATATTTTGTTGGATATTGATAGTAGCAGGGCACAGGCAGAATTTTGGTATATGGACAATATCAAAGACCCCTACAATAACGGGGAGTATTTAGCCAAAATATACAAGACCGAACATGCAGCCAATCATGTAATAGAAGATTCTGTTGCTTCGCTTCCCAAAACCAATATTCCTTTAGCTCCACCTGCCGATACCTGCAATACCATCAATACAGAAACTATTGCCCAAAACTTTCCTATTGTACTTAGTGTAGCGCCCAATCCTTTTGATCAATTTGTAATGCTAAATTATGTATTAAATCAAGTGCATGATCTTAAGATTTCGGTTTATACCAGTCAGGGGCAACTAGTTCATAGCAAACGTTTTGAGCAACAAAACAAAGGAAACCACAATTATTATTTGTCAACGGATGATTGGCCAAAAGGTAGTTATTACCTACAATTAGAAACGACGGATTACCGACATGTAATGCGATTAATCAAAGTAGAATAACTGTTGTTGCTATCAGGCATTAACCGATGCTAAAAATTGGTGTCTGTATACACTGAACGCCTTCTTCATCTACAGTTGAAGGGTCAAAGATACTTAAGTTAATTTGGTGCGGGCCAGGGTGTTCAAATTCTACTTCTAGTTCAATTGATTCATTTTCTCCAAGTGGCGCCAAGTCAATTAGGTGTAGGTTAATCCTAAAAATACCTGCATGTTTGGCTAGTTCCACAGCATAATTTGATTTTTTTATCGAAGCCATTTTTTGTCCTAGGCTTTCTAAATGCCTGCCTTTTTTGTACAAAGAAAGCGGGGTCAAATTAATTAACTTTTGAAAATTAGCTCCGTTACTTTGCATAAAGTGCAAGGGGCTTTTTTGTGCATTACTGATACGTATGATCCGATGTTTTAGACTGCTTCCTTCTTTTAGTTCTATTTTGGCATGGGCTACTAAATAGTTAGTGGTTTCAGCAGTACTCCGTTCTAGTTCAAAAACATTGGATTTTTTGAGTAATGAAATTTCGATTCGATCGTGAATGCTGCAAGCGGATAAAAGAAGCATAAATGAAATAAATGCGCTTATTCTGTACATGTTATGGTGGTTGGTTTATACATTTTAATACAGTTTTTAATGATTTGTTACCCCCTCCAATAAATTTTAAATATCAAATATATATACAAGCCGGGATATTTTACCGTTTTTGCAGCAGAACAGGATGGCCTTATTGTAGAATAATCACTACCTTTTCTTGCCCTTTATGAAACTCTTTTGCAGATGTGATTTCAAGCTATTCTAAACCCTATTATAGCTAAAGATTAGGGATGCTCCTTGGTGCATAATGGAAATTATTTGATGCCATTATAGCGGAAATAAGTGAATATATTTCATTAATAGATGTTTTATTATGATATTAAAGGAGATCACTATCTGTTTCAATAGCATTACTATCAAATTTAATTTATGAGAATCAAGAATCTTTCTAATGAAGCTTTTAAAGATGTAGAATTTGTATTTGACGTTGACGGTTCCTCCCTTGATGAGGTGCTTCAGAATGTCCTTGATTTACTA
The DNA here is from genome assembly GCA_905480485.1 of uncultured Aureispira sp. Lineage (GTDB taxonomy): Bacteria > Bacteroidota > Bacteroidia > Chitinophagales > Saprospiraceae > Aureispira. The sequence continues at coordinate 13,819 of CAJQQM010000083.1, forward strand.
CAAAAGCATGAAAAATTAACCAAAGATACCCAAGCAGAACTTGACATTCAGCTTCAACAATCAAACTTGATTGATGCTGTTGAAAATGGGGTGGCGGTGATTCATCATCATTCGCCTAATATCAAAAATGTAGAAGTGATTATTAGAACAGGTCAAGAACTTAGTTCTATAACCGGAAAAGATGGCTTACCCGTTCGGTTTATTTGGCTGCTTTTTGGCCCCAAAAAGACGCATCAACATACTGCACAAGCTACGGAGTTTTCAAATATACTCGCTGAGAAAACAATGAAAGAGCAGTTTTTGGCGGTGCAGACTGCTGATGAATTTGCTCAGCTTTACGAAAATTTTGTCAAAGATGAGGTGAATTTCGAACATCATATTCCACCTGAGTTACAGCCTACGGGACGTTTTGCAGGGGGATTAATGAAGGATGTTAAACGAACACTCAGTACCTATGTTCAGGATTACAAAGATGGTCTTAATAGCAAAAGTTTGGCCTCTATCTTTTTTCTTTATTTTGCTTGTTTGGCACCGGCTATTGCTTTTGGTGGCTTGCTAGAAGTACAAACGAACGGTGCTGTAGGGGTTACCGAAATGATTGTGGCTACCGCCTTATGTGGTGTTTTATATGCGCTTTTTAGCGGTCAACCACTAACTATCCTCGGAAGTACTGGCCCGGTAATAGTTTTCATGGGCTTGTTGTACCCTTTATGTATTCAGTACAATATACCCTACCTGCCTGCCTTGGCTTGTATTGGTTTGTGGACGATGGCTTTTTTAATCATTTTAGCACTTATTGATGCTTGCTCATGGATTCGGTTTTTTACCCGATTCACCGACGATACTTTTGCAGCCCTTATTAGTTTAATCTTTATCTACGAAGCAGTCAAAAAAATGCTGGCCGGCTTTCATGTCGATGCGAGTGGTCTAATTCCCTACGACAAAGCTTTTTTGAGCCTTTTATTGGCCTTAGGAACTTATTATATCGGCACCACGCTTTCGAGTATGCGTAGCGGGGTCTATTTACGTAGAAAAACACGAGAGTTTTTGGCCGACTTCGGGACAACGATTGCTATTTTACTTATGTTATTTGTTTCTTTACAGTTCAAGGATATTGACATTAATCGTCTAGATGTTCCCGAAAAGCTAGAACCGTCTTCTTATGTTATAAGCGAAGCGGTTCAACAAGAATTTAATATCTCAGATGAATTAGGTGAGGCGATTGAACTCAATCCTTCACTACTTAATTCTTCGGAGGAAACGGTAGCTATGTCGGCTATGTCAGCTGCTGCTCAAACTGAGTTGAATGAACTAAAGGGTAATTCTAAGGAGGCGATTTTGCAAAAAAGTGAAAAAAGAGGCTGGTTTGTGAATCCTTTTGACGCCCCTATGTGGGTGTTTTGGATGAGTATAATTCCTGCTATCTTACTCAGTATTTTACTTTACCTCGATCAAAATATCACCGTCCGCCTAGTCAATCATAGTCAATACAAACTTAAAAAAGGCGCGGGATACCACCTCGATTTATTGGTTGTTGCGTTTTTAGTTGGTCTATGTTCATTGTTAGGGCTTCCTTGGATGGTTGCAGCAACTGTTCGTTCACTCAATCATGTTCGGTCTTTGGTCAAAGTCGACGAAAAAGAGGGAGAAGAAGTAATTACCGGAACGGTGGAAACAAGAACAACCGGTCTGTTGGTACACGTTTTAGTGGGGCTTAGTTTGCTTTTATTGTCCTTCCTCAAATTAATTCCAATGTCGGTACTCTTTGGATTGTTTTTGTATATGGGTATCGCTTCTATGAAAGGAAATCAACTCTTCGAACGACTCAAGTTGTGGTTTATGGACCCGCTCAAATACCCTGCTACCTATTATTTGCGCGCAGTACCCGCCAAAGAAGTTCATAAATATACCTTTATACAGACTTTATCTTTAGCCGTCTTGTGGTTGGTTAAAACAAGTGCTTTAGCAATACTTTTTCCATTGTTTATTGCATTTTTAGTACCTGTACGAATGCTTTTGAACCGCTTCTTCAATCATTCTCATCTAGCCTTGCTTGACGCAGAAGAAGAACCGGATGAGGAACAATATGTAGAATTAGATTAATTAATATCCTCAAAAAACGATCAAGTACCTGCTTGGTCGTTTTTTTATTCGGCAATATTACATGAAAATATCTCTAGAAACCGAACAATTTTTACTAGAAAACACTGGTGCTAGCAAGCTAACAAATATTAGCCTGATTCAGAACGTATGGAGCAACTACGGACAGATTTTAAGAATAGGGCTGCTAGGGGCTGAAACTACCTCTGTGGTGGTTAAAATTATCCAATCTTCTGCGCATCAAAAACATCCTCGCGGTTGGAACAGCACTTTGGGGCATAGTCGTAAGCTACGTTCGTATCAAGTAGAACACTATTGGTATCAGCATTATGCTAGTCGTTGCCAAATGGCTGCTGTCCCTCAATGTGTAGCACAGGGAAGGGTAGAGGATGCACTTATTCTTGTTTTGGAAGATTTAAGTACCTGTGGATTTCCGCTGCGCTTGCAACAGCTAAATGGGCAACAGCTGAAGGTTTGTATTCGATGGCTGGCATGTTTTCATGCTACTTTTATGCATCAACGTCCTGTCGGACTATGGCCGATAGGAACTTATTGGCATTTAGCAACGCGCCCGGAAGAACTAAAAGCTTTAGACGACAAAGCACTCCAACAAGCAGCTACAGCAATCGATAGCCTACTTAATAACTGTCATTATCAAAGTATTGTGCATGGAGATGCCAAAATTGCCAATTTCTTGTTTTCAAAAGATACCAGCCAAGTTTCGGCAGTTGATTTTCAGTATGTAGGGGCCGGTTGTGGGATGAAAGACTTAGCTTATTTAATTGGAAGCTGCATGGATGAAAATGAATGCGAAAAAAAAGAGACTGTCCTTCTTAATTATTATTTCGAGCAATTGCAGCTAGCGCTTCGTCCGCATGCCTACGAAGGGCAAGAAATCGAAAGAGAATGGCGTCCTATGTATCGAATTGCCTGGGCAGATTTTCACCGGTTTATAAAAGGATGGAGCCCGGGACATTGGAAGATTAACAGTTATAGCGAACGTATAACAGACGAAGTTGTCCGTCAAATGAATCAATAAAAGCATGATTTATTGTGTGTTATAAAGTGTAGGCATAGATTGCTGCTATAATTAATTCTGCCATTAACGGGTCCACTGCTTCGTAATAGGATAGGGCTTCTTCCCAGGATACACTATTTTTGGACAACCATTGGTTAAGAATATTTAAGTCAGCTTCTTCAATAAGCCAGTCAGATTTTTTAAAACCATTCGGGCTTGCATAGTCGACCACCAATTGTAATGTTTTTTTGAATGCCGGGCTTTTGTAATCCAAAGACCAAAGTTCTAACATCCATTTAATATTTTTTGTCAAATCGTATAATTCCAATAAAGTGTCTCTGTCAAAATCAGTTGTTTGCATTAAGTGATTGTTCCAATAGACTTCCAAAAACTGTCGAATCGCGGCCACTTCTCGAATAGGCCAACTTGTCCATTGACCATATTTAAGTTTTGACCAAACCAAACTACGATCAATTTGTAGTTGTTGCGAAGCAAGTAATTCTAAAATACGAGGCAAAAAATAACGGAAATTTTCGACCGTTCCATAGGTACTCATCGCCTTGAATGTATAATCAGAGATACTGCTAGCATCAATTAAAGCTACGTCGTTTTGATGCCATTTTGTTTGTGTCAAGGTTGTGGTACAACAAGGACAACCTATCAATGTTTGTGGAGGGGCACCTGACGAAAATAGGGTGTATAATTGTTGTATACAAGGCTTGAAGTCTGTTTGCATAGTTTATTTAGCGTTGAGTACGCTTCATTTATAAAAACGAATTCATTACTGTAGCATGGCTGTAGCGGCTTTAAATTAGGGTCTTTTTTTGCGTTTCTTGTGAGGCTTTTTGCCGTATTTTTTGGCATCTTCTTCTGCTTTTTTCATTTCAGCAGCAATCAAAGCTTTCCAATCCAAGCCCTTGGTGTCTTTGGTCAATTCGAGTGTATCTAAATAATCGTTTTTTTGGATGGTAAGCAGTTCAATTTTTTTGCCCAGGTAAAATTCAATTTCTTGTAAAAGGGGCTGTTCGTGTTCGCTGCAAAAAGCGATTGCTTCTCCTTTTTGATGTGCCCGACCTGTTCGGCCCACTCGATGTACATAATTCTCAGGAAGTTCCGGCAGGTCATAATTGATCACATAATCTACATCGGGAATGTCGATACCTCGGGCACTAACATCGGTAGCGATTAGCAAACGGACTTTAGACGATTTAAATTCTTCTAAAGTGTTTTTGCGCATTTCTTGACTCTTGTCGCCGTGCATGCAAAGGCAATCAACACCTACACGCTGCATGGCTTTTGCGACTCGTTCAGCGCGCACCTTTGTACGAACAAAGGCCAGTATCTTAGCTTTTTTAAAATCTCTGTACAAGCGTTCTAAAAAGTACCTTTTGTCGTCCATTTCTATGTAGGCAACACAATGATGTACATTTCTGGCTACGGGGTTGTGTGGGGATATTTGAATACGAATAGCCGATTGCTGAATCAATTCGTAGGCTAATTTTTTAATCTCTTTGTCGATGGTAGCCGAAAAAAACAGGGTTTGTCTGCGTTTAGGGAGGAAGCGTAAAACATCCTTGATGTCCCGCAAAAAACCCTTGGCAAGCATTAGGTCGGCCTCATCCAAAATTAAAGTTTCTACACGATGCAAATCAAGATGTCCTTGTGCCCTTAAGTCAAACATTCTGCCTGGAGTCGTCACCAAAATATCTGCCCCTTTTTCAAGGGCATCAATTTGTGGGTTTTGGTCAACACCTCCATACAAGCTTATGGCTTTAATGCGTGTTTGATTCGATAATTGGTTCAAAACGGTACATACTTGAACGGCTAATTCGTGCGTCGGAACCATCACCAAGCATTTAATACCATCTTTTCGCCTTGCCTTAAGTTTCCGTTCGTGCAATTTGTGTATAACAGGAATACCATAAGCTGCTGTTTTGCCGGTACCTGTTTGTGCAATAGCCAATACATCCTCTCCTTTTAGGATGAACGGGATGGATTTGAATTGTATATCTGTGGGGCGTCTGAAACCAAGACCTTTTAAGTTGTCCTTGATTTGTTGATCGATGCGGTATTCGTCAAATTTCATAATCTCAATAATTTATACTAAGGTACACAGACTTTTGTGAAAAGAATTTTTAAATTGTACTTTTTGTTAGATCATCCAATCAACTTTGTTGATTTATCTAAGTTTAACTTTTTAGACAGGACATCTCCACACCTGTACAAACAATCAAAATTAAAGAAAAAATGGGTTTATTTGCCGCCTTACACCGAAAATTGAATCCAGAAATATTTCAGGGGCCGGGCCAGTCTAGCAATTACTTTGAAGGTTGGTACTTTAAAGTAGTTAATGCCAGTCAAAACCGAGCTTTTGCCTTTATACCAGGGATAGCCCTAGATAAAAATGGGCAGGGACATGCCTTTATTCAGGTGCTAGACGGCATTCAAGAAACCGCTTGTTACCACCGTTTTGATTTAGCGGACTTTGAGGCTGATAGTCGAGTTTTTAAACTGCAGTTAGCCAATAATTTTTTTTCAGAGCAGACTTTGAGTTTACAGCTGCCCGACCTGCAAGGGGAATTATCTTTCGATCAAAATACTCCTTGGCCTAAACCATGGTATTCACCGGGTATAATGGGCCCTTTTTCATTTGTGCCATTCATGCAGTGTTATCATGGAATTGTTAGCATGGATCATTGTATCAGTGGTTATCTTGATTATAAAGGGGAACGCCTCAATTTTGACGGGGGACGGGGCTATCTAGAGAAAGATTGGGGGCGTTCTTTTCCCTCGGCTTATATTTGGATGCAGACGAATCATTTTTCTAGCCAAGGTATTTCATTAAAAGTATCGGTTGCCAATATTCCATGGTTGGGAAGTTCATTTGTTGGCTTCATTGCAGGCTTGTGGCTTAAGGGTCAATTGATTCAATTTACCACCTATAACGGCACGCGTCTTAAGCATTGTTATGCCGATACCAAAAAAGTGGAGATTATACTTCAAAATCGACGGCACTTGCTTAAATTATCGGCACTACGTTCGGGCAGTACCGAATTGGCTTCGCCCATTCAAGGCGCTATGCAAGGCAAAATTGAAGAGTCAATGACAGCCGAAATAAAAGTAGAATTATGGGATCAGAAGCGCAATGTTTTAATGTGGCAAGATACAGGGAGAAGTGCAGGATTAGAGGTAGCGGGGGCAATTGAAACCATCTTGAAATACACGCATTGATTATTTAAAGGTTCAACAATAAAACTATGTCCAATCATATAAATTCTAACAACAACGAAGCACCCGACAAAGCAGTAAAGCAAATGCCTGTCTTGCCCAAGGCCTCTTGGTGGTTAGTGCTCAAGAATATTTTTTCTATGCTACAGAATCCGCTCGATTTTATGACGGATTGGGCCAAGGAGTACGGAGATGTTTATGATTTGAATGCGCGATTTTTAAAGGTACATGTTTTTTCTAACCCTGATTGCATACAGGAAGTTTTGGTCCGTAATAAATTAGATTATGCCAAGAGTGACCACTACAAAGTACTTAAAGAGTCTTTGGGCAATGGTTTGTTGATTAGCGAAGGCGCTTTTTGGAAGAAACAACGTCGAATTGCCCAACCTGCATTTCATCACAAGAGTATGCATAATTTTGTCCAAACTATGGTTCAGTCTACCCAAGATTGTATCGATAAAATAGCAGCTCAATCCAGTTTGTCGATCGATAAGCAGCTCAACAGTTTAAGCCTTGATATTGTAACAAAATGTCTTTTTGGTACCACCTTAGCCGCCGATGTACACCAGGTTCAAGCAGCTATTAATACGGGGAATAAATTTATTTCTACCCGAGCCAGGAGTATTATCAAATGGCCTCTTTGGTGGCCTTTGCCTCAAAATATTCGCTACAAAAAAGCACGGAAATTTAGCGATAAATTGATTTTTGGAATTATAGAAAAAAGGCAGCTTGGGACAGAAAATCATGTTGATTTATTATCGATGTTGATGCACAGTGTTGATGAGGAAACTGGAACTACTATGTCGTCGCAACAGCTCAGGGACGAGTGTATCACTTTGTTTGTTGCAGGGCAAGAAACGACAGCAACAGCACTAACTTGGGCTTTTTATTTACTCATGAAACACCCCGATAAAATGCAGAAGCTAATGCTCGAAATTGAGACAGTTTTGGGAGCTAAAACACCTGAATTGAGTACATTGTCAGCACTTAAGTATACGCAAATGGTGCTGGAGGAAACGATGCGGCTTTATCCACCGGCTTGGGTGATTGCCCGAAAAGTACTCCGCAATACAGTCTTGTGTGGTTACCCTGTTGAAGAAAAAGCACAGCTTATCCTCGATGTATATTCATTACATCGTCATCCCGACTATTGGGATCGCCCGGATCAGTTTATCCCTGAACGGTTCGACGAAAAATTGAAAAAAGAGCGACATAGGTACGCTTACATACCGTTTGGAGCAGGGCAACGTCTTTGTATTGGCAACAACTTTGCGTTGATGGAAATGAAAATAGCTTTAACAATGTTGCTCCAAAAATTTCAGTTTTCTCTAGTCAATCCTCACCAAAAATTAGAGCCCAATCCTATGGTAACCCTTAAACCTGCTTCGAGTTTAATTTTAAATATAAGGCCAAGAATGGGCCTACAATACAATTAGGGTAGGCTTAATTTAAATCATTAAATCTAGGGTTTAAAACCACTTTTTTGTGATCTACTAATAGCAAACAAATAGGGTAGGCCATGTCTTTGTCAAAGCGGCGTTGAAGGTTGTAATACATATTGTAAGGCGTAGCTACCACTTTTTGATCAAATACCAGCTTGTTCTGCACCAATAGTGTAACCTTCTGTTTTAGGTTTATCATTTTCTCATCCAAAAAGACATAAAGACTGTCGCTGTAGTTGGATTCGATATTAATCTGATTATCTACACATGTAGCAACTATTTTTTGTCCGGTTTGTGCAAGGTGCAAGGGAATACGCAGCCAATACGATTGTTCTTGATGCACATCGTCCTGTAGCCAAACAATTTTTTGAACCCTTGTATTTCTTTCAAATTGTTGCATCCAAACAATCCCACTTGTGTCTACTCGGTCCATCCAATGCCCCTTATTGGCAACAATTTGCACTTGATGTTGATATCCTTTTGGGTCGTCTAACTGCAATTCTTTCAAATCTTTTTTCCAAGCCCACGCTTTTTTATTGCGGTCATAAGCTGCGTCATTGGCGCCCATGTAAAGCGCAAAAGGAAGGTTGCGCATAGCCTTTGCTTTGGTTTCGTTGGGGTGTCCTGCCATCATAGCTGCAGCAGCAAAACGATCGCTCATTCTTGCCCCAAGCTGAAAAGTACCATCTCCACCTGCCGAATAACCGGTTAGGTAAACTCGATTCTGATCAACCCCGGCAAAAAGTACAGCGGCCTCTATAATTTGATCGAAGAGCGGGTCAATATGTGCTTGATGCCATAAGTTCCAGCTATTCGTTGGAGCCCTAGGGGCTAAATAGAGTCCTTCTTTGGGTTGGTAAAGCTTGATTTGATTGTACCATTGTTGATCATTTATAGCGGCAGATGTAGCACCTCCGCCGTGCATCGACAAAAACAGACTACGCTTACCGTAGGGTTGTGTACCAAAAATACGGTATTGTATGGGCATTTTAAACGATCCATATTGAAATGCTTTAGCTTCCCAAGCCGTTTTTAATGTTGTTTTCAAGCTAATAGCACGATCTGTGTAAAGTTGCGTTCGAAATGATTCTAGTTTGCCGGAATCAATAGATTGAAAGGCGAAAGCTTGTTTCGAAAATGGAGTCTTTTTATTCGTTGGAGTAGCTAGCCAGGTATCGAGGGTAGAAGCTTGCGTACTCTGAACGTTTTGGTTGCTGTTACAAGCCACAAAAGACCCTAACAAAAGCAGGTAAAAAGAAAATTTAAAACACGGATTTTGTAAATAAAATGGTAAAACTATCATAGAATCTGAGAATTGAAGTCGTACGTCATCGGAATTATTAACTAATTTTAATAACTTAAAATTAGTTAATAATATTCTAAAATAGGGTAATGGAATATTCAAATTCTTTAAATTAATAGATTAGCCGTCAAAAAATACTTATCTTTGTAGCCAATATTTGTTTAAATTTAATGTAGCTATGGAATTTGATAAACAACAAATCATAAATGCCCTTAGAACCGTCAAAGATCCTGCATCCGGTCAAGATATTATCGCCGTTCGCATGGTTGAAAATTTACAGGTTCAAGGCAAAGACATCAGCTTTTCGCTGCTGGTCCCTTCGTTGCAGTCTCCCGTCAAAAATCAATTGACATTTGCTTGTATTGCTGCGGTCAATGAATTGTATCCGGAGGCAGAGGTACATGTACATTCTAAACAAAATGAAGCGGCGAAAGCCTCTAAAATTACTTCCCCTTTGCCACATGTCAAAAACATTATCGCGGTTGCTTCGGGCAAAGGTGGCGTGGGGAAATCGACGGTGGCCGTCAATCTTGCTTTGCAATTAAAAGCAATGGGTGCTAAGGTTGGTTTGATGGATATGGATTTGTATGGCCCCTCGGTACCTACTATGTTGGGTTTGCAAGGCCAACGTCCTCGCATTCAGGATATACACGGTAAGCCTAAAATGTTACCGGTCGAAAAATACGGCATCCCAACTATATCTATAGGTTATATGATTGAACCACAACAAGCTGTTGTACTCAGAGGTCCACGATTGGCAGGAATAGTGAAACAGTTTTTTCAGGAATGCTTGTGGCCGGCCCTTGATTTTTTAATTCTTGATTTACCTCCTGGTACAGGGGATATCCAATTATCTTTGGTACAAACAGTCCCGGTTACAGGAGTGGTGATGGTAACGACCCCTCAGGATGTTGCTTATGCAGATGCCCTCAAAGGAATGAATATGTTTCGTCTCGAAAATGTAAAGGTTCCGATTTTAGGGGTTGTTGAAAATATGGCTTGGTTTAGCCCCAAAGAATTACCCGACAACAAATACTTTATATTTGGCCAAGGCGGGGGTAAAAAACTAGCAAAAGAAGCCAATACGGTGCTGCTTGGTCAGATTCCAATCGTACAAGGAATCCGAGAGGGCGGGGATACAGGGCAACCGGCTGTTTTAGGCACCGAAACGTTGATAAAAGAGGCCTTTACAGAAGTAGCTCAAAACGTGCTTAGACAAGTTTCTTTGCGCAATGAGATGTTAGATGCTTCTGAAATTGTAAAAGTGAGTAGCTAAAAAATAGAATCATGACAATAGACAAAGAAGCCATATTACTAAGAGTTGAACAAGCATTAACCACACTTCGCCCACACCTTGAACAAGACGGTGGAGACATTGAAGTCGTAGAATTAACCGACGATATGGTCCTTAAATTTAAGTGGCTTGGCAATTGCGAAACCTGTTCCATTTCTGGAATGACATTGGTAGGAGGGATACAACACACAATCAAGTCATTTGTGCCCGAAATTAAGGATATTAAAGCCGTGAACGGTCTTGGGGTTGACTAGAAAAATATTTGTTTGCTTTTTCAAATTTGCCGATGTTATACAATCGCTTTTTTCTGGGATTCCTTTTTTGTTGCTGCCTGCCTTGCTTTTGGGCTTGTCAGGCAGGTCAAACCGATAGAAATTCTTCAGAAAGCCCGCTTAAGCAGGGGAATCCGCACGATTCACCGCTTCCGCAAGAGCTAAATATTTATCCAGGTGATTACACTGAAATCAAAATAGGGGTTAAAGGGAATCATATTAGTGGCGTGTTTTTTGATGAATCAAAGACCAACCAATGTATTCTACTCTTTGAAGGTATCCTTGG
>CAJQQM010000084.1 GCA_905480485.1 uncultured Aureispira sp.
ACTGATCTTCCGTTATGCGGAAAGTATGCTTAATCCCTTTGTCTTCGCCTTCTACCATTACCGTCGGAACATTCACTTCTATCCCGAGGTCGTCATCGGTATATTTTTCCCAATTGGCAATTTTAGTAATATTATCGTCTACGTCGCACTGAAAAATCAGGCGTGCTTTTTCTTGATCGTCTAATTCGGTGACGGATAAGTTAGGGTCATTCACTTGATAGACCAAATACCCCTGGAAATCAAAGGTGGTATCTAGAGGCGCAAAAGGACGCAATTCCGCAGGCGACTCAGAGTAGCCTAATCGATAATTATTTTGTTCTGCGTTATAATTTAAATTGAGAATTAATTCCTCATCCATTTCTACAATATCAATAAAAGGGGCATCGGGTCCATCCGTAATTTTGAAACAGTTGTCAAATAAATTTTGAGACAGAACATCAGCTGCTACTAAAGAATTAAGTGCAGGGCAAGGATAATCTGGAACGTCTGGCACCCATACTACTCCAGAAATCATTTCGTTGGTGGCGCCTGGTTTTAGAACAAAAGGCCCTGATGTATGTAAAAAAGCTTGATCGAGGCCGGACAAGTTTTCGCTACACATCGACCAATTCCCGCCACCGTTTTGATCTGGGAATGAAGGAAAAACATACTCAGTAGGTTCTGCTGCCGTATTATTGGGGTTGTAACCATCTCCGCCGGCAGTTATTGGAGTTCCATTAGGCCAAACGCCTGATATTAGTCGATAATATCCTATCGCACTCGAAGGAATTCCTTTAGGGTCGGAAGTTGAAATGATGTGGTACTGAAAGGACGACAAACCAATTTGGTCACCCGCCGAATCAAGGGGCCCTCTAAAATAATCGACCCCTAAAGCTGGAATATTAGTTCCGTAACCCGCTAAGCCGGCACAAGGATTGTCATCATTGGCATCGGCATTATAGACATAGCCCATACCGGTTGTCGTATCGCATCCTATATAGTCATCTGATCTACATCCCAAATCGGGATCGGTCCATAAAGAGAAATAGGTATCATTCAAAGAGAGTTTATTTCGATTCAATAGCTTATAGCGATAGAAGGTTTGATTATTGATAGCATCGGTGGTACGGTAAGCAAAAGCCGTCGCTTGTATCTCCATTTTCATCGGTTGTCCATTGGTTTGGGAATGTAAGTTTCCATTATCATTGTAGACCCACCAAGTCATTTGATCGGCATAAACCGGACGAAAATAATTATTCGATTCACAACCCGTTACTTCTATGTAAGGATGGTCTCCCTGCCAAGGATTATAAATACCATCTTTATCAACATCTATAAATGGAGCTAACTCTTGATTATAGCCTAAAATATCAAAACCATGTACTTCAGAAAAATAGGGGTTACCACGACCTGGCCAGCCTAATAAACCTCTAGAGGGTGTGTTCTGTACGCCTGGACTGAGAGGGTCTAAAAAATCAGCCCTTAGAGCATCAATATCGTCCCCGTAAACGGTAAAATGTTTATCCCATCGTTCACATTCAGACTTTTCAACCGTCCCTAAATCTGGGTCTAAAGGACCTGTCCAATAGTCATTACCATTAAAGCGGTATGTTTGTGCAGCAAGTATTAGATTGCCACCGTCATCATAGGCCCCAAGCCAAATTGCCCCAGAATATAGAGATACAATTTCGGGTTCTCCGGATGCAGGATCAACGTTAGGTACTACGTATTGTGGTTGACTCCCATCCCACCACATATCACCTCCTGCCCTTAGACGTGCTCTAACGTTGTTGATGGCTAAATCCGTTTGAGCTCTTGAGGGAATACAGCCCGATCGATAGCTATCTTCCTCTAGCTGGCTTTGGGGATTGCCTGGCAACTTTTGAGCATACGAAACAATTGAAACCCAAGAGAGAATAAATATCTGAATACTTTTACAGAAGTTGTTCATTTTGATAATATTAAATCACAAGATAAATAAAGACGGTATTTTAAAATTAAATAAAAAAACGCTCTTTCCATCGTAATGGGAAGAACGTTTTTGAAATCTAGGGCTTTATGACCTTACTATAATACAATGCGAAGTCCTATAGAGTGTGTGCCCGCAAAGTCTTTCGTTAATTCAAAGGCATAATCAAAGGCAATTTTTTTCGAAGACCCTTTCTTGAAAGGTATCTGAGCAGTTAAACCTGCTGTAAAACCGTTACTAATCGTTCCTGAATTCATCGTACTGAACATCATGTTTTCGTACCTAAATGCTGCTCTTAACATAAACATTTCGCGAAAAGCGTATTCTAAACCAAGACCAAATTGATCTCTCGCAAAAGAATTGGCGGTAAACATAGCGTTGACGGACAATCTAGAAGTATTGCCCTCTCTATTTTCGGTTTCACCCGGAAACAAAAAGTCGTAAGAGGCGCCAATGTGCAACAAAGAAGGTAATTCAAAAGCTGCTACACGTTCTTCAACAGAAAGTGGAGTTGTACCATTCGGAGCCATCCCTACAAAAGCAAGTCCGTCGCCAGAAAACTTCATTTTAGTCCCAATGTTGCGAAGAGCTATACCAAATTTAATTTGTTTGTTATTACCCGTTACGTATTGTACTCCAGCATCAAAGGCTGCCCCCATTGCTGAAGCATTTGTAAGAGATTCAGAGACGATTCTAACAGCTAAACCAATTGAAATTTTTTCGTTACCATCTTTATCTCTAAAAATATGGCTATATCCTACACCAATATTAAAAAAAGAAGGACTAAAAGTAGTAATACCCATTGGTTGATTTGTAGTAGTCAAAGGGATATCACCGAATCCCATAGACATCAAGGTAAGACCTATAGCACCATTTTTTCCTATTTTTTGAGCCAGTCCACCTGCCGTCAAACTTAAGCCAGTACCGACCATGTATTGCGTATGAGCAATATTCACTTCGGTTGACCCATACAAACGACCGATACCCGCTGGATTAAATCGCATGGCCTCTACTCCAGTAATACTAGAAACTACTAGACCATTCAAACCGGCTGCCCTAGCCCAAGGATTAAGTAAGAGTTCATACGCACCTGCCTCACCTTGTCTGTCAGGATTTCCAGCATATGCATGAGGTGTAAAAATAGACCCCATAAACATTATTGCGATGACAAAAATAAGCTTATTCATTATTATGTATTTTAAAAGTTAGCTGTAAGAAAAACTTCAGCAATAATAAACTATTCAAACTAAATTATAAACGCTGTGCATCAAAGGCTCTATTAATAATAAAGCTTTTTAGGACGCGTGAACCTACACCCTCTACCTTGACTTGTACCAAGTATACACCACTTGCTACGGGTACCGATGCATAATTTTTCAAATCCCATTCAACAGAAGTGGTAATTTGTGCTTCTGCTTCTGTACCTGTGCCGCCGACACCGATTCGTGCAATCCCGTTTCGGGCAGGGCTATTGTACTGCTGCGCTATCTTATATTCTCGTACAAATCGACCATCTATAGAATATATCCGTATGTTGCACTCCGCAGGTATGTTGGTTATTTTAACCACATTATCTGCTTCGGTCACTTCATAATCAGAATAGGCATAGTAGGGATTCGGTACAATCCGCATCAGATCTAGGGCAGATTCTGCCACCGTCTGATTCTCTTTCTCTGGAGCAAATCCATTCAAACTAAACTCGTACAACGGATAACGGTTGTTCTCGCCTGTTCCTTCTTCTTTTTCGTGTGGACGATTGACGCGCAGTTTTACCGTCGCTTCGGTGGGTGGCAATTCGCCATATTCGCCTTGCATCGATACGCCAGGTGATAATAATGCCATCGAAGCCCAAGTAACATCCATACTCGGTACATAGATATTATCTGACGTAAACAAAAAGAATGTACTTAATTTGTTGATAATCGACTCACAAGAATCGTATGGCTGACGCGTTACATACACAATGTGCTGCCCGCCCAATACCGAACTAAGGTACTGTACCCCCTCATCAATCGAAAACGGCCCACTACGGCGCGTCGACGTCGGATTGAATATCATATCGTTGCCGGTGTTCGACCCTGGATTTAGATTCTCTTGTAATACCGTCCCATCGTAAAACGAATTCTCTCCAAAGAAAATATTTAGACGCTGACCGGTCTCGACATCGTAAGCATAGCCCGGAAACCAAGACATCCCCCTACTGCTCGAATCGATCGACATATCCTTGTTTCTTGAATAATAGACAGGCTTAGACCCAAAGTTAGGACCAGTTGGCCCGCGCCAATCTCCCTGCCCTCTGTCAGAAGGTGCGCTTTGGTTAAGATAGCCCGCTCCGTGGTAATCTGTAAAGGTTTCCATCACGACACATCGACTCCATTTGCTTTGATCCTGCGTAAAGACGACATTTACATTATTCAACGCTACCAACATAGTATCTCGTACTTTTCCAGCTATCGTTGAATTGTCGTTACGGAATCGTGCTCCTGATGAATTGATGTTCATTAATGAAAAATAATAACTAGATGGACGTATCTCGCCATCGCACAACATGAAGGGGTACCATCCACCTTCATTCGTCGAAAACTCCTTGTTCGGATCGAATAATTCGTCGTCTTCCGAAGCTGAGTTTTTAATCATATTGAAAATCCCTTCGCCGTCTTCTACCCCAGCATACCATTTTCCAAAGCTAAGGCTATCGGTGTATTCTATCTCGGAGCCTACCCAATTGGTCAAGCCGTTTATGTTGTCTTCCCCTTGTTCGGAGGGTGCAGAGGATTGCTGTGCGGATATAGATATCCCCAAATCCGGTATGTACTGCTCGTAATCCCAATCCATTGTCTGAAAAGATGACCAGATAGTGGTCGGATCATTTACATCTGTCAATACCCAATAGATTGAATCAGACATTGCTGCGGTTGTATCAAGGATGCTACTGGTATAGGCACTCGTCAGAGAGTCTTTCGTCCAAACATAATTTTGATCGCATATATGGAATTGATACGTTCCGGACGTTACTCGTAAAGGATCGACTATCTTAACACTGATAGGACCATTTCCGGCCACATACTCGATACGTTCTACGTTATTCCCAGCTATAATTTCCGACTCAATTTCTGATAGGTTATTGATGCGCAAGAATTCTTTGGATCCACTTCCTTTACCTTCTAAGCGAATGATTCCTGGTTGATCTCCGTAGCTAGAATTAAGCACCATGCCTGAATATTCGGAATCATTTATGCGTGGAATTCCTGTATAGATTTTGAAATTACGACGGCCTTGCAAGTAGGGATTAGCTTGTCCGTTATTAGCAATTGGATCAAATTTTTGATATTCATTGTGGGCATAAGCCACCACACAGAAATAATAAGGTTTGTGATTAATCAGATCCTTTTCGCCAGGAGCAAACTGATCTTCTGTTACACGGAAAGTATGTTTAATCCCTTTGTCTTCGCCTTCTACCATTACCGTTGGAACATTGACGTCAATTCCTAAATCTTCGTCTGTAAAGTTATCCCAATTTGCAATTTTGGTGATATTATCGTCTACATCAGACTGAAAAATCAAACGTGCTTTTTCTTGATCATCTAATTCCGTAACCGATAAATTAGGGTCATTAACTTGGTATACCAAATAACCTTGGAAATCGTAGGTGGTATCTAAGGGAGCAAAAGGACGCAGTTCGGCAGGCGACTCGGAGTAGCCTAAACGGAAATTGTTTTGCTCTGCATTATAATTTAAATTGAGAATTAACTCTTCATCCATCTCAACAATATCGACATAAGGGGCATCCGGACCATCTGTAATTTTGAAACAGTTATCAAAAAGGTTCTGAGCCAAAACGTCTGCTGCTACTAGAGAGTTTAAGGAAGGACAAGGATAATCTGGAACGTCCGGCACCCATACTACTCCCGAAATCATTTCGTTGGTGGCACCTGGCTTTAGAACAAAAGGCCCTGATGTATGTAAAAAACGTTGATCTAAGCCTGACAATCCTTCAGAACACATAGACCAAACTCCTCCACCACTTTCATCTGGGAAAGAAGGGAATACATAAGGTGTCGGTGTAGTTGACGTATTAGAAGGATCGTACCCATCGCCTCCAAAAGTGATTGGAGTTCCGTTAGGCCAAAACCCTGATATTAGACGATAGTACCCAAGTGCAGAAGATGGATCTCCTTTAGGGTCAGAACCACTATTAATGTGATACTGGAAAGAAGATAAGCCAATCTGATTGCCTGCAGAATCTAATGGCCCTCTAAAATAATCCACCGCTAGTGCTGGCACATTAGAACCATATCCAGCGCCGTTAGTTCCACAAGGGTTGTCATCTACTAAATCTTGGTTGTAGACATAGCCCATACCTGTTACGGTATCACAACCAATGTAATCATCATTAGCACAACCTAAATCGGGGTCAGACCATAATGAAAAATAGGTTTCGTTTAAGGCTAGTTTGTTTCGGTTTAATAATTTGTAACGATAAAACGTCTGATTATTAATCGCATCTGTTGTACGGTATGCAAAGGCAGTTACTTGAACTTCCATTTTCATGGGCTGTCCATCTGACTGTAAATGAATATTACCATTATCGTTGTATACCCACCAAGTCATTTGATCGGCATAAACTGGGTTGTTATAATTGTAAGCTTCACAACCAGAAACCTCAATAATAGGGTGATCTCCTTGCCAAGGATCGTAGATTCCATCCTGATTGGCATCCACAAAAGGAGCCAAATCTTGATTGTAATCTAAGATACTAAACCCATGTACTTCCGAAAAGTAGGGGTTACCTTTAGCAGGCCACCCTAGCAATCCTCTTGATGGAGTATTTTGTACACCAGGGTTGAGTGGATCTAGAAAATCTCCACGTAAAGAGGTAATATCGTCACCAAAGACGGTAAAGTGTTTATCCCAACGCTCACAATCCGACTTTTCAATGGTACCCAATTCTGGATCAAGAGGACCTGTCCAGTAATCATTACCACCTGAACGATATGTTTGTGCAGCCAAGATCAAGTTACCCCCTCCGTCGTAAGCCCCAAGCCAAATAGCTCCAGCAAATAAAGAGGAAACTTCAGGTTGACCTGAAGCAGGGTCTACGTTAGGCACAATATAACGAGCATTTTGACTACCGTCCCACCACATATCTCCACCACCACGTAAAAGTGCACGGACATTGTTGATGTCAAGATCTTTTTGTGCTGTTGAAGCAATACAATTTGCACGATAATTATCGTCCTTAGGCTTCATTACAGGGTCTCCCACCCAATTGCGTGCTGAAGCAGTTTGCAACAACAACATAAAACTGAGTAGAGATGCTGATAAATATTTTGAAATATACATTTTATCTATTTTTATACTTTATAGAATTAGCTTTTGAATACTGTTCTAAACCAAATTAGAAACTGAATTTTAAACCTAAGAAAATACGTCTTGGTCTTGAAATATTGTACGGATTGTTCATTCTCAAATCATATAACAAAGGATATGATGCTGGTTGAGAAGAAGCAAATCCAGGACCAGGACTTCCTGCTAAGCTTAAGAAACCGTCGTCGGTAGAAGAACCTGTAACAGCATAAACACCAAGCGGATTTTGAGTATTAAGAAGATTCTGAATACGTAAGTAAATGTTTACACGGATCGGATTAGCCGATTTTTTACCAATAACAATATCTCTATCAAATTTCAAATCAACGCGGAATGTCCAATCCATTCTTGCACCATTGATAGAACCATCTGTAATACGATTAGAGAAACTTGTTCCGATACCACCGGGTATTTCTTTACGTGTATAAGGACGACCTGAGTTTACATTAAAGGCCAAGTTAATCCCTGTATTTTCTAACAAATCAAACTTACCAATTTTAGGACCATTGTATTTGTCTCCACTTTTGAAACGGTAATCAAACATCAGATAAAATGTATGACGTTGATCGAATGCCAATGGGAATACATATTTCAACTCTTTGGCTGCAATGCCAGAAGAAGAAGTAGGACTTGAACCCGTACCCTCAGAGAAAGCTAATGTGTAGTTGGCCAATACTCTTAAGTTGTTGTTTTCACGCATATCGTACTCCAACTTGAAGGCTTTTGTGGTAGAAAAATCACTATTGCCGAAAGTACTGTAGGTATTAGGATAGGCTCTGATATATTCTCTGATTTGTATTAAATCTCTTTCTTCGCGGTAAAGAATTGACAACTTAAATTTAGAGAAATCCGTTAATTTTTGTTGGTATCCAACCTCGTAGTTGATAGTACGCTGTGGTTTTAAGTTCGGGTTACCAATAAAATTGTTGGTGGATAATTCTTGGAAATTATAGTAGGTAAGCGGTGTAGCTAAGGCACCTTCAGGTGGCCTTTGAGACAACACATCGTAGTTAGCATAAAAGTTAGCTTCTTTAGAAATAGGGAAAGAAAATGCTATACGAGGCATTATAATTAAAGTAGGTAAGTAATCTCTAAAAGCATCTTCCGGACGATACTCTTCTCCTTTGGGATCAATTTTAGAAGATCCAAAACCCGATAAAGCAGGTACAAACGTTGAACCAAGTTCGCCAGGAGTATTTACAGGTAATCCTGAAACATCATACCATTGTTCGCCATCTCTAAAGCCGATTACCGACGCATCTTTGTTGTTGTCGTTGACATAAACAGCAAAGTCATCGCCAATATTACTTGGACGGCTGTAAGAAGAAGACTGTCCAAAAGCATAAATAGAACTAGAAGATTCGAATTGTGCCGCTGTTTCGTAGCCAACAATTGAGTACGGATCATTCAACACCTTAGTATTTGCATCATAACTATCAAAACGCACACCTAGATTACAAATAATGTCTTTGTAGGTAAATTTGTCTTGGATAAATCCAGCCACATAAATAGGCTTGTTAGGAGCAATTGGACGTGTTTTAATCACACGACCATCGTCTAAAGTTTGTGTTTCGTTAAAGAATGAGAAGAAATCAACATCTGTTCCAGATGGATTACCCAAATAATCGTAACCGTAGTAACTTACAAGCTGATTGTTGCCAGTTATGATAGTAGAAGGCTCAAACCATTCTAACTGCATTTGATCAGGTGTAATTTCGTGAATGCTTACCCAATCGCGTTTGTTTAATCCTAAAGACTCTCTTAGACGCTGACCGAAAAGAGACATCTCAACTTCATTGCCTTCTTCGTCAGTACGAATTAGAGATTCATACAAGTCATATTGTCTTTGCGTAAACGGATCAAAATAAACTTCACCGGTAGGGCGGTTCGGATCAGCTGCATTCGAAATATGATTATTAACAGTTTGAGAAGCAACGTTCCACAAGCTGAAAGGATTGATGCTATATGAACGTTGTACTCTTTGTTCGAAGGTTCCTCCCATCAAAATAGAATGGCGAATCGGGTTGCCCGATTTTTGACCCATTACTAAATCAAAATTAACACGAACATTTGCTCTTACTTGAGAACTATTTGATTTACCGTATCCAGAACCTAGTTGATGTGGACTGTTGAATAATCCATAGATCGAAGTTCTCGCTCCCGTATTCAGTCCATTAACAACCTCCATGGCATCTAAAGGGATTCCAAAGAAAGGAATAGGACCTGTAAAATCTGTTGGGCCTACCTGATCCGCTACTAGGTTGTTGTAAGAGGCTAAACCTGGATTGATGTCTAGGTCTGGTTCATAGGCATAAAATTGATTAAAAAAGGCAGCATGACCTTGATTCACGTCCCAGCCTATTGTGTCACCAATTGAATTGGTTTGAGGAACAGAATCTACAGCTTGAAAAACAGGAATTCTTTCTTGGTAAAACTTACCTACATAACCATACTCCCACAAACGGTCATTGTATCGTGGGTCTTCGTTAGAAGCATTTGTTTGTGAGTAATCTCCTTGCAACTCATAACTGAAGTTTTGAAAAACAGATTGTGTTTTGGTAGAATCACCTTCTTCATCATCTCCACCAGGCTGCGTAGAACTAACAGAGTGGCGGAATCGACCAGAAACTCTCCAGGTGTTAGAGCGAAAAGTAGGGTTGTAGTTGTAATTGAACAAACGGTTAGCAGTACTAGCGCTGTTGCCCCAGTTGAACTGACCTTGACCACCTGCTACAAAATAAAAATCTTTGTTAGGCTTGAAATCCAATTTACCATTTACTACTGAGTAGGATGTTCTGGCATTGGGTCGCACCAATGTAGGTTCTAAATCATTCTCTGTTAAAAAATCAGCAGAATAAACGGTACCTAAACCAGATGGATTTTGGACCAATGGAGCCGCTAAAATTTCGTTTAATTTATCATCTTTCAATTTAAAAGAACCTAAAGCAGATGGACGATCGTCAAGTGTGGTGAAATAAACCCCTGCAAAACGATAACCTAAAATAGTTGACTTCCTAACCTTGCCATCTTTCTTTAAAGTATCGCCCAAAGCATTGATCATAGGTTTGGCTATGATTGGACCAGAGAAATAAGCATCAGCTCTGTTGGCCGCAAATGCATCTAGAAACTGTGAAGATTCTAATTGCACCCCAACTGAGAGTTTGGAAGATGGGCCTTTGGTAATAATATTGGTAATTGCTCCGGTAGCATCACCAAACTCTGCAGGTACCCCTGAAGTGATAATTTGTACCTGATCAATTTCTGTCTCAGGAATACCGAAATTACCAATCACACGAACACCGTCAATGTAGGTATCGTTAGAAGTACTACGACTACCGTTTGAGTTTATTGCTTCCCCTTCATCGGCTTGGTTAACACCTGCGGTTGTAGCAACAATACTACTAACGTTTCTTGTAGCAAGATTTTTGATATCCTCAGCGCCAAGTGTTTGTCCACCCGACGTAGCATCTTGTTCTATAAGAGGTATACGGTAGCCTCTTACTATAATCTCCATGGACTTACCGGTACTATCGGTTAGTACATCAGTCCCTTCCTCCATTTCAATATCAAAACGGACTACTTTACCAAGTGAGATAACAACGCCTTCTGTTTTGACGGTAGGAAAACCGACATAAGAAACAACTACATCGTAGGTACCCGCTTCAACATTCGAAAAGTTGTAATTACCATCGAAGTCGGTTTGAGTTCCTGTAGTTTGAGTACCATTTTTTTCGAGCACGATGTTAGCAAAGGGGAGCCCTTCATCGCTGCCAACATCAATTACTTTTCCTTGCAAGCTTCCTGTAGTCTGAGCAAACATTGTAGCCCCAAGGAATAATAGTGTCAACAAAATTATGTAACGAACCATAACCATATGAACTTTATAAAAGTTAAAAAATTAAACGTTTTTCAGAGATAACTACCTAAGCAGTTTCTCCTTTCTTGTATTGTGTCTAAGCTTGTTTGAAACTTAGGTTTATTGATGCGAAGTAGTTTTGAATTATTTTTATATTCTGCCTTTTTTCAAGAAAAAAGAGAAGGATGATAAAAATATATTCTACCGATTGTGGATTTTTCACTTTTTGAAAAAAACAAAATGTTAAATCATAACATTTACAAACATAAAAAAAATAAATATATAAACGTAAAGCTAATCAGACAGATAGACTAATAATCTCACGGATGAAATTTGCCTTAGGTTATTTTAGTATTAAATCTATCCTAAGATAGACAAACAAAAGTAAAATCAATATCCGACAAAACCAAGCCTACAGCATCATAATTCGATTTAGCAGAAATTTTGACAATCTTTTTTTGGACTCAACTGTCCACCCCGCCACGTGGGGGCTTAACAAAACATTACTTCTTTCAAATAGATTTTGATAATCATTCTCTTCATCCATTGAATAAGTTTCTGGCTTTTCGTTTTCAAAAACATCCAAGGCTAAACCTGTCAGTTGTTTCTTATCAAGCGCCTTTAACAAATCTTTAAGTTGAACGATATTCCCTCTAGATGTATTAACTAAGGTGATTTTTTTAGCAAATTGATTTAAAAAATGCGCATCTACCAAACCATTCGTTTCAGAAGTAGCTGGCAAATGCAAACTAAGCACATCAGCTTGCTTAAAAATAGCTTGCATTGTCGACTCCTGTACATGAGGATTTGACTGCCCAAAACCCTTAAGATATTTATCATAAACAAGAATACGAACACCAAAGGAGGATAAACGCTTGGCAAATGCCTTACCGGTATATCCAAATCCTAGAATAGCAACCGTCTTATTCATCAATTCCCATCCCCTATTCGATTCTCTATTCCATATCTTGTTTCGAACTTCGAAATCTGATTTTCTAAGTTTAATCGCCAAAGAAAGCAACATCGCCATGGCATGTTCTGCTACTGCATCACAATTTCCGTCTGGTGAACGAATAACAGCTACTTTTTTTTGTGCACAATAATCCAAATCGATGATTTCTAAGCCAGAACCTAAGCGTGCTACAAATTTGAGATGTAGGGCTTTATCTAATAAAACTCGATCGACTATAATTTTACTGTTGATCACCATACCAACAAATTGATGTGCTATGCTGTGTACTTCTGCAAGTGGTATTTTGGGTCGATATTCGACATGATACCCATTTTGATTTAACCCGTCGATTAAATCCTGATGCACCGTATCGGTAACAAGCACCTTCGTAGTCGGTTTAGAATGATTCATTGATTTATAATTCTATGGCTGTCGTTGAAATTAAGAACAACAAATATAAAATTATTGCCAAGCATTAAAAATCAATTAGCAATAAACTAATAAAAAGTAGAAAGCCGCAAACGGAACGTTGGCGAAAATGACAAAGCGGAGTGTAGAAGTGAAGCTGTAAGACTAAATTGGGGAATGTTCAATAACTAGATTTGTAAGAGAAACATAGTCTTGAACAGAAAGATTTTCGGGGCGCTTTGTGAAGAGCTCCTGTGCAAATATAACGTTTTTTGGGAGAAATTGTTTCATTGAGTTCCTTAACATTTTTCTTCTCATGCCAAAAGCTGCCTTTACGACAGCCCTAAGCCTCTTTTCGGGGCATCCTAAATTTTTAAAATTTTTTTTGCGGCTTAAACGAATGACAGCTGATTGTACTTTCGGAGGCGGTGTAAAATGTTCGGGGCCTATTGTAAATAAATACTCTACATCATAAAATGCTTGCACCAAAACACTTAAAATACCATATGATTTTTTATTGGGTCCTGAGACAATTCTTTCAGCCACTTCTTTTTGGAACATACCGACCATCTCTGGAATTTGTTCTTTGTGTTCTAGCATCTTGAAAACAATCTGCGAAGATATATTGTAAGGAAAATTCCCTATCAAAGCAAAAGAACCCTGATGCACCTCACTTAGGTTCACTTTGAGAAAATCCTCTGCAATAATTGAGGGGAATAATGTAGGATAATGTTGCGTTAGATACGCTACCATATCGCGGTCTGCCTCAATAACTTTTAATTGATGCATTTTATGTTCCATGAGGTATTTGGTGAGCATACCTTTGCCCGGACCCACTTCAACAATAGCATCATAGGCTTCTTTTTGATTCAAAGCAAAAGCAATATCCTGAGCAATTTGCTCTTTGTTTAGAAAATGCTGGCCAAACGATTTTTTAGCTTTCATAATAGGGTTGTGCTTGAACATTGAAAAAAGAAGCTTAATTGTCGCTGCTGACAAAATAGTAGTTGTCAACTATTAGTTACAGCACAAAATTAATAAAAAAAAGGCAGTATCTCTAACAGCTTTGTTTATATCCTGTAGACAATTCTATACGATAATGTCCTTGTTCATTTATTAAAACAACATATCCTTTATAAGCTGAGTCGCCTCTAAGGTTTTTCCATTTTTTTCAGTATCTTTGTTTTTTGATGAACACCAATTCTAAATTTACACCTGTACGCAAAAGTATTTTCAAAGCTACACATAATTTGTGGTTTTTTGACATTTTATAATTACGTGCACTAACTTCAGAATTTCTAATTCAGAAATTCAACACGTTAAGATTTATGACAAATAATAAAATAAAAATAGGTATAACCGTAGGAGATATTAATGGTATAGGCTTGGAAGTAATACTTAAAACCCTGTCTGATAAACGTTTGCTTAACTGGATAACTCCTGTGCTTTATGGGTCAACCAAGGTGGCCTCTTACCACAAAAATGTTGCAAAAATCAAAGACTTACCCCTACACAATTGTAAAGACATACACAGCCTCAATCCTAAAGCTGTTAATGTGATTAATTGTTGGATGGAAAATGTTAAGATATCTCTTGGAAAATGTTCTGAAGATGGTGGTAAGTATGCTACTTTTTCTTTAGAACAATCGATTGAGGATTTGAAAAATGGCCATATCGATGCTTTGGTGACTGCCCCTATCAACAAAAAAGCCATGCAGTTAAGCGGCTTTGATTTTCCGGGACACACAGAATACCTAACGCATCGATTTAATGCCCCACAAAATTTGATGTTGATGGTACACGACGACCTGAAAGTAGGCCTTGTGACCAATCACCTTCCGGTCAGTCAAATTGCTGAAACCTTGACTTCGTCTTTGATTTTACAAAAGATTGAGTTGATGAACGAAAGCCTAAAAATGGATTTTGGCATTGACAAACCTGCTATTGCATTATTGGGACTTAATCCTCATGCCGGCGATAACGGTGTTTTGGGCAATGAAGAAACGGATATAATCATCCCTGCTATTGAGGAAGCCAAAAAGAAAGGAATACTTGCTATTGGCCCCTATGCCGCTGATGGTTTCTTTGGTTCGGGTAATTACAAAAATTTCGATGGAATTCTTGCTATGTACCACGACCAAGGATTAGCGCCCTTCAAAGCACTTTCATTTGGAGGTGGCATCAACTATACGGCTGGTTTACCGATCATTCGAACTTCACCTGACCACGGTACAGGATACGATATTGCTGGCAAAAACGAAGCTGATCCGCAATCTTTTAGAAAGGCCTTATACTTAGCACTTGATTGTTTCAAAATGCGCCAAGATTATGTAGAAAGAACAAGCAATCCTATGCAGGAAATTGATTTGAAAGATTTTGATAAAAAACAAAGTAAATATAAATCTAAGTCTAAAAACCGACGAGAGGATAGATCAGCTCAGATAAGCCCTCAAAAGAAAGAAATAGTCACTGCAGAAACACCTTCTGATGAAACGCCCTCTAAAGAAGTTATTTCGGAAGGAACAGTTGAAGTTAATGAATCCCCTATTGTCGAACAAATTGAAGTAATCAAAGACACTCAAGTTACAGCACTAGAAGAAAATGAACTGCAAGTTGAGGTCATCGAGGATACTGAGACAGTAGTACCAGAAGAAAATGACTTACAAATTGAAGTAATTGAAGATACTGAGACAGTGGTACAAGAAAAAAATACTCAGCAGCAAGAAGAAAATACGGTTAACATTGAAGTGGTAGAATCCTCTACAGAAGAAAAAGATACTTCCAATTAATAAGAAATACAAATGAATTTCAGCAGTATTGTTTGATACTAAAAAGTAAGTAACTTACGAATAGCTTCTTGGTTTTTTAGTGTTCCGGCCGATTCTAGTTGGTATTTTAATTGCCCAGGTTCTGCTATGCTTTCATGTACCACCCAAAACTGATTGTCTTCGGTTATTGCCCACATCTTGCTCGATTCCGATATATTCATGCGTAATGCATGTATTTTATCCGTATTATTTACAGAGTAATACAATTGTTGATTTTTATCAGAGACAAATATTTGTTTGATTGATATTTCTGAACCTTGTTTGTCGACATAGCTAGCTAAAACAGGCTGTTCCGTTTTAAGTTCCATTATTTTGCCGCAATTCCAAATACCAAATCTATTAATTGTAAAACGGTTGATTATTTTGCGACTAGCCATATCAGCAACTGTACTTGTATTTTTTTGCAATTGTTCGGCAGCAGCAACGACATCTAATTCCCATTGTTTTAGTTGGGTATTGTACTGCTGCATTTGCTCTTCGTATATTTTTTGGGATAATTCTGTTGCTTTAATGGCAGGCCATATTTTTACTTTATGTTCAATATTTTCATTATTCTCTGTTCTGATTAGTGTCAAGGTATACTCATGTGGTCCGAGGGGTTCTATATCCATCGAATTCCACTCATAATCGTAAATAAGGTCTCCATCCTTATCTTCTTTGGCTAAAAAATGAATATTCTCATCATACTTAGCTAATGAAGGAAATTCTTCTATATTTATATCAAAATTAAAAAGCACCATATTATCTGGAACTCCTACTTTAAGAGGTGCAGTAGGCATTGACGCCGCTAAGGCAGTTTTGGCAGTTTCGTAAAATGAATCGTCAGGTGATAAACCAACTTTTTCGAGTTTTTCTTTATTTTCTAGAAGTTCAACATCATCCTTAGATTTGAACTGCCAGGCATCTTGCTGATTACTATAAACGAATACATCTAAATCGGCAGTTGGTAAACCCTCTATAGCGCTGCCATGTAGTGCAACATCTAAGGTTTTGTCTTGAGCCAAAAAAACAGGCTTACCATCTTGAAAACCTTTAATTTCCATCATACCAACAGATTGTAAATTTTGATGTTGGTCGATCTCTTTCGGCACACCAGCCAAAAACATATCTATATGATCATTAAATTCTCTGTACTTAATTTGTACTGCCCCCATAACAGGTACACCTTGTTCGTCTATAAAGGCAGCCGGAGGCACTATTATTTGGGAGCCTGATTTGTACAGCAGCGTCTCTCCTACTGAGGCATTTTTAACAACTAAGTCTCCATAGGCAAGATCAAAAGATGGCAGTGGGGCCTGTAAAGAAAAAACTTCGCTAATTTGATCGTTCGGTTTCGAATCGAAAAAAGCCACCTCTTTAAGCATAAAAACCAATACAACTGAGGCCGCGATTGCAATTAGTGCAGAGGTTCCATATTTTACAAGCCAAGCAGGGCTCGTCTTTGTGGCCGTGGATTCTATTGCTCTTATTGGGGTTTCATCCGCTGGAGAAGCTTGCTGTTCAAACTTTGCAAAAAGGGTATCAAAGTCTTGATGCTTTTTGATTTGTTCTGAAGTAAGCTCAGGAGGATTTACCTTAATGTTGTATTGGTTCTTCATATCTTATATCTTTAGCCTTTCTGATTGAATCAACGGGCGAATTTTTTCTTCATTTTTTGCAATAATCTGTAGATTTTGACCTTCGCATTATTTTCGGTAATATCGAGTATATCCGCCACTTCCTTAAAGGGACGTTTTTCAAAAAACCGCAATTCTAACAACTCTACTTCAGCTGGTTTCAAGTCTTGTATCATCTCTTTCAGCAACTCAATGTTTAATTCTAAATCCTCTTTATCATCGTATTCATCCACTAACTCCTTTGTTGTTCTTTCTTCTAGCGTAACAAGCCTATTCTTTTTAAGTTTTCTAAAGTGTTGGGCAATTTCGTTGCTTGCAATTCTAAAAAGCCAAGCCGAAAAAGGCACGCCCTTGTACACATATTTATCAATTTTCTGAAGTGCTTTCAAAAAAGTTTGGGATGTTAGGTCGGCGGCTAGGGCCTCATCAGCGGTTCTTTTGTATACAAACCTAAATATAGGTTCGTAGTAACGGTTGTACAAGGTTCGAAATTTGGACGGCTCTTTTTGAGCCGCCTGAACTTCTAGCCATTCATCCTGCATTTCTTTTTGGCTGACTGTATATTTTGAAATCGACATATAAATTGAATGAATCTTGTATTGCTTTTTGTGAATTAAGCTAAACGAGTTATATCGTGAAAGCGATGTACTCGAACGCATACAAATATAACAATAAAAGAATGCGACTTAATACTTTATTCCATAAAAAAAGTATATTCTAAAACAGTTTGCCGGCCATTTTCTTCAATCAAATGTGTTTCGATTAAGCCATCTGTACTAAAAGTAAAAAACTCTTTTTTGATCAATATTGGATTTGGTATTACTGCGGTAACAATCGTAGAATCCGCTGTATTAGCCTTCGAAGTAGTTCGTTTTGTCTTCGATTTATTTTTTTGTTTTTTATTAGAGGAAACCTGAACCTCCTGAACCTCGGGTATAGGCATTTTCCAATGTGTTTTTTGAACCAAACGGCCTTCTTCATAGCTATAGTCAACAAATGCTATGAGTTTCCCATTTGCATCCCTGTATTCGGTTTTTGAAAAACGCCCTTCAGTGTCAAGGAATGACTTTTCATCTTTTAGAATGACATATAGATTCTTGTATAATCTATTGGCAATATATTGGCTATCATATTCGTGCAAAGACAACAATTGTTCGCCCGTTTGCAAGCTTACTAAACTATCCATCTGCGGGCCGCTGCCACTAACGGTCGATTTTGTTCGAAGAAGGCGGTCTTGATTATCAAAATCAAACTCTTCTAATAGTCTTAATTTTTTGTTGGGAAAACCAAACATTTTAACTCGCTGAAATGGAATACTATCAAATCGATACAAATAGGCATAGGCATACTCCAAAGATGACTCTTGTAGGGAATCATAGCTTAGTCTTTCGATAGCTGACAATAAACCCTGTTTGTAAAAATACTCCATCGTCCATACTTTATCGCCACTTGGGGCATAGTTCGAAACGACGTCAAGGACCCCCTCAAAAAAAACAAACTTCTTAGACTGATGTGACTCTTGTTCAATTGTTGACCAGATATAGCCACTTTGATCAGATTCGGTTTTTCGATATATCCCCTCCCAAACAGTACATTTATTATATCCTAAAGCCGATGCCTTTTGTATTTCAAAAGGCAATGCAGGATAAATGGCAGGGAATTGATGCAGTTGTGCCAACAAAAAGCTAGGTATTCCAATCAGAATAAAAAAACAATAGAATTTTAGTGCGGTGTAAGGTGCATATTCGCCTTGAATCATAGCTTTTAAATTATTACATAAAAAAGAAGGTTGTTGCGTAAAATACTGCATTTATTGTACCATTACCAAATCATTCGATATGATATTGACCTGCCTATTGATAAAACCGTGTTTTTTACTATATTTGGAATCATTCATTAGCTTTCGTCAATGAGCGTTGTTTTGAACGCATCAAGCCAAAATACATAAGCTTGAAATAACTTTTGCTGTGATGATATACTCAGAATGACAAAGAACTTTTTCTAATTTACCCTTATAATGCCGTTTCTGAAAAAGGTTACATATCTTTTTAAACTTATCTGAAAACTATCACAAAACATAATTTTATACACCCGCATTAATTGTACAATCATGTCAAAAAAACAAGGAAGTTTAGCATTACACTGGAAAATCTTAATAGGAATGCTACTGGGTATCGTTGTTGGATTTTTGTTAAAACCTAATATGCTAATAGGCAGTATGTGGAAAAGTGAGGCCTACAACGGAGTGCATTTTGTAAACGATTGGATATATCCCCTGGGCAAAATCTTTGTAAACCTATTGAAGTTAATCGCCGTACCCTTAATCATCGCATCCCTTACTAAAGGCATTGCTGATTTGAAAGATATTTCTAAGTTGTCTAAAATTGGAGGAAGGACTATTGCTGTATATTTAGTTACTACCGTATTGGCGGTTAGTCTAGGATTATTAGTTGTAAATATCGTTCAACCTGGCACTGGATTACCCGATGAACAAATTGAGCAATTGAGTCAGAAAAACATTGAAAAAAGTGCTACTAAAATTGAAGCAGGTGCCAAGCAATCAAAATCAGGGCCCCTTAAATTTTTAGTTGATATGGTTCCAAGTAATATTTTTGCCGCAGCAAGTAATAATGGCAATATGCTTCAAGTGATTGTATTTGTACTGTTCTTGGGCATTTGTTTGTTACTGATACCACAAGAGAAAGCCAAACCATTACATGATTTTTTTGACAGCCTCAATGAAGTTATCTTAAAAATGGTCGACATTATCATGTTGTTATCACCCTATGCTGTCTTTGCGTTGTTGTGCAACCTTACGGTCAGTACCGACCCTGCTATATTTGGAATTTTATTAAAATATGCTCTTTGCGTCGTTCTAGGCCTTTCTTTGATGGTGCTTATATATCTCAGCGCTATTCGAATCTATACTGGACGTTCGAGCATCGAATTTCTCAAAGCAATCAGTCCTGCTCAATTATTGGCGTTTTCTACTTCGTCAAGTGCCGCTACCTTACCTGTTACGATGGAACGCGTTGAGGAACACGTAGGTGTTGAAAAAGAAGTCACGAGCTTTGTTTGCCCAATCGGTGCTACAATCAATATGGATGGTACTAGTTTATATCAAGCTGTAGCCGCCGTTTTTATTTGTCAGGTAATTGGTTTCGACTTAACATTAGCAGATCAATTAACCATTGTTATTACCGCAACGATGGCCTCGATAGGGTCGGCTGCAGTACCTGGTGCAGGTATGGTAATGCTCGTTATTGTTTTAGATACCTTGGGTATACCCGCCGAACAATTAGCCTTTGGCATTGCCTTAATATTTGCCGTTGACCGACCCTTAGACATGTGCAGAACCGTTATAAATGTAACAGGAGATGCCACTGTTGCTACGCTTGTAGGTCAATCTGTAGGAAAATTAAATGCTCCAAAAATCAAAAACTGGGACGATCATTATACAGCTGAATAAGCCCCAAAATATACCCTCAACTTCAACGCTATTCTTCTTCGTCTTTTGATTCTTTCAATTTTTTGTCATCTACCTTGTCGTTCAAAAAATGGTTGATATTGTCTACAGAATAAGATGAAGTGATTTCACCAAATTCGTTGATTTTGATATCAAAACCCTTGAGATCTTCATGTGTTTTAGGTTTTTTATTTTTGTCGGCCATTGAGTTGTACTTGTTGTAAGATAATAAAAGGGGCATTTTGAATTATCAAAATGCCCCTTAATGTATATATAGACTATCTAGTTAGCCCATTCTTTTCTCCATACGAATTTGCGCTCGTTCTGCTTCTCCTCTATCCATGCCTATCTGATCTGCAAAAGCATATATATCATCACGCGACATCTGTCCTTTCGATTTGATATAAGCTTCAATCGTATAATCTTGTGCGTATCTTAAAAGTTCGTCGTGTTTATTTTCAGAAAAATCAAACATCTGTGCATATTCTTCTAATTTTAATTTCTCTTCGTCTGCAAACTCATTGTCCGTTAGGGCAACTGCTGCTACAATCATAAACACATTTTCTTGTGATTCCTCACTTACTTCTTCGATTTCTACAATCGAAACAGATGGCGCACGCATCAACTCTCCCATACTTCCTGTCTCTTCGGTCAAGAAGTCATCAAAAAAAGCTTTTTCTTCTGCTTCGATTTTTCCATCGGCACGTGCCATCTCAACAAGCATTCTTGCTAAGATCTTCTTATCATAGGCTTTTTTAAGTGGGTTGCGCTTAATCATTTTCTCAAATTCAGAAAACTCAGTGGCCAATCTCCACTTACCACCTTCGTAAGCAAATTCTAGAGATATTTTTTCGAAAGCACTAATTACAGCTGCCTCTTTTTCTTTTTTAGAGTATTTAATCCCATCCGTTCCTTGACGCATCGCTTCACTTCCTGCCATTGATACTGCAGTACCCGCAAAACCACCTCCTACTGCTTTACGCAACACGCGCAAAACCATCGACCGCATACGTCCTAATGCTGTATTACGAACCATTGAAGTTACCTTAGCGGCTCCTTTTTTATTGCCCGATCTAACACTTGAGAAGGATTCAAATACTTCCCCATCTATTTCAAACTTACAGTGCATTTTGGAACCATCTAGGTTTTCTTCCAAAATATATGATTTTATTGATTCGTATGTAATTTCCATTTTTTAAATACGTTTTAATTTAGATTAAATGAGTTCTTATTGTAAACTATTCATTATTTTTCAATCATGACATTTATTAACAAGAGCGCTTACTGCTCCCCTTCAGCATTTATTTTGACCAAGCCCATCATTTCATTCGTCGCCATCCCGAAAGTACCTGTAAAAGCATAGCCGCTTAATCTAGGAGTACTCGTACCTTCAATTTGCTCGGTTACAGCAATCACTGCCCCCGCATCCTCAAGCGTAGAAAATGAAGATTGGTCGTTATTATAACCAAAAAACTTGGACCATTGGTTTTCTAGATTTTCATTTAACTGCATAATACAGATATCATGTTCAGAATCGGTTGTCTTTTCGTGGTTCATAGACACAATGTAGCCTCTAGACTCCGGTAATATATCAATGGATTTTGCATGATAGGTATTATCTGCAGCCCCAAAAGAGATATCATTAGGACGAAAATATTTAAAATCTTTTTGCTCGTCAAATATAAGATTCTCATCCACTTCAAACAATACAATACTCCCCTCTTCAGGCCCTACTACACAGGTGGCAGCAATCACTAAGCTATTGTCAGCTGTATTTAGTACAGAATGACCATCCTCAAAAGAGCGACTTACATCACCATAATAAGTTGGGTTGGTAGGCGTACCGGAACCTTTATTTAATTTAACAGCAATGTTTCTAAAGGTAAAATTACCAGTCAATTGATCCCATTCATTTTCAGTTGTTCCCACCACGACATACCATGGTTCAGTAGCAGGATTATTGTCATTAACAACTTGTATAGAAGTACCATAATCACGGCCATTAAAACCATACTGTAAATTCTCATTAGCCCAAAGCTGTCCAAAACTTTCATTCAATCGAATGGTAAAAATATCCGTCAAATCATAGCGTTTGTCCGCATATGGATCGGGCTTTAAAATGGAGATATTATTGGTGTACCCCGTCAATACATAACTTATAGCTCCCCCAAAAGTATCAATTAACATATCCGAAACCCGCTCTGTAGAAATTGCTCCTGCATTCGGAAGGGGTGCGGGTAAGGTTGCATTCGACCGTAACTCTATCCCGTCTCCACCACTTATATTTACACCTGCTATATCTAATTGATACAAAACAATTTTGGTATAAATAGGAGCAGGAGGATCGCCTGCTGTTGAGTATTGAACATATGTTCGATTGCAAGCAACAACATAGCCGGCGTCATCGGGCATAATTTCGACCGAAACACCTTCCTCATCGTATTTTATTAATGAGGAAGTTGATGTTTTGCCGATCGCTGTACTCCAAACTTCATTGCCTAAAGCATCTGTTTTGACAATAAATACATCGTGCTCTTCCTCTGAATTGTAAGAATTGGTGGAACCGACCATAATGTATCCGCCATCGGCCGTTCTTTTTAGATCATTAGATGTTTGATCGGCTACATGACCAAAATACTTAACAAAAGCAACCTGTTGATTCGCTGGTGATATTAGATTTTCATCACAAGAGCTAAAACAAGACACTATTGCCAATACAATGCCCATTAAAAATAGTTTTTTCAAATTAATCATAGTGTTTTTATACTTTGAACTGTACAGAAGTGTCAACTAATAAATTGATTGAAATACAATTATTCGTATTTAACTTCCACTCTTACACGTTTATTTTTGTAATCCGAGAATTCTCTTTGTTTATCGCTTAGCATCCGTTCTCCCTTCGTTCTACCTCTTTGGACATCCTCAATTAAAGAAGGTTTTTGACGCTCGATATCCTTGATGGCAGAATTGAGTTCTCTTTTCAAATCTTCATCGGTTTCTTTTTTGATGTAATTGCGCTCTTTCTCTAACCACCTATTGTACTTACTATTAATAACTAGTGGATTATGTTGATGTTTTTTTCTGGGTTTATAGAAGGCTTTTGTATAGCCGAATGATAAAGCAAAATTATCCATTCTGAAATCATTGTCCACATGTCCGTATTGGTACACCAACTCATCGTTTGCGTAACGATTATCTAGATCTACATTGTTAAGAAACATACGTGTATATCTAAAATCAACAAAAACAAAATCACTTCCGACTCTAAACTTTAGGCCTGCGCCTGCTACCAATGAAACATTGTATAAAGTTCTTAAATTAGGTGCTTCAACATTATTTCCGATACTAGCAACAACTATGTTTTCGTCGGGAGTTGCCTTTCCCCCTGTCCCTGTTGCTTCAGCCTGAGTTGTTCTTTTGATTGCACTTAAGTTGGCACTGATTAAAAAATTAGCTGCCGCACCGACATAAAGATAAGGCATCCATCCTTTAAATTTTTTGATATTGTAACGCAGCATGAGTGGCACATCAATCCAAAATTGATTTTCTTTAAAATTGAGTGTTGAATATAATAAAGGCGTACCTGCACGGCCGGATAACTCCCCATTATTACCATAAACTTGATCGGTTGGATTTTGAGGATTTACAGATAGATACAAAGAATCACCAAACGAAAAAGTTCGATATCCAAAAGTAGCATCAAATGTTAGATCAAAATTATAAATCAAAGGAATTTCAAAGCCCAAGCTAGCCGTTGCACCTAATACGATATCATTTAAATACCCTTCGTGATTAGCTAAACCCGACGTATTATCGGTTCCATAATTTTGTAGTTGTTGCACCAAGCTAAAATTGGTCCCCCCCGAAAGATACATCGAAAAAATAGGACGTCTCGAATAGGTTTTGGAAAGATATACTAAGTCGTACGATACTTCAGGGTCTGTTGAATCGGCTTCGTATAAAGGACTAATCCTAAGCAGCGATTTGAACGATTTGTCCGCAGCGCCTATTTTGTCTCGATATAAATAGGATTCGGTCAGTAGCTGATAGGCTTCCACTCGCTTTTCTTTTGACATAGAGCGTTTATCGGACACACAACTTTCTATCTCTTCAATTTTTGTCAAATCTCCTCGCTCATACCATTTTTTGGCTTCGTCCAATTGACAATCATTGGGGGAACTTCCCTTTTTATTTTTTTGAGCCAAAACAATTGAGCTGTTTGACAACATTAAAACAATTACAAGCAAAAAACATGTAATGTACGAGTGGGCTAACACCTTCATGGTTCTGTATTTAAAATAACAAAATAAGCACTTCAAAACACCAATGACTAATCATTTTCTTTAATAGATTGAGGGTCTTTCATCTGAACAGCTTGTTCACCGCAAGTTGACAAAGGAATCCTTCTCCCACCATCGGGCGTTTCGATAAACAATTCTCGCTCGTTAGGATCATCGGTACCGACGTATTTTTTCCAGCTTTTATCACTCAAATTCATTCGAATAATATCACATATTTGATCGGCATAAATAGTCATATCAACTTCCCATATTTTGACTTCACCATTAGCAGTTGCCGTCAATACCCTTGAGCCATCATTACTAAAACCTACCGAAGTGACCCAATCTTGATGATTGTTTAATTTTATTGGTGTGTACTTGGGGTTTGTGTATGGAAATTCTTCAAAGTTTTCATAGCCTCTGTAAGCTTCATCTCTTATTTTCCACAAAGTAGCAGATTTGTCTAAACTACCTACAACCAACATAGAACCGTCTTCGCTAAAAGCAACGTCCGATATTTTCGAACTATGATTCAAGAACTTTTCGGGTGTATAGTTAGGATCATTCTGCATGCGATTTAAATCCCAGATAATAATAGTACCATCTTGGTATCCAACACAGACAAAACGTCCTTGAGGATTGAAGGCTACAGCAGTAGCAAACTTATCCGACTGACCGTCTTTTAATTCAAATTCACGACGTTGATTTTGGATATTCCATATATTAACAATATCTGTTTTACCAACACCTGCCACGTATTTCCCATCGCTTGAAACATCAATTGAAGTAAGTCGTTCGGGTGTTTTGGCAATAATTGGAGAAGTAGCACCATCCATATTGGCGTATAAAATAGAGGTTGTTCCCTCGCCAGCATCCCCCAAAACAATCAGACCGTCTCCACTTGGAGTATAGCGCAAATCCCATATGCGTTTGCCTTTGTTGGCGTCTACATAACTAAGGTCTTGACCACTTTCAGCGTCTGTAATAATGACTTTGTCTGCATCTCCTGCACGTGCAAGGAATTTGCCGTCTGGACTAATATCCAAAGCTCTAGATACTGACAAATTTGAGGATAAAACCTCCGGCTTGTTGGTCTTGTCTTTTCGAGCAGCCATCGAACCGTAAATTCCAAAGTTCCATTTCAAAAGTAGTCCATCTGACCCAACGGTATATATTTTCCCATCTCCTTCAGGAACCTGAAGGCTTCTAATTCTACCCACTCTATCTCGACCATCAGGCGCTTGATCAAGTGCGTTAAACTCAGGGTTGTTTTTATTGACTTCTTCGAGGGTCAGCAGGGCTTTGTAAATAGCATCGTACACAAAAGCATCCTGCGGATTCCCTTCATTGGCATTGTTAAGTTCGTAAGCCTCTTTGGCCAACAGACCCTGAATATCTTCATTTTCTTCCTTCATCGATTTGACCGCAATCGATTGAGCTAAAGATAGTCCTTTAACTTTGGTCGCTATTTCCTTTTGTTTCACCGCCTCATCCTTGGCTTTGTCTGCTTCGGCCTGCATTGCCCTAGCGTAATCACGGTCACGTTCAGCCTGTTCACGCGCGATGTCAGCTTTGCGTTTTTCGTTCAGAGCATCGCGTTTGGCCTTCGCTGCATTTCGCGCGTTTTTCTCTGCAATTTTAGCTGCTTGCATAGCGGTCAAGTTGGCATTTTCTGCTCTTAGTTTTTCTTGTTCTGCCTTTTCTTTGCTTAATTCTGCATAAAATTTTTGACGCTTCGATTCTTGTTTACTCAATTCTGCCAAATAAGTTTGGCGTTTAGACTCAAGCTCACTTTGACGTGCGTTATAGCGACTTCTATCGGCAACAGCAGCCTGATACAAGGCCCAACAAGTTAACAATAGAAAAAATAAAATTAGAAATATTCCAAAATACCCAATGCGCTTTCTAGTTTCCTCTTTGCGGGCACCTTGTTCGCGGACTCGGGTATTTGCAGCAGAAGATTTTTCATCAGACTCCAACAAAAATTCTATGGCCTTGCCATAGCCCACCAATGAACTTTCGTAGCGTTTGGCCCACTCTTGATTGGGAGGAAGCTTCCAAGAAAAATCAGGGTCATGTGTTTCGGGGTCAAACCACTTCAAACCCAATTTTAACTCTGGATTTTTCCACAGACTTCCTTTTCCTTCGTAATGTAGCGCAGCAGCAGCACACAAACGACCATACATTTCAGCAGCCTCTGCTTCGTCATTTGCCCAACCTTTGAGTCGAGTCCATCGTTTGATCAAACTCTCGTGTGCGATTGTTATTACGCTGTCTTCGTCTATTTCAGCAACCGGAGGAGCTGTCAAAAAACGGCGCCCAGATTGGCTAAAGGTATAAATAACCAAGCGTACCTCACGCAGAGAACGCCCTGTAATATTCATCATTTCCTTAACCGTTACCGCTCGGCTAGTATGATTGCCATCGTTACTTTTTTCGACCATTGCCCGAAAAATACGCTCACAGATAATACGTTTTTCTTCCGTATCTAAATCGGCGTAGGCTTCTTCTGCATGTCGAGCCATCGCTCCTTTGACGGTACCAACGCCTTTGTAGTGAGTCATGGCAATCGGAACATCGGTATCTTGTTCTTTGTCTAACCAAAAATTCCACATTCTAAGCATTGCATGCTGCAGTGTACCTAATTCATCTGTATTTTTACCTAGATCTTTGATAATTGCATTAACAACATCATCGTCTATTTCGGCTTTGAAACCGTGTATCTTTGTGCAACGCTCGTGTTGTATCGGATGTACAATTATTCTTTTAAGATCTTCTGACTTGATGCGCGGTATCAAAAACTGTCCATCATTAATCGCTTCGGCCAAACCTCTAAATTCGGCACAAGCCCCAATGAAAGAGGAGCGCATGGTAAATAAAACATAGATGGGGGCATCTTTTTGACGGCTTGCATTGAGCAGTAAATTTATGAAAGTGGCCGCATCTTCTTCGTTGCGTTTATTTTTTTTGCTAAAATTGAATATTTCCTCGAATTGATCGACGACAATGATTAGGTTCTCACCACGCTGAACTTCTGACTTCTTGAAAGCTTCTACGACACCAAGGCTTCCGTTACGCAACATCCCTTCAATCTTGGCCGGATAACTAGGGTCCATTTTTTCGTTGCCATGCAAAACATTACGCTGTGCCAACTGACGACTAAGATTTTCTAGAGGGTTGTTCCCAGGATTACATACACAAACACGCCAATCAGGACCTGCTTGCCCAGCAAAACCATCTTGTAGTCGGGGAATAAGCATGGAACGAATAAACGATGATTTACCGTTGCCACTACTGCCGACAACCGCCAAAAAACGGGTCGTACGGATTTTTCTCAATAATTCGTCTAGTTGGCGTTCTCGACCAAAAAAGAAATCTTTTTCGGCAGCCTCAAATGGTCTTAAACCTGGAAAAGGGGCTTTAATATTGAGTGTATCTACTCCTTGCATAATTTTTGGTTAAATTCAATCTTATTGAGCTGTAAGCGCTTATATCTCACGATGACATTATTCATTTTTACACACAGGTTCATTAGCCAATACTCAGTTTGCTAATTGGATAGGTAACATTGAAGATAGTGAAATATTTAGTAATATGAAACACTTTTGTATAGATTTCAAAAAAAAAACGGTGACAGGATATGGAGTGCTACTACAGCCCTACTTCAACCCATACATCCTGCAGAGTTTGTAAAAGCGAACCCAAGCCCTGAAAGGCCTATTAATAAACTGTAAAACAACTACCAACACATAGTAATAAGTAACCAATTACTAGCGTGAAATAATATTTTCATTGCCTGTTTGGTTAGCCAAATTCGACATTTAAATTAGAAAAATGATAGGATTTTTAAATTATTAATATAAAAAAAACACTGTCTTTAAGTTAAATCAACACGTCTAATTTGCGCCCCTAACCCATTCAACCGTTCATCTATACGTTCGTAGCCTCTATCAATTTGATTGATTTGTAAAATTTTGGACGTCCCTTTGGCAGACAAGGCAGCAATAAGCAAGGATACACCTGCTCGAATATCCGGGGAAGTCATTGTAATGGCGCGTAAAGGATATTTTCTTTCTAAACCGATAATAGTGGCTCGATGCGGGTCGCATAAAATAAGTTGAGCCCCCATATCAATCAGCTTATCAACAAAGAACAAACGGCTTTCGAACATTTTTTGATGAATCAGCACCGAACCTTTGGCTTGTGTAGCCAAGACAAGCATAATACTCATCAAATCAGGCGGGAAACCCGGCCAAGGAGCATCATAGATAGTCATTATCGAGCCATCGATAAATGTTTGAATTTCGTACAAATCTTGTTCAGGCACTACAATATCATCGCCGACAACATCAAATTGAATCCCCATACGCTGAAAAGTGGGAAGAATATTCCCCAACAAATCAGCACGTACATCTTTGATGGTTAGGGCAGATTGAGTCATAGCGGCCATACCAATAAAACTACCTATTTCTATCATATCAGGCAATACACGGTGGCCAGTTCCAAACATCTTTGCAACGCCCTCCACAACTAATTTATTAGAACCGACTCCCGAAATACGGGCGCCCATACTGTTTAGCATTTTGCAAAGTTGTTGTAAATAGGGTTCGCAAGCAGCATTATAAATAGTAGTTACCCCTTGCGCCATAGAGGCCGCCATTACTGTATTAGCTGTCCCCGTGACTGATATTTCATCCATCAAAATATAAGCACCCTTCAAATCAGGGGCTTTGATCGAATACAAACTATTTTCACTATCATAATTAAAAATAGCTCCAAGCTTTTGCAAGCCTAATAAATGCGTATCAATCCGTCGTCTTCCGATTTTATCACCTCCAGGTTTCGGCAAAACTGCTTTTCCGAAACGCGCCAACAATGGCCCTATAAGCATTACAGAACCCCTTATCCTACTTGCATTAGACACAAATTCGGGACTATAAAAATAGTCTAAATTTACCTCAGAAGCTTGAAATGAATAAGTATTAGAGGCTGTCTTTTCTACGATAACACCCAAGCCTTCTAACAGCTGAATCAATAATACAACATCTTTAATGTCTGGCAAATTGGAAATGGTTACTTTGTCGGATGTTAGCAAAACAGCGCAAATAACCTGTAAAGCTTCATTCTTTGCCCCTTGTGGTACAATTTCTCCGCTTAATTTGTGACCACCTTCTACTATAAATGCCTGGTTTTTGTTTGACATGAATCAAGATTTTCTCTTTGATAAATTAGAAAAGTTGCTCAGCTATGATTTAGGTACAACTTTCTTTTAATTTTGAGCAATTTATAAATAATAAATTGTAATATTAAGATAATGACAAGAACTTATTGAAAAGTTAAAAAAAATAGCTCCTGGACTACTAATTAACTAAAACCATCCACTATGATAAAATGGATAAAAAGGCTTTTTATAGCAGCTTTACTATTATTTGGTTTACTAAATTTTATAATTTACAATCATGCCTACCGATTGACTCATTTTGTGGACAAAGCAGTTCCCAAATTGAATACAGAAGCCATTGCTAAGAAAAGTTTTTGGGAAAAGTCCAAACTAGCCATTATGGGGACAGAAAATCCTAAACTAAGCAAGCAGCGCATGCCTGATAGCTTATTTAAGGCCTTTACAATAGGGAACCACCCAAGGCTACACGCATGGTGGACAGAGACAAATACAGCAGCGAAAGGAGTTGTCCTCCTATTTCATGGTTACAATTCTAACAAATCTAGTATGTTGAATCGCAGCAGGGTTTTTAGAAAACTGGGCTATCATTGCTTATTGGTTGATTTTAGGGGACATGGCAATTCGGAAGGTGTTGTTACATCAATAGGATACCACGAAGCCGAGGATGTACATACAGCGTATCGTTATATCCAAACCTACCACCAAAACTTACCGATTATCTTGATGGGTACTTCGATGGGCGCGGTTAGCATTCTGAATGCAGTCTCTAAGTATGAGATGCAGCTAAAAAAATTAATTATTGAATGCCCTTTTGAATCGATGCGTACAGCGGTAGAAAGCCGCCTTGACCAACTAGAACTACCTACGGCCGTTTTAGCTGATTTACTTTTGTTTTGGGGTGGCATCCAAAACAATATGGATTGTACCGCACACAATGCTGCAAAATATGCTTCTACAGTAAAAGTACCAACGCTAATGATTTACGGACAAAAGGACCCAAAAGTTAGCCGTTCTGAAATCAATCACGTGTACCAGGCGCTTAAAGGGTCAAAACAGTTAGAAGTAATAGAAAACGCAGCCCACGACCAACTGATGGAGGACGACCCTGAAACATGGACGAAAGTGGTTTGGGCTTTCTTAGAAAATTCTTAGAATTTATTTGCCCGAACCAGACTTTTTTCTGAAACCTATTGATTTTTTGTTAAATATATCGTCATCATGACTCAATTTAAGGGTTGCGACATCTTCGTAAGTAATAAGGTTTAGAATGTTAGGGTCTCGTTCTTCTGAAGGAATCGAAGCAAGCCTCAAGGATTGGTTTTTGACAATATCGTTTACGACATTTCTTACTGAACGTGCGTTGCCAAAATATTTATCCCTGAACTCATACAAAAAGTCGAGGTACTTATCCAGATGCTTCTTGGCGTCTTTGTCAACAATTAGACCCTCCTCTTCTAACATTTGCAAGGCAATTTCCATCAAATCCTTACTTTGGTAGTCCTCGAATTTGAGGATTTTATCAAAACGAGAACGCAAGCCAGGATTTGCTTTCAAAAAGGCTTCCATATTATCGGGGTATCCTGCAGCAAAAACAAAAAACTGCCCACGGTTGTCTTCCATACGTTTTAATATAGTTTGAATCGCTTCATTTCCAAAATCTGACCCTCCTGCCATACTTCCACTTCCGGAACTTGTAAGGGCGTATGCTTCGTCTATAAATAAAACACCTCCCATCGATTCATCAATACGTTCGGCTGTTTTAATCGCTGTTTGTCCAACATATCCTGCGACCAAACCTTGTCTATCTGTTTCAACCATATGCCCTCTTTCAAGAACACCCAAAGCTTTGTAAATTTTGGTAAGAATACGCGCTACGGTAGTTTTACCAGTGCCAGGATTGCCGACAAAAACAGTATGCAAATAAAATTTGTTAAGAACATTTCGACTACTTTCCCGGTAAAAGCGAACCAATCGAACCATTTCGTTGATTTCCTTTTTGATATTCTCCATACCAATCATATGATTGAGTTCGTTCATGGCAATTTCTAAAAGTTTTTCGTCAACTGGCAAATTTGGCAAACGCTTAGGTCGTTCTATTTCAATTTTCATTACGTCGTCAATCAAGACAGTTTCTAACTCTTGATTGGTGAATTTGTTGGGATCGTTGTCTTCCATAATTCGCAAACCAAGTGCTATCTTAGCCTGATCGATTAAGTCGTACACAAAGCGCGCATTACCAAAGGCACGATCGCGATTTCTGTAAGCTTCTATGATTAATTCATCGATCATTTTTTTGGCCCTTTTGTCGGGCGATATGTGCTTTTTGTCACAAGCGTACCGCGAAATCGATGAGAGCTCGTGTGGCAAATAATCAGAGAAAGTAAAATACAACTTAAACCTTGATTTGAGGCCAGGATTTGACGTTAAAAAATGCTCCATTTCTTTGGGGTAGCCTGCTACGATAACAGCCATATCTCCCTCTCCGTTTGACAT
This sequence comes from uncultured Aureispira sp., assembly GCA_905480485.1. GTDB lineage: Bacteria > Bacteroidota > Bacteroidia > Chitinophagales > Saprospiraceae > Aureispira. The sequence goes on from CAJQQM010000084.1 coordinate 32,397, forward strand.
CTCTTTTACTAGTATTTCAATGACCTCTCTACCAAAATCCTTGCTATCGTCATTTGACCTTGCCAAAGCATATGCTTCGTCTATAAACAAAACACCACCGCGGGCTTTCTCAATTGCTTCTTTGACTTTCGGGGCTGTTTGACCAATATATTCCCCCACCAAATCTACCCGATCAACTTCATGCACGTGGCCTTTCGACAACAAACCCATACTTTTGTATAACTTACCCATCATCTGAGCAACAGTTGTTTTACCGGTACCTGGATTGCCTATAAAAACAGAATGAATATTTATTTCCTCATCCTCTTCAAATCCTTTCTCACGTCTGAGTTGCAAAAACTGCAAATAAGATGCATGATCGCGTACTTGACGTTTAATATCCTGCAAACCAATTAATTCGTCTAACTTGCCCATCACTTCCTCGAATGAAGCATCGTCTTGCATTTCTTCATTAAAAACAACCGGCTGATATTGATTAGGAAGCACCGCCCCTGCGATACCCTCCTCCGATTCTTCGGCTACTTCAAAAGGTATAACTGCCAAGAGTTGATCCATGAAAACGATTTCAGCAGTATATTGGTCTTCTGTCCACGAACCTTTGATATTTGACCCCCAATGCATCGATAACTCTATCGTCTCATCTTCCTTATCAACATGATGTAATTTCATCGCCTGACCTTTAAGTTGCCGACTACCGTTGTAAAACTTGACAAAAACTTCGCAATACCAGCTTTTTTGTGGCAAAATATTTTCAAAGCTTAATTCGGTATAAATATATCGAGTTTCCTCTTTCGAAAATGTTTTGAAATAAATACGTTCGTCTTTTTTTACATCATCATAGGGCCCTTCGTATAGTTTGAGCGACTTGATACCTATATAGGCACTTGGGTCTAAATATTTTTCGGCACTTTCTTCTATATAAAAATACTTGGTGGCAACTTTTTCTCCATCTACATAGACCTCCCAGTAGTAGGTGCCTTTCTTCCAGAAAGCACCAGCTTTTTTGTTGCCCCAGCCTTCGCGAATGTATACTATGTTGTCGTACTTACTGACTTTTCTGTCAAAATTGAGGTCGCACAACTCTTTTCTACCTTTCTTGAGAGAATAACATTTAATATTGATTTGCACATTCCAATCTTCGTCATCAAACAACTTGTTGTAAAATGAAAGTTCTGCATAAATATAGGTGGCTTCGTGCCGGTCGAATACCTGACGGTATTTCTTTTTGTTATCCGCGAGCCATTCGGTAGAAGCATATACTTTGAGGTCTCTGAACTTATATTTCACAAAATTGGGATCAAGAATTCTTGACATGACATTTGTATTTTGATAATTGACTTAATTTGGATATAAACTATAGTACCGTTCCCGATGAATTAGACTAAACAACAAGGGCTTTAACCGAAACATTGCCTTGATAAGGTGATTGTAAAAACATTCGTTAACACCTCCCAAAGCTGTAGCAAAGGCTACCTAACAAATTCTTCAGTACGGGATACTTGCAATAGTTTATTAATATAGTGAATTTTTCTGATTTGGAAACAAGTCAGATTAGTATTAACAAAATTTTTTGATTAAGTGTAAACGAATCGAGTTATCTTGTTTATAACAACATATTGAGAAGAAAAAAAGCAACCAGGAAAAGCCAAAGTCCGTCTAAAAAATGCCAGTAAATGGTTAGCAGCTGCAATCGCATTCGTTTGATAGGGTCAGAAAAATACAGCAAAACGGTCATTGGTTCTCGCATTTTGTTGTAGGCATTGTACAAAAAAATTGCCAAGAAAGGCAAACCTCCAAGGATGTGTGCAAAGTGCAAACCAGAAATAGCATAAAGGTAATTAACACCGTTGCCAATATCTTCTCCAAATAAAGTGTCTTTGTAATACAACCATGCTATGACTTGTGCCCCCATAAAAACAATCGTCAAGCCCATCGTAATAGAAAGGGCTTTTTGGTAGGCCGGCGTGTCGTCTTCTCGATAGGCACGATTTGCTTTATTGATGGTTAGACTACTGATAAATAATAAGATGGAATTGATAATAAACAAAGGAGGTAAGTAGACGCCATTAGCACCATTTTGATTGCGTGTAAAAACATAACCAATAGCAAATGCAATAAAAAGAATTGATAAGCTAAATAAAAGAAGAAAAAGTAATATTTTTTCTATCGGCAAGCGGAAAAGGGCTTCATTCTTTGGTTGATTCGGCATAAAATTAGATTTGACCTAAAAAGGTAGTACAGTATATCTAACTATTAAACCATCTCCCTTTATTAATGTTTAGAATAGAAACAAAAAAAGGCACAATAGTCAAGAAACTAATTGCGCCTTTTTAATTTGTGTTTGGACCTTCTACAATTTCGTTATTTTTCGAACGATTTTCTGTGCACCCTGCCCGATAGTAAGCACGTATACAGCAGAAGATAGTTCGGATATATCAAAATGGGTTTTGTTTTGCCCTGCCGATAGTTCTAGGCTACGCTGCAATACAGTACGTCCTAAAACATCGCTTATTACAATATTGATAGGTTGCGCTGCTGCCGAAACAAAATCAAGGGTTAAGCCCCCCTCCGTTGGGTTTGGATAGACCCTAAAATCATTCTGATCTAATGTTCTATCGAGTACTACCCAATTAGAATAATCAAATGAACCATCATTGTTGACTATCTTGAGTCGGTAATAAGATAATGATAAAGGATCGTTGTCAACAAAAGCATAATGAAGCCCACCGCTACTGTTGTAAGATATTAATTCCTCTGAATTTATACCGTCGGCAGAACGCTCTAACACAAAATAATCAATAGCCGTTTCCGTTTCAAAAGACCAATGCAAAAAATTATCATCTCCTTGCTTGTGCCCATCAAACTCTAGCAAACCGGATGCTAAGATAATAGGATCTGGAACGACTCTAAAAGCAACTGTACCCCCCGAAAAACTTGCGATTTGATTATTGAACTGAACGTAATTTTTGTTGTTCGTAATAACCGCAGCATTCGTACCAATAAAGTCGGGTGCTAACTGTTGAACATTCCCGCTATTTATGGTAGTTGGTTGTACATCGGGTATTGGATCATAGGCAGTAGCATCGTTGGTCTTGAACCAAAATGGAGCCAATAATGAGAGCCCGTCGTAGCCTGCCACTTGTGCGGCAGGTTCATAGGTTTGTCGCCAGTTTGTAGCTGCTGCCGCAGTTGTATTGTATTCAGCTTCTTTGTAATAAAAACGAATATTTACATTACCGTTCAAAGAACCCGACAACACATCTACATCCCAATAGCGCCCCATCGCAAATTGCGCATTGAATCCTGCTAAATCTTGACCGCCAACAGGTTCGTCATAACCCGTTGTGGTAGAATAATCGTTGACTCCTAAGGTTACTCTAGCTGTAAAATCGTTGGTATTTCCACCAACAGGCTTGTGTTGAATGGCAAACAATAGGTCATTCGGATTGGTCGGATCATAATAATAACGCCATCCCGAAACATCGTCGCAATATGCGTTGGCTACGGTGTAAGCAACCGAACCTGCGATTCCAGGTATAGATTGATTGGGCGCATATTGCACCAACTTAGCATCACAAGGACAACCTATCGTATAACATAAGTAATCACTTAGAAAATCGGCATTATAACAACCTCCCGTAATACTTGACAAGGGGGCACCGACCGCTAATGCAACCGGCAGTGGGGCCGGAGGATTCAGTGGATCATAATTGAGCGCATGTACGTGGTAGGTATTTCCTACCGTTAAGGAAGTTGTTGCAAATACTCCAGTTGAATTTTGTGCAATAAAATTACCCAAATCATCGGCTAAAACATACACCTGAATATATCCAGGCATGGAACCCGATGAGTTTACAATTATAGCTTCATCTTCGCAGACATTACGCTGCTGAAAACAAGCCGGAGGACAAGCAATGATCGTGTAGCACACATAATCACTCAAAAAATCAGTATTAAAACAGCCTCCTGAAATACTTGAAAGTGCTGCGCCTACCGACAATGCAGCAGGAAGCGGTGCAGGAGGATTAGAGGGGTCGTAATTTAGGGCATGAACGTGATAGGTATTCCCAACAGGAAAGCCCACTGTGGAAAAGTTGCCGCTTGTATTTTGAGCAATAAAATTACCCAAATCGTCGGCGAGTACATAAACTTGAACATAGGTCGAATTGTTGCCTGAAGAAGAAACACTTATGCTTGTATTTTCACAAACATCATTATTTTGCACACAAGAAGTAGCGCACGATGTAATATTGAAACAGACATAATCTGTAAAAAAGTCGGCATTGAAACAACCAAGATTGGTGGAACCTACCAAATTTACATCTTGACCTACCGTCGGCAAGGGAGCCGGCGCATCTATAGGATTGTAATTTAAAGCATAAATCCGATATGAATTTCCAGCAGTGACCAATCCGGTAAAATTACCCGTTGTATTGGTAGCTACCACCAAACTTGTAGCAGCATTAACCAATACGTATAATTGAGTGTAAGTAGCATTGTTACCTGAGGAAGTCGCCACAACAGGGTCGGTTTCACAAACCGTTGAACTTTGTTGACAACTACCACACGAGCGATTGACGAAATCAGTTAATAAATCGGCATTATAACAACCATTCACCACAGAACCAACCAAATTTAAAGGTTGCCCAATCAATACACTTGGCAAGGGAACCGGCGCATTAAAAGGGTCGTAGTTTAGTGCATGAATTGTGTAAGATCCTGAAGCAACATTCGCAAAGTTGCCCGTTGTGTTTTCTGCCACGATATTTCCGGAAGCATCTACTAATATGTAGACCTGAGAATAGGCACTATTATTAGACGATGAAGTCGCCGTAAGGGTACATTGTGCCGAGGTGTTGACACAATAGCCAAACACAAAGTGCAACACAAAAAAGTAAATTAATAATTTCATAAACTTACATGTTTTTTAATGAGTTAAAAGGTAAAAAAACATGCTAAATTAATCCCAAGTACCGTTATCAGGCGTACATCCTAAGATATTACAAGGCGAAGGAGCGGTAAAAAGGGCATTTGAAGTGAGGGTACAAGAAGCATCCGCAGAGAAAACGGCTGTTACATTTACAGCATTTCCGTCGGCTGCAAGATTTGTAAGTAGTACTGTTTGTGGACTAGAGGTAATTGCAAATGATTGTCCGTTTACATCTATAGTACCTGAAGCAGGCTCATTGGAATATGTAAGTGTTACTTCTTGAGTATAGGTATTGGTAGCATTTACACAAGGCGTTTGCGTACCGGCAGAAAGAGCAGAAATACCACAGAACTGAGGTATGTTTAGAGTTTCGTTACAAGAAGGCCCAAAAGTATCATGGTAATTTACATCGACTGTAGTAGGCAAGCCGTTCAAAACAATCGTTATGTTGGTACATAGCGTACTAGAAGAATGCGATAAAAATATAGCCCCTGTCGTCCAGCGTACTTGCGTGTTGCCAGAAAAAAGGGCTGCATTGTAATTATCTCCCGAAGATGTTGAGATAGTGGTCGGCGTTCCGGAAACTATAGAAGTAAAAGTACCGCCAACAAATGTCAAAGCGAACCAGTCAGGGTTGCCTTCTAAGCCATTAAACTCAACACATAAATCTAAATTTAT
>CAJQQM010000085.1 GCA_905480485.1 uncultured Aureispira sp.
TGTATTTTTCTCAACAGGAGGGACAGTTACTTGTACAGAACAAACAAAAGATAAAGAAAAGCACAGGAATAGAAAAAATCCGATTGGGTAGCTTTTTTTGCGCATATGTAAATTCATAATAGTTTATTTTTTGTTAAAAAAAAAAGATAAAAAGCGTTTAGGAATTATACAATTATATATGATAAATTGAAATTATGCATACTAAGTGTAGTTTCATATTATAAAATTATATTAATAAAATTTAGTGTGGGTGACTTATTAAATATAATAATATTAATATAGTTAAGTGCTTTTTATATCTTTATTTAGGTATTTAAATAAAAAACTAATTATGAAAACGTCAATATTTGGTCTGTACAGCCTCGCTTTTTTTATATTTACATGCATGTCATGCAGTACAGAAACTAATCTTTTTAGTGTGCAACAGGATATCGAATTTGGACAAAATTTGGATAATGAAATTCAAAATAGAACGGCCGAATTTACAATTCTGAATGAATCGCTCTATTCTGATGCCTATATTTATTTGTATGCAATGCGCGATGAAATTTTAATAGCTCCACAATTGAATTATCGGGATCGATATGAATGGGAATTAAGGATACTGCAAAACGATTCTTTGGTGAATGCATTTTGCAATCCGGGAGGATATATTTACATCTATACAGGGTTGTTGAAGTATCTTAGTGAGTCCGACCAATTAGCAGGGATGCTAGCTCAATTAATAGCACATTGCGATCAGCGACAAATAACCGCAAGCTTGACAGCACTTTATGGTACTGAAACTCTCATGCAAGTGGCTAATCAAACGGCTTCATCAGCAACAATGAACGATGTACTATCCAACATGCAACAAGTATATTTTACGAAAGAACAAGTTGCCGTAGCCAATCAGTTGTCGGTTGACTTTATGAGAATATGCAAATATGCTTGTAATGCGGCGGCGCTTTATTTAGGAGCGTTGAACCCACAGAATCCAACTTGGGGTGTTCAAGGGCCCTTGCAAACCTCTATCGCGGAAATTAACCAACGCGCCACAGACTATGCTTGTTCAACGGATACATGGCACAGTACAGGGGATAACGGTGATTATGCAGCAATGTTATCTACCCTACCCTAATTGATTATTGATAATGTAAAATTAACGATTGTATAGCGGAATCTTCTTTGAGGGTTGGCGCAATTTGATAAAAATGCTTGTGTGCCTCATAGTCTACAGTAAGTGCTTTACCTAGCAAAACAAACCCTTCTTGACGTTGACCAGATTCTAGTAATACAGCGGCAACGGCATAATCGAGTATTACATCCGATATGTGTGCCTGTGCTTCTTCGAGTATTTCTAGGGCGAGTGAATAGTTTTCTTCGTCCATCAAAAATTCAACGTAGTGAATCCAGATATTGAGGTCTTTTGGAGCAATTGCGATAGCCTTGTGATAAAATTCGTGTGCCTTATCCGAATCTTCCAAAACATCATAAGTATCGGCCAATGACAGGCAATAATCTTCATTAAAATTATTTACTTGGTAAGCTTGCAAATAAGCCTCTTTGGCTAAATCCCAAATATGCTGCATCATATAGCAATTACCAATACTATGATAAACCCTGCCATTTATATTATCTGTCTCCAAAGCCTTAGCATAAAAGCTTATAGCGTTTTTAAATTGCTGTTTAAACTCGTAGCATTGCCCTTTTTGATACCATATCTGAGCATCTGCTTCAAAAATTTGAGTGTATTCATCGAGATATCGTAAGGCCAAATCGAACGACTCTAAGCCAATCAGAACATCGATATAATAATGATAGGCAGGTTCAAAATTCTCATTGATAACAATAGCATAATCAAATGCTTCTGCTGCTTTTTCAAGCATTCCTACATTTGAATAGGACATACCCAAATTAAACCATGCCCAATATGAATAAGGATATTTATCAATAAATTTGCAATGATAATCGATAGATTTAGAGTACTCAAAGGAGAGGTCAAAGACGCACCAAATTCGATTGAGTGCAATATCACTGTTCGGGTCGTGTTTGAGTGCCAACTTAAGGCTTTTGATCGCTTTTGTATACTCTTTTTTAGTTTCGTAAATAGTCGATTCCAAAATATAAATATCTGCCAAGTCAACACCTCTAGCAAAGTCTTTAGCCAAGGATAAGATATCAAGGGCTTTGTTGTATTCCAAGGTTCTCAGAAAAATATCTGCCTTTGTCAAATAGATATCGAGTTCTGAAGGACTGTATACAATAGCAAGATCTAAAGCTTTGAGGGCTTGCTGATAATAAGCTTCTTCACAGAGAAGCTGCGCCTTGCGTACATAAAGAGAGGTTGAAAAGGGATGTTGTTCAAGGGCATGAACCAAGGTATTTAGGGCCAATTTGTTATTGTCGACCTCTTCGTAATAGTCGATAAGCATCAAAAAGCTGTCGGCTTCAAGAAAGGAAATGCCACCATCCTGCAGCATACCTTCGTAGCGTTTTACCAATAATTTCAAATCGGGTTGATGTTCGCCATTAAAGTCATGTGCTTCCATCTACAAGTTGTTTGGGTTTACAAATAAATACTACAATTTATTAATTAATCCGCTTAAAGTAATATACAAATAAAATAAACAATAGTCAAGGTTCTATCCAAACTATTTGTATACTGAGGCTTAAAAGTAACTACTTATAGGCTTCTTAATTAGTAATCTTTCTTTTAGTTGTATGGTACAATACAAAACTGTAGTATTTTGTTATATCAATTTCAAAAGCTATACCATTAGTTCCTTTCTATTTATTTTTATCAAAACTTTAAAAGTTGTAAATTGTTGTTAAAGCTAATGCTACTTGACCATTTTAAAACAGTATAAACGCATGAAAAAACAATATCTATTGCTTATAATTACCGTGGTTTTGATATTGAAATTCAAGCATATACGTGCACAGGATAGTACTTATTTCCAACAAAAAGTCGACTACAAAATAGCTGTAGAACTAGATGACGAATTGCACACACTTAAAGGAAATATTTCTATAAATTATCACAATAACTCATCTGACACATTGTCATTTATTTATTTCCACTTATGGCCTAATGCCTACAAACATCAACAAACCGCTTTTGCCAAACAATTATTGCAACAAGGTAGATTAGATTTTCACTTTAGTAAAAAAAAGGATCGAGGCTACATAAATAATTTAGCCTTTATGGCAGATGGTCAGCCAATAAGTTACCTAGAGGATTTTTTACAGCCTGATGTGGCCAAGCTTCAATTGCCTACTGTTTTATTACCTGGCGATTCAGTACGCATCGAAACCCCTTTTACGGTCAAAATACCCGACAACTTTTCGCGCTTAGCACATGTCTCACAGGCCTATATGCTTTGTCAATGGTATCCCAAACCTGCGGTATACGATCAAAATGGCTGGCATCCAATGTCTTATTTAGATCAAGGTGAATTTTATTCAGAATTTGGTAATTATGATGTCTCTATAAGTCTGCCATCCAATTATGTTGTCGCTGCCACAGGTCAGCTTCAAACGCCAAGTGAACATACGTTTTTGGAGGATAAAATAAGGGCAAGCAGTTATTTGAAATACGACGATATTGTATTTGACAAAGATACATTTCCCCGTTCTTCCGCCAACTATAAAACCATTCGATACACGGCTCAAAATGTTCATGATTTTGCCTGGTTTGCCGACAAACGCTACTGGGTAAAAAAGAATAAAATTACCCTTCCCTCTGGTCGAAAAATTGATAGTTATATTATGTTTACCAAACTGGAGGCTGATGTATGGAAAGATGCTTTGAAATACAACAAACGAGCGATTCAATATTATTCAAATATTGTCGGAGAATATCCCTACCCTACTGTCAGTGTAGTACAAGGTGATTATAAGGGTTGCGATATGGAATATCCTATGGTAACGGTCATCGGACGTGCAGGGTACAAGGCAGGTTTGGACAATGTTATTACCCACGAAATCGGGCACAACTGGTTTTATGGCATCTTAGGTTCGAACGAACGGCAACATCCTTGGATGGATGAAGGCTGGAATACCTATTTAGATGCACGCTACATGACAAAGTATTATCAATACAACACCAATACTGAGTATTTAGCCTATTTGTATCAAGCCAAAAAACAGCAAGACCAAGCCATCGAAACACCTTCTGATTCGCTCTCTTCCATCAACTATTATATTTGTGGATACGCCAAACCAACCCTCTCCTTTCGTTACCTAGAACAATATATTGGAACAGAAGAAATGGACCGGATTTTAAAAATCTATTATCAAAAATGGAAATTTAAACATCCTTCTCCTAAAGATGTTCAAGCTGTCTTTGAAGCAGAAAGTACAAAAGATATAAGCTGGTTTTTTGATGCTATTATAAAAACGAATCAACAACTTGATTTTAAAATTAAAGGCTATTCTTGTTGTCAAAAGCACGGTAAGGCACGCATTGATATTCAAAATAATGGACAAATAAAAGCGCCTTTTACTTTGTCAGCTATCGATGCATCTGGTGAACAAACCGAAACCAAATGGATAGAACCTATTCGTGTTGGTTTAGATACATCTATATTGATTGGTGATGTTCAAACAGCTGAATTTAGGATTGACGCCCCTCAAAATATGCCTGAAATTAATCGCAACGACAACCGTATTCGAACGAAAGGTCTTTTTAAGAAAGGGGAACCGCTAAAATTTCGATTTTTAGCTGATTTTAGACATCCAGAAAAACCTAGAATCAACTTACTACCTTTGTTGGCGTTCAATTTATACGACGGCCTGATGATTGGAGGGGCGATGTATTCGGTCCCTATTCCACAAAAAAAATGGAATTATACCCTTATGCCTTTTTTTAGCACTTTTAGTCTTCAACCTGTAGGTATGGCCGAATTTAAGTATCATAAATTTATAAAAAGACATCGCCTAACCCCGGGTATTGACTTTAAGACATTTCACAAACGATTAAAACGATTTGATACTACACGTCCTTATGAGTTTGCCGACCGCTTCTATAAAATTACGCCCTATTTAGAGCTTAAATTAGCTCAAAAATCTGCTCTTAGTACCGAAAGTCATTCGATACGATTTCAGCATTCGTTGATACTCGAAGAAAGAGGTATCGAATCGAGGGTCAACAATGGTTTGTTTTCTTATTATGAATATTTAGGAAAAGAAATTAGTTGGCGTAGCACGCATCGTCTGCAATATCAGTACAAAAACAAACAAGCTAATGCCCCTATTGATGTTTTAACCACTTTAGAATATGCCAACTACCAAGATAACACGGCCCGCGAACACTATTTAAAACTAAGTGTAGAAGCCAATTTTAAAATTAAATTTAGTGCTTTATGGGCGGTTGATATTCGTTTATTTGCTGGGGTTTTTCCCTTTCATACCGATCGTGATTTTGGAGAAATGCCTCTTTTATTGGTTTCTAATAATCGAGGCGATTATCACTACGACGAACACATAATGGGCAGAAGAGAATACGACAATGCTTTGGCACAACAGGTGTCTTTGCGTGAAGGTGGTTTCAAAACTCCAATCGAACCGGTTATTGACGACGGTTCAAGCAATACCTTTATTTTTGCAATGAATCTAAAATCAGATATCCCAATTAAATTACCCTTCCGAACCAAATACCTCAAACTCAAACCTTTCTTAGATATTGGATACTATAAAAATACGGCCCCTTCTGTTCAGATTACAAGTCCGGCCGATGAAATTTTTGTGAGTGGCGGTCTGATGTTGGATATATGGGACGGTGCTGCAGGGGTTTACTTGCCGCTTTTTGGTACCGATAATATCGAAAATAAAGTCAAGTCATTTGTTGGTAAAGAGTTTTATAAACGCATTACCTTTAGTTTTAATCTTAGTCGATTCAAAATAGAACAGCTAGCGGATGAATTTGTATATTAAGGTATTATTTTAATTAAATAATTAATAAATGAAAACTATAACTACATTTTTGTGCTGCTTGTTTACTACGCTTTCAATACAAGCCCAATTTCCCAACCATGTACAACTGCTCGATGTAGCCTTAAACAACAGTAAAACATTGAGTGGAAGCCTCTCTGAAGGCCGCTACATAGATATGCGTTTTGGGCTACGTCCGGCCCTGCATTGTTATACTGCCGCCCAAAAAACCTATTTTAGTGGGCACCATGTATTGTATGCTGTTAAGGTCCCTGCCAACACCAAGGTGTTGGTCGAAATGAATACCCGAGGCGATATGAGTTTGTATGGTTACATGATAGACGCTTCCAAATACGATATACCGCCTTATGTTGAGGTGGTTAGCAAAATGGGCTGTACTTCGAGTATGCAAGCGATGGGACAACCTGACCGCATCATGATGAAAGCCGGCAGCGTTGACACACACGTCATTTTTGCCGTTTGTGGCATCGAAGAAGCTAATAAAGGTGCTTATACGCTCAAAATAACAACAAGGTCATAAAAAGGCCTTTTAAGGCCAGATCTTAATCAATCAATACAATAATAGGATAGCCTGTCAGGTGTGTCATTAGCAGCTATACAGCTGCCTTAGAAGGCAAAAGGCTAACGTTTAAGCCGTTTTCTATTGATAATCAATAAGATGTT
>CAJQQM010000086.1 GCA_905480485.1 uncultured Aureispira sp.
TGACCTTCATTTCTTGTTCCAAAGAGGATGTACCATCTAGTCCCGATACCACCACGGGCTACAATATGTTACTCATTGGCAACAGTTTTTTCAAACCATATGCCGAACAACTCGACGCGGTCGCATTCGATGCAGGCTTCACCGCGCACAGTAGTACGGTTATCAAACGTGGGGGCGATAACGGTCGACCCATCAATTTTTGGAACGATTCAACAAGTGCAGAACATCTTGCTATCAAGGCTGCACTCGACCAAGGTGGTCTCGATTATTTTGGGATGACACCCGGGCACGATACCATCAACAACGACCGTATCGAAGGGCATCGCGCTTGGATAAACTACGCCCTGCAAAACAATCCAGATATTAAGGTATTTATTGCCATCCCACCCGTCGATTACCCCGCCAATTGGGACTCTATAGCCACCGCCTACGGTTTCAGCGATATCAATACCCTCTATCACTATTTTGTCAACGACATAGTACATACGCAAATGATTGATCAATTGCGCGCTGAATTTCCCAATACCACCATTTTTAGCATTCCTACAGGGTGGGCAGCACTCGAATTGTCCGCTATGCAGCAAGATAGTACTTTGTCCGACAATATTAGTTTGTTTGGTCCTAAGTCGAGCGCTATTTTTACCGATGCCAAAGGGCATCAGGGCCAAATTGTCATCGAAGCAGGCACCCTAGTATGGCTCAATAGTTTGTATAAAGTAGATTTAAGTACCAACAATTATGCAACAGGATTCAATACCGACCTGCACACTATAGCAAAAAACATTACCGACACACACGATTCCAATTACCAACAATAAATACTATTGTTGTCAAGAATATCGAGCACAATAGTTGTATTGTAAGCCAAAGTACCCTAGAGGTTGATGTTCAGTGGAGGGGCAAAAAACTGCCAAATCGAGTCTTACTAATTGGTCCAATCAATATTCGAATTATGTACAATATACCACAAAGTGGCTAATTATCAAAAGGTATAAAGTAGGCAACCAAAACCAATGAACCCGTCGTTCAAATAGCTGCGGGTTCATTGTTATAAGAGACGCTTAAAGCAGACCATAAAACGCACTAGCTTTAAAAAAAGCTGTTTGCGGCCTTGGGTTTGTCTCACAAGGAATCAAAAATGACGTCCGCTGAATCGGGGCATCACAACAGCTAACTCAACTACCTTATTGTTTGAAACCATGCCCATCTGATAACAACGCAATAGCTATCCATTACCTGAAGGTAAAATTCTGTTCGGAAGGGCCTTGTTCATCACCACAGAAACAAAATAGAAAGTCCCAATTAGGGTAATGCCATAGTATGTAGCCACCAAAACAGGGCCTAGCGACCAATATTGATGCAGCCCAAACCAATTACCGCTACTGTATATCCAAGCAATCGCTACTGCTGCGCGTAGGCATTCAATTCCTACACCATATTTTCGATGATCCATAATCGTGGTGTAGCCATATATACCTATTACAATCAAAAAACCATAGAGGGCTAGGCCTAGAGGGTTTTGTGCAATTTCGCCTATATTAAAAAACAGAAAAAGCAACAAACTACCGTTGACAGCAAGCTGCATATACGACCACAGAATCAGAGAAAAAGGAGGATTTAAATCGTATTTGTCAAAACTATATACATCGTCAATTACTTCAATCGGGTATTTTTCGGCTACGTCTTTAGGGCGCCATCCTGTAGGCCGAAACCAAATCGTCAATTTATCTAGCCAATTACTACAGCGCCAAGCGTCCTTTGCAATGCGCCAGCTATGTTGAAAATTGATATGAATAGGGTTCCAGGTTTGTACCGGTTTGAGTACCCCAAAAACACAAGGAACTTCGTCTAGTTCTTCCTGAAAGGTACCAAATAGACGGTCCCATACACAAAATATTGCCGATAAATTTTTGTCTATATATTCGGGATTAATCGCATGATGTACTCGATGTTGAGAGGGCGTCACAAGTAGGTATTCCAAAAATCCTAATTTAGGAATATGTACGGTATGATACCAAAACTGCATGAACAGATGAATCGGTGCCAAAATGGCAAATATTTCATAAGGAACACCCAACAACGCAGCAGGTATCAAAAACAAGGCAAAAAACCCAAACAATACCGAAACGGGCTGACGGAGGGCACAAGGCAAATTGAATTCTTCGCTGCTGTGGTGAATAATGTGTCGATTCCAAAAAATATTCACTTTGTGGTTGAGGCGATGATTCCAATAACTAGCAAAATCTTGGGCAATAAATGCCAAAACAAACAAAAGTGGGTAAGATAACTGACTTAAATCAAAAAGGGCGATATGTTCAACTAGTTGTTGGTAGCTGATCAAATAAATTAGCAATTGAAACGAATCTTTAATCACATTCGTTATGCCCGAGCTCAAGCTCGCAATCATATCCATGTGGTTAAGGGGCAGATTTTTGACAAAACGGATATAAAGGGCTTCTAGTATAGATAATAAAGAAAAAATGGGGATGGCAAAAAGTAGAGCGGTTGCGTAAGCTTGCATAATGTTGAGGCTAGAATTTTGAAATTGGAATCTAAATATAAACATAATTTTTTGTAATGAAGGGTAATGCTTTATTATTCACAGGCTAAGGATCAAAACACAAGTTTGATATATCTGAAATAAATAACATTCAAAAAGTCAAACGAAAGATGTGTTAATCTTACCTACTTTGGCATTAAATAAGGGGACATTGTATTCAAAATATTTCTATCGAATCAAATAATTATAGATTCAAAACAATATGCCTTGCGGTCTGTTACAATAGCATATTTAATCAACACCTTAAAATCGCACGCATGAAATCAAGTATCGCATTCCTCCTGCTCGTATTTATATCTTTCCAAACCGCTCTTTCTCAACAAGCCGACAACAAAAAGCCCAAAAAACAAAAATCAACCAAAACTCGCGTGAAAGAAAAAGGATATAAACTTAATGCAACTATAGAATTAGGTTTTTTGGGGGTGTTTGATCACAAAATACAGTTCGGTTTGCCCAACAACAATTACAGTCCTACTTATTTTGATTATGTTAAAGACGGGGGGCAAGACAACTTGTTTTTCAACACCCGTTTGTCCTTAGAGTTTGAGTTTCACCGACGCAATGTTTTTACGCTTCTTTATCAGCCACTCAAGTTGCAAACACAAGTACGCCTCAATCAGTCTATTCAGATAGATAATGTATTGTTTGCCGCAGGGACCAATCTCAAACTCAACTATGGATTTCCGTTTTATCGCCTTAGTTATTTAAGGTACTTTGTCAAAAACAACAAATTATCCTTAGGCGGAGGCTTATCACTTCAAATCCGAAATGCCGATATTCGCTTCGAGTCGGCCGACGGTGCTTTGTTAGTGGCCTCGCGCGATGTAGGCTTTGTGCCCGCCCTTAAATTTAGAATGGCTTATCATTACACGCCTTTTATTTCTACCGAAATCGAAGCCGATGGCATATATGCGCCAATAAGAGGCCTCAACGGAAGCGACAACGATGTCATTGGCAGTATTTTAGATGTGAGTATCCGTCAAAATTTTCAACTAGCCCCGGCACTCAAAGCCTATCTTACCTTTCGATACCTCGGGGGAGGCGCGCAGGGTCAAAGCGATGATGTGAGCGAAATAACCGATGGCTATTCCAAAAATTGGCTACATTTCTATGCACTATCCGTTGGTTTTACGTATCAGTTTGCTTGGAAAGCACCAAGCAAATCTGTCGAATAAGTCGCTGATGTAGCCCTATTAGTAGAGGGCGGTAGATTTTAATTAATCGAACTAACTCTTATGTATTGTCTCGAAGAACAGGCCTTTATAAAGTCGCGGTTTCTTCGAGCTTTTTTTTGCACTCAATTCAGCTGATTTGTAGATTAAACGACAGCATTTGCTTTTTTGTTAGATTTTTAGCTTGTTTTCGCCCTAGTCATAAATTAGAACAGTCGTGTAATTTAGCAGTTTAGGCAGCCTGTTGCTAATTATAAAATGGGCTATCGGGCAGGATGGCAAAACAAAATACCGTCTATTTGAAAATAATACATACTAAGTTCGTTTATAATTGATTGTGTGAATTTAAATTATTTTCGACCTGCTGTGTAAAATTTATAACTCGTTTACTTGACTTTAGTTTTAATATAATATATATCTATAATTTTGAATTTAAAATAAAATTATAGCAAATTATTTTAATGAAATAATATAAATATACTAATGCATTGAATTTTGTTCAAATTAGGGTAATTGGGTTGGACTTTCTGTTTTTTTTGTTTTACATTTGTTTCGAATTATAATTCAAACCAACAATCATCAACAATCAATTAGGGGATGATCTGACGAATCAGCATCATCCCTGTTTAACCATCAAAATCAAGCGTAATGGAAATCACGAATGTAATCACCGAAACAGTAAAAGACGTAGTAGCTATCAGCAAAAGTGTTGCTAAAGTAGTCAAAGACGAAGTAGAAATGTATTTCGACAACAAACAAGAAGAAGACGTAGACGGAGAGTCTGCCGATTCAATGTCTAAATCATTATTCGAATATTTTGGAGAATTTGAAACTAAATTCAAAGAAATGATAGACACATCATTTGCAGGTTTCAAAACTTCAAAATCTGAAGACCAAGAAGAGTTGGAAGCGCGTATTTCAGCCCTCGAAGAAAAATTAAGCAAATTGGTAGAAGAAAGTTTAGAAGCTATCAAAAAAAATAAAGCATCTAACAACTAGTCAGGGCTTTTATCACAAATGAATAGCAGTTGTTGTGCTGCTGTTCATTTTACTTTTCGCTTCCCCCCAAAATATATGTTATGGAAAATTTAATC
>CAJQQM010000087.1 GCA_905480485.1 uncultured Aureispira sp.
CTTATCACTAAAGGCGAGTGCAAATGTCTTACTTATTTTTTAATCCGCAAAACTTTTTTAAACTTTTTTTAAATTTATTTTTTCATCTTGCAAATTCATCGCTTCACTCAGCTATTGTCGAACCTTTGTTCGTTGCTTTTCATTTGTGAAGCGAATTCAAAGATACGGCAGCTTTTTAGATTAACAAATTTTTGAGCAATTAAAATTATTTTTTTTTCAATAAACGGTCCGATTACTTTTAATTTAAAAACGGACTTAGGATATTTGGATAGAATAATCTTTTGGCATAGATTTTTCAATCAAATAAAATAACGTCAATTACCTTATCTGTACTACAAGATATGCCTAGAATTTAGAAGGATATTGTTTTCAATTAATTTACAAAACATTTTTATTTCAAAAAAAATTTAATTCACAAGCCACTAATGCAATAAATAACTACTAATTTCGATTAGTGATATATACTTAATCCTGCTACTATTTAATTCTTATACTCTGATCAAAATTTATAATCCATGTTTGCCAATGTAGTTATAGTATTCATATTCCTTTTAAATTTGACGGAAATTCAAGCTCAGAACCTTGTCCTCAATCCTTCTTTTGAAAATGGGGCTACATGTGACGGTACAACTGAACGGATTGATTCAGTTGATAACTGGTCGAGGGTGGCCGGAAAACCTGCCTATATCAATACAAATTGTGCCCTTAGTAAAGAATCAAAATCGTTTGTGCAAGGGATGCGCTTGCCTCCTGCAGCACATCAAAATGTTTTGGCTATTTTGAAAATGGATCGCGAAGGAGAATTTATACAAGGACGATTGCAGGAAAAGCTTATAAAAGACGAACAATACATAATAACTATGTTTGCTCGGAGGCCAATTCAATTTTGCACTACCGCTATCAAAGAAATAGGTGTTATTTTGGGTGCCAAAGAATTGCCTGTTAGTGAAAAAAGACGATTTATAGACTTAGCAGCCCTCAAGTTAATGAACAACGACCGCAGCACTATAGATGTTCAATACGAATGGCAACAAATAAGTGCTTTGTACCGTGCAGAAGGTGGAGAAAAATTTATATGTATTGGTAACTTTGGAAATTTAAATCAATCTATTCTTGAAAACAAAGGCAAAGAAGCCTGTAGTTATATATTTATAGATTACGTTAGCATAAAAGTCTTTGAAGAGATCAACCTAATTTCTTTTAATCCAAACAGCTCACTTAGGAAAGGAGAACGTATGGTCTTATCAGAAGTAAAATTTGAAGCGGGTAAAGCTATTTTGAAAAGCGAATCGACTGAAGCCCTAAATTCTTTAGCCCAATTTTTAATTGAAAACCCTGATTTGAAGGTAGAAATTTCGAGCCATTGTGACAATAACTTAGATGCTAATAAAGGACTGACCTTTACGAAAGCAAGGGCCGATAAACTAAAAGAATATTTGATTGCAAAATCTGTAAATCCCAAGCAGCTTGACGCCAAGGGAAAAGGAAGTATGCAGGCTGTTGCTTTAAATAATAATGTAAAGGGCCGTGCAAAAAATAACCGGATAGAAATAAAAATAATAAATTTATGAGGCATTAAAGGCTAAAATCGAACATTAGCCAACCCTGTCAGTTCTTTGACTTCTTTGACAGTCTCTTGAGCACGCTTTCTGATTTGTGCTGAAGAGGCCTTAATTTGATTTTTAATATTCTTTTTATCTTGCTCAATAGCTGCTTTTCTATCTTTAAACACTGCACTTAAACCCACAAGCCCTTCGGCTACTTCTGCTTTCAACTCTGAGTATTTGAGTGTACCATTTTGATAACAAGTGCGGAGATACTCGTACGCTTCTTTTTTGCCAGATGCGCCTAAAAGCGAGAATAAATTTTCGACCCCTGCACTCATACCTTCTGTTGCTTGGCCAGTATCCGTAACGGCTGATTTTATTTGTTTACGAATCCTTGCTTCGTCTGCAAATACGTTAATGTGATGTTTTTCTCCGGCACTTTTACTCATTTTACGAGCAGGGTCGGCAGTCGACATTACTTTTGGGACTTCTGTGTATAAAGTTTCGGGTAGCACGAAATAATCTTTACCAACTTGCTTGTTGAACCTTTCTGCAATATTCCTAGTGAGCTCTAAATGTTGTTCTTGGTCTTTGCCTACGGGTACATAATCGGCCCGATAGATCAATATATCAGCTGCTTGTAAAACCGGATACCCGAAAAGACCTGCCGAAATAAACGCATCGGTAGCTTTTTCTTTTGACTGCTGACTTTTGTCTTTGAATTGCGTCATCCGTGACAGCTGCCCATAGGAACAAAAACAATTGAATATCCAACTTAGTTCTGCATGTTCAGGTACTAACGATTGAATAAACAAATTATCAACGTCGACGCCTACAGCTATAAGGTTGAATAAAATACTCCAGGTATTTTCTCTCAATTTTTTGGGATTGTAAGGCATACTCATGGCGTGATAATCAACGACACCGTATACACAATCGTATTGTTCTTGCAAGCGAACCCAATTTTGAACAGCTCCAAAATAATTACCAAAATGCATATCTCCAGTAGGTTGGATTGCTGATAAAATTCGTTTTTTAGAAGTCATTGTGTATATTTTTTGTATGTTAGTTGGAATCAATTATCGTCTATATCCTTAGATCATTTCATCTGAGGCACAATTATACTAAAAGTTCTATTGATGCTCGAAAAAATCGTCAACTTATTAAAAACCGGTTCCCGCAGTTCGATTGAATTGGCTTATCAATTGAGTCTTTCCAACAAATTGAATCTTTGGCCCATCGAAAGGGAACTTAAAGATTTGTTGTTTTATGCAAATAACATTCAGGCCCCTATTCAATTTGATAAACTGCCCTTGGGCCAACTTTGCTATGTTCTAAAAGAAGTAATTGCCTTGGAGTATCACAATTCAACTCTTGAAGCATTGCCCGATCGTTTCGACTTTATGCCCGCCCTTGTAATTTTGGAAATAAACTGTACATCCTTGACTGTTGTTGGAAAAAGTATAGAACAATTAAGTAAGCTCAAAAGTCTTAGTATTAAAAACACTCAGATTAGAACACTACCCATTCAATTGAGTTTGTTGACAGACTTAGAAAGTTTAAATATTAGCTATAACCAACAGCTAGTATCTTTGCCGAAAGACATATATGCCTGTAGCAAATTGGAGAAATTAAGAGTGTGTAAAAATACTGCCCGCTTAGTCGACCTAAAAAAGGCCCACTTTGAATTAATAATATGCTCTTAAAATTTGGCGCTGTATTGGTGTTATCTGAAGCCAATGCCTTTTCTGGGCAACTCCTCATTTTCACCTTGTTCTATTAATTTAAAATCTTTAAAATCTCCTAAGGTAATTAAGCGCATTAAATCAGCGGTCCGTTTGTTGGCAGGCATTTCCGCTAGACGTAAATTTTGCCTACGAGCAATTTCTTTAACAACCTTTCTAACCGAACGTGCATTGCCAAAATACTTATGTTTGTGTTCTAGCATACGATGTATGTATTTGTTGAGATGCGCCTTAGAATCAATATCTAAAAATAAATTTTCAGCATCAAACATTACTTCAGCAATTTCCATCAATTCCTTTGCATCGTAATCGGGGAAATTAAGTGTGCGATCAAAGCGCGAAAGTAAACCAGGATTAATTTCAAGAAATTGTCGCATTTCATTGGGATACCCTGCAGCAATAACAATAAATTCTCCACGTTCATCCTCCATTCGTTTGAGTAGGGTGTCAACAGCTTCTCGTCCAAAATCCCCTTGCCCACCTTGAGTTAACGAGTATGCTTCATCAATAAATAAACCACCTCCAAGGGCCTTATCAATCATTTCTGAGGTTTTGATTGCCGTTTGTCCAGTGTAGCCAGCTACTAAGTTTTTTCTGTCACATTCAACTAAATGCCCCCTTTCCAAAATTCCTAATGCTTTGTAGATTTTGACAAGAATACGAGCGACAGTTGTTTTACCGGTCCCTGGATTGCCTGTAAATACGGTGTGCATAGAAAATGCCTTTTTGACATCTCGCCCGATTTCAGTGTAATACTTAACCAACTTGGCCATTTCATCCACATCTCTTTTTACTTCGTCTAGGCCAATCATCTCATGCAATTCTTTGAGGGCTTCTTTGAGTGCTGCATTATCGACAGGAATAAATACATTTTTGGTATTTGATACTCCAAAGGCTTTCTCTACGTCTTCAAGAACTACTGTTGAAAGAACATCATTGGCTAAATTTTCAAAATCTTTAGCTTTCATTAAGCGCAAAGCC
>CAJQQM010000088.1 GCA_905480485.1 uncultured Aureispira sp.
GAACCAAAAATAACCCTATATTAGTGGGGCAACCTGGCGTGGGCAAAACAGCAATTATTGAAGGCTTAGCGCATCGAATTGTCGAGGGAGATGTGCCCGAAGACTTACACAGCAAAGAAATATATGCCTTAGATATTGCCGCATTAATTGCCGGTGCAAAGTATCAGGGGGAATTTGAAGAAAGGCTGAAAGCGGTCGTTCAAGAAGTGACCCTTGCCGAGGGGAATATTTTCTTATTTATCGATGAAATACACACCTTAGTAGGCGCGGGTAAGTCGCAAGGAGCGATGGATGCAGCCAATATACTAAAGCCCGCCTTGGCGAGGGGAGATTTAAGAGCAATTGGCGCAACTACATTAGACGAATACCAGAAGTATTTCGAAAAAGATAAAGCTTTGGAACGTCGTTTTCAGATGGTTTTGGTCGACGAACCGCAACAAGAAGATGCTATTTCTATTTTAAGAGGCTTGAAAGACCGTTATGAAAACTATCACAAGATTAATATTACCGATGCGGCAGTGGTGGCAGCGGTACAATTGTCTAGTCGCTACATTAGCGATCGGTTTTTGCCAGATAAGGCTATTGATTTGATTGATGAGGCGGCGGCTCGCTTGCGTTTAGAGATGAATTCTATACCTGCGGAACTCGATGAGATAGAACGCAAAATTCGCCAACACGAAATTGAACGAGAAGCTATGAAACGCGAAAATGAATCTTCCAAATTGTCGTTGATTAACCAGCAATTAGCTAATTATGAGGAACAACGCCAACAAATAAAAATACAGTGGGAGTCTGAAAAATCTGTTGTTTTGGGGGTGCAGAAAGCCAAAGAAGCGATCGAACAACTCAAATTAGAGGGGAGTCGTGCCGAACGGGCTTCTGATTTTGAAAAGGCTGCCGAAATTCGATATGGTCGAATCCCAGAATTGACTCAAAGACTTGAAAAGCTGCAGCAAGAAATGCAAGCGATGCACAGCAAAGGCAACCTCTTGGTCAAAGAAGAAGTTGATGCCGAAGATATAGCCGCTATCGTTGCCAAATGGACAGGCATACCACTTAGCCGAATGTTACAAACTGAAAAGCAAAAGTTGATTGACCTTGAAAAAGAATTGCAGCAACGCGTAATTGGTCAACAGCAGGCTATAGAGTCGGTAGCTTATGCTATCCGCCGAAGCCGTACAGGTTTGTCTAACAAAAACCGTCCGGTAGGGTCTTTTTTGTTTTTGGGAACAACCGGCGTTGGCAAAACAGAACTTGCTAAAGCTTTAGCGTCCTATTTGTTTGATGATGAAAATCTAATGACTCGTATTGATATGAGTGAATATCAAGAACGTCAGTCTGTAAGTCGCTTAATCGGTGCCCCTCCGGGCTATGTAGGCTATGAAGAAGGGGGGCAACTAACAGAAGCGGTTCGTCGCAAACCCTATTCAGTGGTATTATTGGATGAGATTGAAAAAGCACATCCGGATGTTTTCAATACCTTGTTGCAGCTAATTGACGATGGTCGTTTAACCGACAATAAAGGACGTGTTGTGAATTTTAAAAACACGATCATCATTATGACCTCAAACATTGGTTCGTCGATCATTCAAGACAATCTTGAGCAAATAAGAAGTACGAATCGTTCGGCAATTCTTAAGCAAACCGAACAAATGGTTTTTGATTTATTAAAGCAATCTGTACGCCCTGAATTTCTTAATAGAATCGATGAAGTGTTGATGTTTCAGCCTTTATCTCGAAAGGATATTCGACGTATAACGCAATTGCAATTAAATGAATTAGTGCTTTTGATGAAAGATGATTATGCTATTGATGTAGCGTTTAGTAAACATGCCTTGGATTGGTTAGCCGAAGCGGGGTTTCATCCAGAATTTGGTGCCCGTCCACTCAAAAGAGTTATTCAAAGACGGATACTTAATAGATTATCAGATGCTTTGTTGCTCGATGAGCTAAAGCCCAATCAAACGACTATTGTAGATGTTTTTGATGATACGGTGGTATTAAGACAACCGAGTTCTACCTAATTGAAGCAATCTAAGAAGACTATAATGCCGCTGATACTATTTAAGTATCAGCGAAATTATTTTTGTAGCTTTATCCTAGATTTATACCTAAAGCTTGGTGTCAAAAACACTCAAATTTTCATTCATTTGCTCTAGGTACTACAACCATTTAATGGCCTTTTACCTTTGTTTAAACCAATGCCAAAATTGTAGGCGCAATCCAATATTCAAGCTTCTTTCTCCCTCCCAACCAATACCATATCGAAAATAAAATGACAAGTCTTTTTTCTGTTTTTTGATAAGGCCTACCGCAGCAAGATGAATCCCTAGCTCTGCATACAGCGATTGATGCAAATTATTGAAGGCATTTTTTTGATAGATAGCGCTGTAAAACAATTCAGTACCAAAGCCAAAATGCATAAAGGTCCAAAGGCTTTTTTGTCTAGTTAGGGGAAGTTTACATTCAATTCCTACAGGGATATTCAATGTTCCAAGTCCAATTTTTTGTTCGAAGTCTAATGCTAAAGGGCTGTACTCTATGTTAGCATGAACTGATAGCCACCATTTATAAGGTTGGGACAACCAAAATCCTCCGCCGATTCCGGGAACTACATTGAGCGCTTGCCCCGATGAAACGCTTGCTTTTTGTAGCTTAGGTCTGTGCGAAAAACGATTGTACAAATTGTATTGTATCCTAAATTGATAACCAGCCTGAACAGGTTTCGGTTTAGCGGATGCTTGTGCGTTGATAATTTGGGCATCCACTAAGCCAAGGCTCAAAAGCCCCCCAAAGTATAAAATACGTACAAAAAAAGGAAATAGCCAGTGGTTATCCATTATTATCCATCAAATCTTGTAGGGCTTGGCCCCGTACACAAATCACGGAAGGTTTAGGAATATCATTGCCTCCATCCGGCCAATTACTAGTCAGTGATTCGATAGAACTACTTCTTTCTCCCGGATGCTGCACACTCAAGAATAAAGTATCCCCATTGGGCGAAAAGAATGGGCCTGTAAATTCAGCATCAACAGGTGCTGCGGCAATTTGCAACACCTTTCCTTTATTATTTCCCCAATTCGGGACCATAAATAATCCATTATTTCCATAGGGTTCGTAAGGCGCTTTGTTGATAGAACTACCCGAAATATCTGAGGTAAACCACAGGTTGCCACTTGGGTCAAAGGCCATGTTGTCCGGACAAGCAAATCCTGTTTCGGGGCCACCGGCCAAAAAGGTAGAGGCCTTAAAGCTTAAGGAGGTTTTGTTGACCTTATCTGCTTCTTCAATTTTTAGTATTTCACCCAAATAATCGCCTTTTGGCTTATTATTGGTCAACGAAACCAATACCTGACCATTCAATGGATCAATTTCAATATCTTCAGGTCGATTAAGCGGACTGCCACCTACTAATTTAGCCGCTTCTCTAAGATAAATTAGCACCTCAGTTTGATTTTTGAAATGGCTTTGTAAAATTGGCTGTTCGTCAAAATCCAAAGATATCCATCTCCCTTTTTCCACATTGGCTACATAGAGTTTGCCCTCTTTCAAGCTACCAGGTTTTTGACTGATAAATTTATACAGACATTCGTCGTTAGCATCGTCTCCTGTATACACGACCAAACGGCCATCCGAAGCTTCGTGGACGGTAGCACATTCGTGGGAACAACGGCCAAGGGCGACTAGTTTTTTGGCAGCCCCTGTTATTGGGTTTACTTCTACCACCCATCCATAATGTTCAGGGGGGTTGTCGTAGTGACGCCACCACCCGTAATCCAGGTACTCATAGGGTACTCTTTGAGGATGTAGAGGGTCGCTTTTATCCGTTTCACCATAAAACATCTCATAATTTTCTTCGCAGGTGAGGATGGTCCCCCAGGGCGTTACACCACCTGAACAATTTGCAAAAGTGCCCATTGCTGTATGACTACCGGCAATCGGTTCATCCCATTCGAAAGGTATTGCTGTTTGTGCGGTTAATCGACGATTGTGAGGGTCGTTAGGTACCACTTGCCAGCGCCCGTCTTTTTGTTGCTTAATACGGACCAAGCTACCGCCTACGGAATACATTTCGGTATCCACCATTGATTTTGTTTTGTTACTCCGGTCGTCACCATCAAAACCACTTACAAACAATTCATTGAGGTATTCGTGGTTGACCCAAAGCATGCCGTCACTTGGGTCTTCTTTGTCAAAGGGTATAAATGCTGTATAATCATTATTATAACCAAAGCTATCGGTATCAGATATATCATCGCCCCATCGCAACAGCACTTCATAATGCAATCCATCGGCCAGTACCACCTCATCTAGCAGACTGTGTTCGATAGGGGATAATGGAAACTGTTGGATTTTCTGATACTTAGGTGGCTTATTATTAGGGCTTTCACAAGCATCTAGACCCACTAGAAGTCCTCCCAAACCTAGGCTGAGACCACTTCTACCCAAAAAATGTAGGAAATCTCTTCTATTTTGTTTGTTCATGGTATAGTATTAGATATTGTTATGGATTTGGAAAATGATCTTCGAGAAAACGCAGTGCATTTTTATACATCAATTTAGCAACAATTTCTTCTGCGGATAAATCATACATAAAATTCTTTATCTCTTTAACCGTATAAAGACCATCAATAGCCCTTGGTTGCTTAAAAAATGCAAGTAATTCTCGATACAGGCTTACCATATCGGCAGAGGTTTGATATATTTCGGTATGACGGGCATGACTATCAAAATAGGAACAAATCGATAGCATATCCCAGGCTTCTATAGAGTTACTCATGTGTATCCCCTTGCAAATATTGCCAACAATAGCGTCGATTACTACGCGATGCCGCTCGGCAGAAAAGGGAACGGTTTGATTGTAACGATTAAGGCAAGATTTTCCCATTAATTTATTAATTTCTAGGGATATACTAATTAGGCCTTCCGATTCAATAATGTTTTTTAGGTCTTGTCGACAAAGATTAGCCCGTTGATGACTCAAAAAAGATTTTTTATCGGCTTTTCCATAAGCATTATCCTTTTTGCTTAAGCCACTAATGCCTACTCCGGTGGCTAAAATAGGAACAGTATCCTTTTTGAAGCGTCTATTTTTTATTTCTTTATAATACCATTCTCTACTCGTCAAACTTATACCTCCTACATCTAATAAAATACGTCGACCTTTCGAAACATCTAGCATACTGCGCACAACAGCCATCCCCAGAGCACTAAACCCTTTGCCTATATTGCTAGGTTCGGTAAAAGCAAGGTTTTCGGCGTCGTTAAGTGCAGCGGCTTTTCCACAGATTCCGTCCTCAAAATAATTATTAAAATTGATTGAAAAGATAGGAATGTCAAGGCGATTATTTGTGCCTTCACTCATAGCGACGTTGCCTTTTAGTTTTGCCACATTTTTAAGTACAATATTTTGATATTCAGGAGTGTTAGATTGTCCTTGTTCAAGGTATAAATAATTGCCCAGGCTGTGACCACCTCCAATACTTATTACAAGCCCTAATTTGGAAGGGTCGGTCATTGTAGCCCTGATTTCTTTTTTAGATCGGATCAAAACAGCTTTGTATGAATGCACGTTCTGACGATGACTGTATTTCAGTTCATCGTTTAGGTATTTTAGATTTTGAAGGACAATTTCGAAATAATTGGCATTGTTGAGAATAAAATGTTCTTCCCGGTAGGATAATCCACTCAGGCAACTGAATATTTGAGCACTACTGCCCGGTGTTAGGTAAGGGCTGAACATGATTTGACGTTCTGTAGGTCTTATTATTTGATTTGAAATACGCACATTACCCTTGATTAAATCAAAAAATGAACTTTGATTACTGCGATGAATACCTTTAAAAGCATTGTTGAGTTCGTTCGGAACTTGTTCTATTTCCATGCTGCAGTCATGTTCAATTTTGTTCCAAAGACTATGACGTTTTACTTTCCGAGATTTAAATGCTTTTTGAGTAGAAAAAACAGCCATGTCAAAAAATTTAACGGGGTCGTCTTTAAAGCTTGATTTTTGTTCGGATGCAGCTAATAAACTAGCCAACTCAGGCACTATTGCAGTAGTACTTGAACTATCTGTCAAAACACTGTCTATTTGCCCATAAACAGGTAAAGAAATAAGAACGGTCAGAATGCCAATACTGTAGGTTGCAAGTTTTGTTACCATTTTATACATTTAGAGGGCTTTTCTGCTGCTATAGCCCATAAATTATCAAAGGATTAATAATGTAGTAGCTCAATAGCTAAATCAATTAGTTTACTAAGCTATACATCTAATTGTCGTGAATTGTAGCCATCCCAAAATAACTAATTTTCGGGAATAAATACGGTATATACTTATCAAAAAAGATATTATCATTAGCAGTTTAAATAATTTTGTCTAGTAACTTAATTAACTTTTCAAGTTCGTCTAAGCTGTTGTAGTGTGCCATGCTTACCCGAACGACACCCCCTTGATTTTCTAGCTGAAGTGCTTTAACAATACCTTTGGCATAAAAATCTCCTGTTTTGATACCAATGTTATGAGGGTGTATTTGTGCATTGATGTCTGAACTATGCATACCTTTTACAACAAATGCTATGGTGCAAACCCGCTTTTCTTTTGCATAGTCACGTTCACCAATAATAGTAACGGAGGGTTTAGATTGTAAAAAATCGAGTAAGCGTTTGCTTAAGCGCTCTTCTTGTTGGTCAAAAACTTCAAAGGCATATTGCATCTTCTCTCGAATGCTTGCAGTTTCAGAAAGGCCATGATGTACAGCTACTGATTGATAATATTCACTGATTCCACTAAGGCTGTAACTAAGTTCGTAGTTTTGACCACCCGGCTGAAATTTGTAGGGAAGGTCGTTCGGCGCTATAAAATTATGATTAATTCCAGGTAAGTCGAGAAGCCATTGCTTTTTGCCATATAAAACCGCCAAATGAGGGCCGAATACTTTGTATAAGCTATAAACATAAAAGTCAACATCCAAATCTTGAACATCTATTAAACGATGCGGGGCATAAGCGACTCCGTCCACAAAAACTTTAGCACCCTTTGAATGAACAAACTCTGTTATCGCTTTAACGGGGTGAATACTGCCAAAAATATTTGAAGTATGGCAAAAGGCAACATACTTCGTTCGTTCGGTCATGAGGGGTTCTAAATCTTCAATTTCTAATTGATATGAACTAGGATTGAAGGTCCATGTTTTGATAATAATACCCTGTTTTTGCAAATCTTTCCAAGGGCTTACATTCGCTTCGTGGTCGCAATTTGTAATGATAATTTCGTCTCCTTCCTTTAAGGTTTGCCCAATTACAATCGAAAATAGGCGAATTAGTGCGGTGGTAGAACTTCCCACAATTACCGATTCGGTTTGCTCGGCATTAAGCGTTTGTGCAATATGATAATTTCCTTCGTCTACACGCGCACGGGCTTGTTTTGAAACACTATAAACACCACCAAGTTGTACGTTCGAATGCATATAATAATCCGTGATTTTGTCCATGACAAGCCCAAGGGTTTGCGAACCTCCGGCGTTATCAAAAAAGACATAGTCATCCCGCAAAGAAGGGAAGGCGCTGCGGATAAATTGCATGTCGGCTGAACCTGACGATTTGTTTAGGTTTGAGTTGTTTTCCATTAGTAATTGATTAATCGTTAATTTTATAGTAGGCACATTTAAGATAGGCCCCTTCCTCAAAGGCTATCGGGTGGTCACTATCGTGTGCTGTTTTTAAATTTATCTGTATTTTTTTGTTGCTTTGAAACAAGACGGTTTCTATGGTTTCAAAAAACACAGCTGCGCTGACTCTAGAACTACAAGAGGCCAAAATAAGCCAACCACCATCTTCAACAACCTCAAGGCCTGCTTTTGCCAGGCGTCTATAACTATTTATGGCTCCTTTTATTTCACTTTCTCGCTTAGCAAATGAAGGTGGGTCTATCACGACAATATCAAATTTTTCTGACTTTTTTTGTAGGGTATCTAAGGCCTTAAACGCATCAATCGCCCATGTGTCATGACGGCCTTTGTGCGGGTTGAGTTGAGCATTCGAACAACACATATCTAATGCCTTACTACTTATGTCTATGCTTAAAACTTCTTTTGCACCTCCCTGAAGGGCATGAACAGAAAAGCCTCCTGCATAGGAGAAAACATCTAAAACGCGTGCCCCTTCGGCTAATTCTCCTACTTTTTTTCGATTGTGTCTGTGGTCCAAAAAATAACCTGTTTTGTGCCCTTTTATCACATTTGCTTCAAAAAGCAAACCATGTTCTCTGAAAATCACTACTTCATTATCGAGGTTCCCATACAATAAGGCACCGTCAAAATATTCGCTATTTTCTAGTAAGGGTTGAATCTGTCTACTCAGACGTAAGACGATTGTTTTAGTTTGGCTAAACTCTATCAAAAGTGGCAACAGCAAATCTATAAAAGGCAACCAAATAGCGCTGTAAAGTTTGAGTACTAGTACTTGGGCATAGACATCGGCAATTAAGCCGGGCAAACCATCGTTTTCTCCATACAAAAATCGATAGCTATTGGTGTCTGTTTGCAACAGTTCTTGTCTTTTTTCGAAGGCAATTGACAATTTGTTTTTAAACCATTCGGCATCAATAGGGGCCGGTCGATGAAATTGCAAGAGTTTGATTCGGATAGGAGAGTGCGGGTCAAACAAACCACAAGCCAAAAATTTGTTTTTTTTGCGGTCATAAATAATAGCTAAATCACCACATGCCGCTTCTTGACTTTGTTTGACAATCGCTCTGTCAAATATCCAAGGATGTCCTTTTTTTACCATCCTTTCTGCAGCAGGCTTGAGTTTGACAGCAATACGCTTGGGTGTTTCAGAAAAAGTTGTAGGCATGACAATAGATATTTTAGGGCAAACGACCTTTAATTTCTGCTAATATATGAAAACTTGCAGGACAATATTGGCTGTTTTCTAAATGATAATCTATATTTTTTGAGAATTGATGGTCTGTATGCGGGTAAGTTCGACAGGCTTTAGGTCTGAATGCATAAATAGAGCATCGATTATCGTCTAATAGAAAAATACAGGGTGTTTGCTTGAAAACCCAATCACCGTCTTCATCTTTTTGTAGGTATTGAGCGTAAAATTGATCTTCGCTAAGGTCCAGTTTTGAAGCAATTCTTTGCACATCGCTGGAATTAACCATTGCAGGAATACCTTTACAACATCCTGCACATTGCAAACAATCAATTGCTTCAAAAACTGTTTGATGTACCTCAGCAGCAAGCCTATCAAGTGCTTTACTTCTATGTTTGTACAATTTTTTTCTTAGTTTTCGATCGTTTTTATGTGTGTTCGAAGGCGTTTCTATCCCATTTTTCATCACTTGGTATTGTTTTAGCATCTTAAAATGCTCTAAAGAGCGCAGATAGGCTAATTTACTAATCATTTTAGTATATCGCTTAGTATATCGCCGAATTATTATAAATTTAGGTCCTACAAGATTCTATTCTATTTTCGGAATGGCGTCGCTATTAAACAAACTCATTCAAAATGTTTAAATTAATCCTTCTTCTCAACTGTTTTTGTGTTTGCCTGGCTTGTTTTTCCAAACAACTAAACCCAGAAAGTAGCTCAGAAACTCAGTCTGCAGAGCAGCAATTAACCATGCAAAAAGATACCAATCCTTTGCCTGCTGCTGCCAATATGAAAGCGTATTTAACACAGCTTAGTAACAAAAAAATTGCTCTAGTCGTCAATCAGACTTCGATGGTCAATCAAGTACATCTAGTCGATACTTTACAAGCCTTGGGCTGTCAAATAATGCGGGTTTTTGCACCAGAACATGGTTTTAGAGGCCAAGCAGACGCAGGCGAACAAATCAAAGATGGATTTGATAAACAAACAGGCTTACCCATTGTATCGCTTTATGGGTCTAATAAAAAGCCCACTGTTGAACAAATGCAGGGAATTGATCTCATACTTTTTGATATTCAGGATGTGGGCGTGCGATTTTATACCTATACTTCTACCATGACTTATGTCATGCAGGCTTGTGCAGAAAATAACGTCCCTTTACTAGTTTTAGATCGTCCGAATCCCCTAGGGCATATTGTAGATGGACCAGTCTTGGAAAAAGAACAGCGTTCTTTTGTGGGCTTACATCCTGTACCAATC
Organism: uncultured Aureispira sp.; assembly: GCA_905480485.1. Classification (GTDB taxonomy): domain Bacteria; phylum Bacteroidota; class Bacteroidia; order Chitinophagales; family Saprospiraceae; genus Aureispira. Next base: position 10,138 of record CAJQQM010000088.1, read on the forward strand.
ATACATGGTCTTACTGTTGCCGAGTATGCTTACATGATCAATGAGGAGGG
>CAJQQM010000089.1 GCA_905480485.1 uncultured Aureispira sp.
GTCATAACCCATAAATTATTGAATTTGTGCGTAAAGTAAGATGCCCCGCCAAAGCCAGCATGTGTATTAATGGTACCGCCTGTATAGGGAATTAAGGTTGAAACATTGGTATTAAGCTGATTGCCACAATCGTACATATCGCCCCCGCCATCACTGATACATGTACCAGAAATCCCGTCCAATATAGTATGACCATTGGGTATATTAGAAGCAATTGAAACACCATTGGTATTTAAATTGGTAAGAATGGTATTGATGTCAGACATCGCGCAACTAGGATTACAAGGATCTGAAGCTGATGGAGTATTAAAACTAACAACAGAATTACATTCAGATACTATCGTATCTGTTCTGCAGCTAATGAGCGGCCCAAGACCTGGAGTTACAATTATATCAAAACTACAAGTATCCGTTTGTCCGGCATTATTGATGGCAGAAAAGGTAATTGTATTCGTGCCCACAGGAAAAGTAGAACCGCTTGGCAATCCTGTTATTTGTGTTACGTTGATAGCAGTGCCTGAACCTGCATTTGACAAATTTAAGAAGTCTAGTACAACTTGTTGTACTTGAGCATTGGTATAATTATACCCGCTAGTCCCTGCAAATAATAAATAATACAATCTATCAAAACCAGCTAGGTTATTAAGTGTATGAGCATCATCATTGGTATTGGTTGACCATGTATGTGTTGGCGCAGGCGTTGTTCCGTTGTCAGGAACAATAAAGACATGGTTAATAGAGGGGTCTCCTGCACCATGTATTTGTTTGACAAATATGTAGTAGGTTTTACAACCCACAGTTACCGTGTAGTCAAAAGCAGTAATACTACCGCCACCATCTGCACCATTGTTTCCTGATGTATTGAAGGTTGTAATGCCATTTAAGTCAGCTGCCATTATCCATAAATTATTGAATTTATGGGTAAAGTATGAACCGCTTCCAAATCCGACATTTGTCGATATAGCCCCCCCTGTATATGGAACAGAAGCAGATAAGTTGGTATTTAAAAAGTTGCCACCATCATACATGTCAGAGCCACCGTCCGAAATATTGGTACCCGTAAGCCCATCTGAAAAATTAAATCCGTTCGGAATACCACTTGCAATGGTAGTACCATTTGTATTTAAATCTGCAAGTAAATCTATAAGCGTCGCATTATCACAGCCGCCACATGGGTCTGTAACGGGCGGCAAAACAAAGTCAACAATAGGAGAACACTCTGGAACAGTTGTATCTGCTCTACAAGAAAGCACCGGACCTGCAGTTGCTGTTACAATTATATCAAAACTACAGGTAGATATTCCGCCAACTCCAGTTGCCTGAAAAGTTACCGTATTGGTTCCTGTCGGAAAAGCAGAACCACTTGGCAATCCTGCGGTTTGGACAACAGCTGCCTGAGCAACGCCGCCACCTGTTGTATTTGCTTGTGTTAAAAAATCTAGAACTGCAGCTTGAATTTCTGCATCTGTATAGGCATAGCCACCCGCACCGGAGAATAACATATAGTATAGACGATCGACGCCTGTCAAATTTGTTAAGGTATGTAAGTCATTGTCGGTAGTAGTAGCAAACGAATGTGTTGCACTACTTCCAGATGGAATGATAAATACATGATTTATAGAAGGGTCCCCTGCACCATTTACACGTTTCACAAATACATCATAATCTAAACATCCGATAGATACTGTATACGTAAAACCATTGTAAGTCCCGGATCCGTCAGCACCGTTATTTCCGGTAATTTCAAACATATTTACACCATTCAAGTCTGCTACCATTACAAATAGATTATTGAATTTGTGCGTAAAATAAGCCCCCCCGCCAAATCCAGGATGGTTTGAGATAGAACCTCCCGTGTAAGGTATTAAGGTGGATAAGTTGGTATTAAGTTGGTTACCGCCATCATACATATCTGACCCACCATCGGGTATATTTGTTCCCGTAACGCCATCAGTGAAGTTAAATCCGTTGGGAATATTGCCTGCAATACTACTTCCATTTGTATTTAAGGCAGTTAACACGTCATTAATTGGTGAAGACTGGCATGGAATTGCTGCACAATAATCTAAGGCTACCGGCGGCGTAAAATTGACAACTGAATTGCAGGCTGCAACTGTAGTATCGTTCGGGCATACAATAACTGGCGCCGATGTTGGAGTAACGGTAACAATAGCTGTATCAGAAGCCACACAGGTTCCTAATGTAACCGTAACATAGTAAGCTGTTGTGAGGACTGGTGACACTGTAATATCTGAAGTAGTTGCACCGGTACTCCACATGTATGTTCCTCCACCGCCTGCCGTAATAGTAGTAGAACCTCCATTACATATTGTTATATCATTGATAGCTGGTATAGGTGCTGCTGCTACCGTTACTGCAACAGTATCGTAAGCCTCACATCCGTTTAGGAAATTGGTTACCGTAACGTGATAATCTGTTGTAACTGCAGGAGAAACATTTATAGAGGAAGTAGTTTCGCCTGTTGACCATAGGTAAAACGTTCCGCCAGAAGCGGTTAAAGTGTTTGAAGCTGTATTACAAATGCCAAGATTCCCAGTAATAGTTGCCGTTGGAGGAACCGACTCTACGTTTACAAGCACCTGGTCGGTGTTGGAACAGGACCCTGACAAATTACTAGTAACAGTATACAAAGTGCTTACAGCAGGGTTCGCTACAGGATTAGGACAGTTGGTGCAACTAAGTCCCGTTGCAGGTGCCCAGGTAAATGAAGCCCCACCAATGGCGTTAAGTTGCACGGGGACACTGCCACATACACTTGCATCTGGGCCAGCATATACACCTGTAATGATATCAATATTAACTCCAAAACCGCTTGTCCCCATTACAGGACAACCATCATCCTGCACGATGAATGTAACCACATTACCAGTATTTCCGGGAACAACTGTCCAACAAAATGTACCCGTGACTGGATTATTTCCTGTCTGGGTAAACGTAGCCCCGGGAAACAAAGTAGTTCCATCCGTCTGTATTGATAGATTATCTGTGACATCAATAGCATCTTCAAAAGTAACGTCAAAACAAAAAGATTGACCAACACAGGCCGAGATACTGTTTGAACTGCTTAGCGAACCAGAACCAGTTACATTGGAAACACCACCAACAGGATTAGAGGGAGGAGAATTGGTACAACTAACAACCTGTACTTGAAAATCGTGTATAATGGTGGATATTAAGTTGCCAAAATTATCATATTCTTCAATCTGGATCGCTACCACATAATTACCGACATTGGGTTCATTTAATGTAAAACATCCCGTTAGAGGATCTAGTGTAAAATTAGTCAAAGGTGCTGTAGGACTAAACCCAGGCAAATGACCAATGGCTAATCCACCATTGCCTTGTGGAGCAACCATCCTAAAATACAAACTATCACCTTCAATATCTTGAGTGGTTAGACAGTATGAAAAAGGTGAGTTGGTACAAGCGTATGGAATTGGCGCAGAGGTTACAACAGGCGAGTTATTACAAGGTGCCATGAGTGTATTTAAAGAAGTTGATGTATGCATATCGTTAGCTGAAGTACCCGTCAAATTACTAGATGCATCCCTGCAACATAAATTATAGTCAATATGCCAGCCATCACAATTAGCCGGCAAAACTATAGTTGCTTCGTAGGTGTACATCCAAACACCAGGATCAGTTCCTCCTGAACAATTACTTGTAGCCGAAGCACAAAGTTGATTCACATCTACTTCCTGTCCAACTTGATTAAAAGTAGGGACGATAGGATTAGCCAACCCACAATCATTGGTCAAGGTAAAATCAAGCGCAGACATAGTAGTGGGATGGGTACCAGGACACCGCCTAAAAACCGTCAAAGTGAACGTATATTCCAAAGGATTGGAAGGATTGCAGGAGTAGGTAATGTTTGCCCCAGGAATGTGTGTAGCCCTAACAATTGTTATGTTACACCCCGCAATCAGAAACATCATGAAAAAAATTTGTAAAAAAACTTTTGGCATAGCGTGGCGATTGATGCATCGTTCAAATACGATGCAGTTATAAAAAAGGTCTTCTAGATAGGAATATATGTAAATTTGTGGGAGGTAAATTGGGCACAAACAAGGAATACAGCCATGATTGTTGACACTAAATTAAATCTTAAATTCAAAATAAAAAATTTAAATACAATAAATTTTCAAAATAAAATAAGCCAAAATCTCTTAATAGAATCAAATAAAGTAACACCTAATGAATTCAACTTAGATTATGAGCCTTTATTGACGGCCAAAATACAAGCCTGATCAACGTATTATGATAAAAAAGCATTTATAATATCCAATTGAGGACTTCC
>CAJQQM010000090.1 GCA_905480485.1 uncultured Aureispira sp.
AACAATATGATATTGTCAAGCACGAAACTTTTGCGCCAATTTTGTATTTGATGAAATACACCGAATTGGACGAGGCTATTCATATGCAAAATGACGTACCTCAAGGTTTGTCATCTGCTATCATGACGACCAATTTGAGAGATTCTGAGTTGTTCCTTTCGGCGAATGGTTCGGATTGTGGTATTGCCAACGTAAATATTGGTACTTCAGGTGCTGAAATCGGCGGTGCCTTTGGTGGCGAAAAAGAAACTGGAGGCGGCCGTGAATCAGGTTCTGATTCTTGGAAAGCCTATATGCGCAGGCAGACAAATACGATCAACTATAGTACTACGGTGCCACTTGCACAAGGTATTAAGTTTGATTTTTAGAAATACAAAAGAGCCGCTGAATAGCGGCTCTTTTTTTTAATTTATCGTACATCCAAATACAGACCAAAGGTCGAAAAGCTAAACAAGGAGGTAACTAGCAGGCGCTAACTATCGGGCTCGATCATTGACCCTCCCAACCAAAAAATTATTTCGCCACCAATAGCAAATCGGGTAGCGCCGACTTATCAATTAATTCCAGTTCGCCCTTGGCATTTTCCTGTACAATGATCATTCCTTGATTGGTCGATTTTCGAAGTTCCGGAGCCATATTATGTTCTACAAAAACCACAACTTTATCTAGCAGGTCGGAAGGATTTTCGTATAACTTTCCTATCCTACTAACCAACTGATATTCTTTACCATTGGCTTTGACTTTAAGGTTCAAGAATCGCTTGGTACCATTCATGGGGCTAGCAGCAATAATTTTCCCTTCCTGAAATTTTACATCATCATAAAAATCTGCATTGATGGCTCGACGAATTGGGAATTTCATGCGACGGGTCAACACTTCTTGTTGCAGCCACAAATCCATCAGCTGTTCTTCCGGAGTTCGACTATTACAAACAACTTTAACGGGGAAATTTTTAGGAACATAGATTTGAGCAACTACTTCATCGGTCAATTGATAACCCTGCACCATGATTACATGATGCACATCAGGCATAAATACACGCAAGACCTTATCTTTACGCTTACCATACATACTATAACGCCCACGACGAAAGAGTTTGCGAAGAATATCTTTGGGCATAGAAAAAGACTCTAACTGCGTGAAGGTACGTACAATATCTTCGTCCCAGTCGATGAGCTCATAAGGGATTTGCAAATCAATTAATACCGTATCGCTCTGTCTAAGATTAAAAGAGCGAACATATTCCTTAAGAAATCCTGCTTCTTCCTGAGCAACAATTGTTTCACCATAAAGCATCCCCAAAAGAAAAACGAGCAACAAAAATCTCATATATAAAGTTTTAATAAAATCATCTAAGCGATAGATATCCAAATAAGATGGATAAAGATAAAATAATATATGTATGGGAAAATAATTCTTGGGAATAATAACAAATATGAAGCTTAAAATACCTAATAGCTTATCTTGTCATAAATACGTAAGGAAAAGGAATGACTTTATCTTTTACTTTTGGTTGAATATATAACTTATAAATAGCGATTGAATCTGACAACCTCCTGTAGGCTTCAGCGATTATAAATTACTTTCCCAACAATGATTAAACTGCCTTAAAACATAGTTTATACTTACTTGTTGGTTGCGGCAGAATTATAAAATTACAATTTCCACCCTACGATTTTTCACTCTTTCCATTTCGATTTCATTAGAAAAACGCGGATTACTACTCCCAAAGCCTTTCGTTTCAATTCGGTCAGAAGCTACCCCATTATTCGTGAGATAATTTTTAACTGCATCGGCTCGTTCTTTGGACAGTTTTTGTAGTTTCTCTGCGACGGACGCTTGCATTGTTTTGCCATTACTGTCCGTATGTCCTTCTATTAGGATAATCAGTTTAGGATTCGTTAATAACACATTTTTTAGATTCTCTAATTCAGGAATAGAAATGGGAAGAAAGCTGGCTTTAGAACGTTCAAAAAGTATATTTTTCAAGGTAAAACGATTGCCTTTTTCTAACTTAGTCATTTCTATATTCTTGGAAGCTTCAGCAGGTTCACTACTAATGACAACTTCCGAAATATATCCTTTCTTAGAAGCTGATATAGCTACTTTTTCCGTATTCCTAAAAGGCATTTCATAGCCGCCGTTTTCATTCGATTGAGCATAAGAAACATCCTGTTTTTTCTCTACCTTATTCTGTAAAGATTGTACTTCCACGACTGCATTTTCTAATGTTCTACCCTCACATACTAACTTTCCTTTTACAAGAGGGGCAGCTGTTGGAGAGAGTAAATCGTCTAGTTCAACAGAATAAATATCTCTATCCGTCCCCCGCCTTCTATCCGAAGCAAAATATAGTGTTTTTCCGTCTGCAGTAACAAACGCGCCTGAGTTGTGGGTCATCTGTAAATTGATTGGTTTAGGCAAAGCAATTGGTTCAGACCATCTTTTCCATGTATCGTCCAGTCTACGACTTACAAATATTTTACTTTCCTTTTCGTTGACGCCTCTAGTAAAATATAAAGTTTGCAAATCTGCCGCTAAAAAGGGATCAAATTCCTGTAGTTCGGTATTAATGGTAGAACCAATATTTACAGGGTATTCAAATGCGCCATTTGCCTGTCTGAAACTAATATAAATATCTTTTTCTCCTTTGGTATCATCTCCTTCAAAACCACAAAGAATCGCATTGTTATTTAAGGTCATGAAGTAACTGACTTTAAAAACATTATGCATATTTTCAAAAGAAGTATAGTTTCCGTTAAAATCATAAGATTGTGCCCCGTTATCATAATCAAATTCCATAAAACTATAAAAATCTTTTTTACCCTCTGTATTGTATGCTTTTCCTAGGTCTTTAGATTCTGTATAGATTCTTTTTCCATCAGATGAAATTCCTACAAAAAAATTGGGAGACCAGTCATTTAGCGGAAAATCTTGACGGATAACGTTTTGAAATACTCCATTCGACTTCTTAGATATCAAAATATCCGTATCGAACGGACTATCAATATCTAAACCCTCTCCTGCACGTTCAGCATTTTCTGCTTTGGACGCTTTCCTAGCAGCATTAATAAATTGACGATGTTTTTTTTGTTGCTCCTCTAACGCTTGCTTTCTATAAGCGGGCGTATCCATACCATCTGCTTTTATAGCAGCAAGTAAAGCTGCATCAAGTTGGTCGAAGCGAATTGGTTGCTGATTATTCATTTTTTCGTGAATAAAGGTCATACTATTATTGGGATCGCCTGCCCGTAAAAAAAACAAAGTATTTCCATCTCCACTCAACATAGGGAAATAATCTTCATAAGGGCTATTTATATTATCCAATCCCTTCACCGTCAACCTTCTTGACCAATCGAAAACAGTTTTGTCCTTAAAGACTGGGCTGGTAATTAGTATATCCTTACATATTTTCGAAATATAGTCTTCATTATCATCCGACAGCTCCATGACTAATAAATCAGTCGCTTCATCCAAAAAATAGTATCCATCTAAGAAGTATCCGTCGTTTGCAGTAATTTCTATTTCCATGATAGGGTTTTCCGCTCTAAAAAGTTGAAAAACCATGTAAGTTTCATATCGAATTTCTTCCTTTCCATTATTGTAATACGTCGTTTTACCATCCTCTTCTTCCACCAATCTAACTTCATCATACTCTAAAATAAACGTACCATTATTGAACAAATCAATACTATATTTGGGAGGTGTTCCAGACTGAGCAACTAAAAATATTGGTGTACTAAGTAGCAATAACAGACTATTTAAAAAGTATGATTTCATATTAAATCGATTTGATGAAAGCGTAATTATCTAAAAATAATATTTGCTAAATTAAAAAATTGAATGTATAAAAAAGAATGAGCCGCAAAAATAAGTATATGCCTTCCCGCTAGGTCGCATTAGCACCATATTCGGAGTCAATAGTTTTAATTTTATTGCAAAACAAATACCGCTAATTATAGATTTTTATGCCTTGTTCTCCGCTTTCTGAAGATACAGAACATAATCGGGGCCTTACACACATTAGAAAAATAAATGCTACAAAACATTAAGAATATATATGTTATCTCTATCAAATGGCAAATATATACTTAAATATTCAGCATTAGAATACCAAGTTTACTTATCAGAGTCTCCCAGCAAAATCATTCATCTCCTATTAATTTATGCTCGTTCAGATTGATGCTATGATGATAAAAGTAGCTTTGAAGAAAGCGAATAAAATTCTAAAATAGACGTGCTACTCCATGAATTGGATGGAAAAACTGAATTAACATTAGTACATTCCAATCTTCCTGAAACAGGTACGCATTATAAAAAGGGCTGGCAAGAGCATTATTTTGAACCTATGAGCAAATATTTTAACCCCTAAAACGGTTTGAATCAATCCATAATCTAAATTATTAGCTAGTTATTTCAAGACCTAGGCGTTTTGGGTGCCTACGCCTTTTATTAATTACTGAAGGTTGGCAAAACCTTCACAACTATACATCTATTATATTTGGCACCGTTAAGCCCTATAATCTGATAAGTTCTGAATTTTGTACTTTTTAAAAAGCCAGTATTTAATTAAGTTATAAGTTCATCAATTATAAAAACCTCACATGAACAACACAATCATTAAACACCTTTTGGCTTTAGTAATCTTTAGCACTGCTTGCAACAAGTCCTCGGATAATTTAGAAGATACTACGGCTACAAGCCCTCCTGTAATCAATATAGCGGGAATATATAAAGGCGAATATACCCTGTACAGTAATAACGCAGGTGGTGTAGTCAATAATATTGTGTACGAGCATTCCTATATGAAAATAGATAGTATAAGCCCCTACTATTGTTCCGTATATGTATTTGAAGATAGTTTGATGACCGATACTTTGTGGATAACATCCTTTGATTCCTACGATTATCCCATCGAAGAATGTCTACAGTACGAGCATGTCAATATCTTGGGTTTCAATCACGGTATAGACCTAACTATAGACAACTGTACTGCACTTGAATTGGCTGAAACATGGTTTGTGGGTATGGGCAGAAATGTGAGATCGTTTGGCGGTGACAAGCTATTCTAAACTAAAAAAGCAGCGACTTATCGCTGCTTTTTTAGTAATCTGTACCTATTACAAGCTGTTGTTTTTCCATTTCTTCTTCAATTTCATTCTATCATCTTTAGATTCCACCCACTCTTCGGAATAGCCACAGGGTACACAAAGGTATCGGATGACGGGTATCGTAGAAAACCCTGCATTAATCTGATTATCATTACCCTTCCATACGCTTGCAGGACTTTTAATAATATCATTTTGGGTGCCTA
>CAJQQM010000091.1 GCA_905480485.1 uncultured Aureispira sp.
TGGTTGGCCAATACAGATATACCTTAAATGCTTACAGTTGGGAGATTCCAGAAGGAGGGTGTTTAATTGGTCAGGAAACGCCCTTGATAGCTGCACAACGAGAACTTTTGGAAGAAACAGGCCTGAAAGCTGAACGATGGACAGAGGTGCTAAAAATGCATACCTCTAATTCTGTGACCGATGAAGTAGCCTATACGTTTTTGGCTAAAGGTCTTTCGGTGGGTTTGGCGCAACCTGAAGATACCGAAGAGTTGATGTTGCGGAAATTACCCTTTGAAGAAGCGTTTCAAATGTGTCTTAAACAGGAAATAACAGATGCTTTTTCGGTTGGGTCTTTGTTTAAAGTTAAATATATGTTGGAACAAGGGGGTTGTTGAATTTAGTAAACCTGTTGAAACAAGATAATGTAGTGGGTTCCTTGTTTATTCATATTTCTTTGGATACTTCCATTAAGCTGTTTGCTCAAACGTTCAATCAATTTGAGGCCTAAAGAATTTAGATTTTTGATGTTGATTGAATCTGGAATACCTGGGCCATTATCACCAATTTCAAGGATGTAGTTGATGGGGTCGTGGTTTTTAATTGAAAGCCAAAACTTCCCTTCTTTGTGGTTGTTAAAGGCATGTTTAAGAGCATTGGTTACTATTTCATTAATCAGTAAACCCAATGGAATCGCTGTGTCGATATTCAAGAATATAACAGGGATATCCGTAATTATTTTAATCGTATTTTTGTCACCTTTGAAAGAAGAAATCAAACTATCGATGAGCTGGATTAAATAATCTTGAAAATTAATTTCAGCCAGATTGTTGGTTTGATAGAGCATTTCATGTATCAGAGCCATCGAATTGATACGATGCTGACTGTTAGAGAATAACTCTTTGATGGCGTTGTTTTTAATGTTTAGCGATTGTAGGCTCAGCAAACTAGTTATAATCTGTAGGTTGTTTTTTACCCTGTGATGAATTTCCTTGAGTAGGGTTTCTTTTTCTATATTTTTTTCGCTGATTCTGTTTTTTTGATCTTGTATCAACCGATTTGCTTTTATTAGGTCGGCATTGATAGATTTCTGATAAGCCGATTCTTTTTCAGCTTTTTGAGCTTTGTAATTTAATTCTAAATAATTTTTTTTGTGATTGGGCCGTATGTTTTTTAATTCTTTTTCAAGTAAATGGTGTTTTTTTAAGGCTTTAAAAGCTTCTTCATAAGCCAACCTTTTTTCGTAAACATTGGATAATAACAGGTATATTTTTGATTCTTTCGGCCTCAGTTTTTTAGATTGAGTAATCTCAAGCGCTTCTTTCAGTTTTAGAATCGCCGCCGCATTGTTGTGGGTCAAAACATCGATTTCTACTAAGGTCAAAATACTAGAGACTAAAGAAGGCATAGCCTTATTAGATAACCGAATGTCATAACTCAATTGAACGAATTCAGACGCTTTGGAATAAGATTTTTTTTGAATATATATCATGCCTAGTTCGTGGCAGGCACGTGCTTCTACCATCCAAACACCCTGTTCTCGACTGTATTTTAAGGTGTCTTTAAATGAATTGTATGCCTTTTCATTCAGCCCTTTTTTATGTAGGACAGTTGCTAGGCCTATGTTAGTGTAGGCTACCAAACTAGGGTCAATATCGTGTTCTACATTGTCGAAGCAGGCTTTGTAATGGTGGTAAGATTTTTCAATTTCGTTTAAGTCGAAATAAAAAACCCCTAAAACCCAATGTAATCTATTGATAGCTACCTTAGAGTCTCCTTGTTTTTGTAAATCATCAAATGCTTGATTGATGGTATTGAAAGCAATTTCTACATTTCCTTTGGCCCAATCAATAAGGCTTTTGATAATAATACTAAGGCTGTATTCTATATCTTTTTTGTGCTCTAATAAAATAGGCGAAGAGGCATAAACAATAGATTGTGCTTCTGATGGTTTGTTTTGATGCCATAAATAAAACGCTTTGTAAATTTCGAGTTGATGTTGTTGTATTAACATCCCCTCTTGTAGGGATATTTTGATGCCTTCTTGGGCAGAGTCAAATGTTTTTTGATGGCTAATATTATAGTTTCTTCGACAAAAATCGATAACTTCTTTAAGTCTTGAAGGAAGTGTCTTTTTGGGGCTTGAAGGGTTTTCATCGTGCATTTCTGGAAATTAACTGATGCTAATAAAAAACTTTATGCAGAATCTTTAGGAGTTTAGGTTGCATGTGTAAATGGTTATACTCAAAAATACAAAAACTATTTGAAAGGATCGTTTATCAAAGTAGAATTTTATATCTAGAGTTGGAAGTTCGCGTGGTAATTTTGAAGATTGTATAGTATACGATCATGAACAATCGCCTTTAGATGGTCTAAGTCCTTTTCAAGGGTCATTCCCTTGGTACTAATTGGTTCGTCCCATATACAATGAACTTGTGCTGGAGAAGCAAGGAATGGAGCTTTTGGGGTAGATACTTTATCAGAATTACATATCGTTACTACTGCAATAGGTTGTTGGGTTTGAATCGCAAGTTTGAAGGCGCCATCATAAAATGGCTGTAATAGGGCTGCTGTTTTGTTGCGAGTTCCTTCCGCAAAGATATGAATAGACTGTCCCTCGTCAAGATGTTTTTTCATTCTTGTATACGTATGTTGACGACTTTTGGCACTCTTGCGATCGACATAAACATGCATGTTCCGGGCTAAGTAGCCGATAATCGGAAGCTTATCTACTTCAATTTTTGCTAAGAAAGAAAACTGTAAATTAGCTGATGACATACAAATAGGAATATCTACGATAGATGCGTGATTACTTACGATGATATAACTGCCAGAATTAGTTGGGATTTTTTCACAGCCCTCCGAACTAAGACGGACAAGCATACAGCCAAGCAAACTTTTTCCCCAGTATTTGGTGACGAGGTAGGCATATTTCTTGGCTTTTGCTCCTTTGCAAAAGTTAAAAATAAAAAAGTAGAAAAACAGCGCCAATAGACCAATCAAAAGGGTAGCTAGACAGCACCAAGCAAACCAAATGCGATGAAAAACCACCACTAAGGCACGCAAAGGGGCAGGGAATGATTTAGAGTCAAATGAATTCATATCTACAATTGTCTCGGGGGATGGATTTTCTAATAAAACTAATTGCTATCCAAATATACGTAAAAAACTCTACCTAGTTTTAAATAAGCAGTCTTTTAACCATAATTGATGGCTGAATGATGTCTTGTTCGGTATAATTTGAAACGGTTCAAGTTTGAATGATTGCTGCAATATAAAATAATCAAGAAAGGTGTTGCCTCTAGTTATCTTTGCCATTTCAGAAGTCAAGTTTGTTTTGATTGTTACAACTGTTTGAATGTTTAAATCAAGCCCTACCGAAACATTATTATGTCATTTTTTGAATACAGATAGGGGATGCTTTGATAAGGGGCATCTCTTTAGTAAATCCCTTTAGAACGAAGCGATTAAGACAATAGATGATTTATTTAGTCCTTTAGTAATAATAGTAATGTCAATTTATACGCCTGATTATTATTACTTTGTGTTGCTTTTTCGCAATTAATTTTTTGTAATTCTAACCTAGTTTGTCTATTTCTTATTATCTTTGCCTTGCAATTATGTGAAATTCGATAAACACCATCAGTTATTTCCTTTTAGTCACTTAAAACAAAATACAATGTTGAAGTACACTGCAGATTTGAAAACACTTTTATTCATGACCATTACCACCTGTCTGTTTGCATTCATGTGGGTGTCGTGGGACACTTGGTCTTATGGTTCATGGGCTTTTGCTGGTTTTTATATTTGGCACTTGTTTATGGCCGTCACTGTATCTGTAATTGCCCACAATACCATGCACGAGTCAATTTTTAAATTTGAGCCATTAAATAGAGTCATGGAATATTGGATATCTATTTTTTATGGAACGCCCGTTTTTGGTTGGATTCCGACACACAACCGTAACCACCACAAACACAACAATAAAGAACCCGATTACACCAAAACATACAGGTACACCGAAAAAAACGAATTATGGGTATTACTTACTTATCCATTTGTCAGTAACTACTTTCAGAGTATCGCCAACAAAGAATTTTTGCAAGAGCGTTTTCGCAAGAATCGCAAAGAATTTTGGTTATATATTTCTCAAATTTTTGCTGTTTTGGCTTGGGTGGGTACTTTTTTGTATTTCAATTGGGTAGCTGCACTTTTACTCATCATTGTACCACATCAGATTTCGCTCTACACAGTTGTGGTTTTCAACTTTATTCAGCATGTTCATGCCGATGAAGAATCAGAGTACAACCACTCTCGCAATATCACAGGTTCTCATATTTTTTCGCTAAACTTTTTTCTGTTCAATAATGGCTATCACACGGTACATCACATGAATGCGAACATGCATTGGAGTTTGACCAAAGCGGCACACGAAAAAGTTGCGCACAAAATTGATCCATCATTAAATGAAAAATACTTTTGGGGATATGTCTTCAAAGCTTATATCATAGGGCCAATCGCCAATCGCTTCAAAACAAAATCGATGCGTCTAGAACGCAAAGCAAATGAAGCTAACCAAGGAAAGCCTTCGGTAGACAAGCCTTTAGCTGTGCATTAAATAGTACGAATTAAACTATCAAAAAAGTCATCCTTAGTACAAAGGATGACTTTTTTGTTGCAACTAATATAGAATGATACATTCAATAGTAAAAATATGCTAGACCTGAGCTAATATATTGTAAATACCAAGTATATTTTATTAAATTTGCAATCGTAGGAATTAACTTATTATCTGAAGAAAATACAACCGACAATTGATATGGCAAGACATGAAAAGTGCGTTATTATAGGTTCCGGCCCTGCCGGATACACGGCAGCTATCTATGCTGCTAGAGCAAATATGAAACCAGTTTTGTACACAGGAAAAGAACCTGGTGGACAGTTAATGATTACCAACGATGTTGAGAATTTTCCTGGATACCCTCAAGGGATTATGGGTCCTGAAATGATGGAAGATCTCAAAAATCAAGCTTTACGCTTCGATACTGAAGTTAATACAGGGGTCATGATCGAAAAAGTTGATTTTACTGGTCCGGTTCATAAGCTTTGGACCGATGCAGGAGAGGAAATATTGGCAGATTCTGTAATCATCTCTACGGGGGCTTCTGCCCGTTGGCTAGGATTAGAGTCGGAGACGAAATACATGAACTTAGGGGTTTCGGCTTGTGCTGTCTGTGATGGTTTCTTTTTTAGAGGGAAAGATGTTTGTATCGTTGGGGCAGGGGATTCTGCTTGTGAAGAAGCAACTTATTTATCTAAATTGTGTCCTGTTGTGCACATGTTTGTTCGTCGAGACGAAATGCGCGCCTCTAAAATTATGCAAGAACGCGTAATTAATAATGATAAAATTAAAATTCATTGGAATACCGAAGTAGATGAAGTACTAGGAGACACAGAAGGTGTCACAGGAGTGCGTATTTACAACAACAAAAGCGGAGTAAAAACAGAGATTGATTTATCGGGTGTTTTTGTAGCAATTGGACATGTACCTAATACTCAGATATTTAAAGGGTGGTTAGATATGGATGATACAGGCTACTTAATTACGCAAGCGGATTGTACCAAAACAAATGTTGATGGAGTTTTTGCTAGCGGAGATGCCCAAGACAAAGACTACAGACAAGCAGTAACGGCTGCCGGTACAGGATGTATGGCTGCCTTAGATGCAGAACGTTACCTCACAGCACAAGGTGTAATATAATATAATCAAATAATAAAAGACTAGCCTCAATTTTCTTTTTACAAGGGGATTGAGGTTTTTTTACGCATTAGTTCATGAACAATACAAGAATTCCCGTAACGATTTTGACTGGCTTTTTGGGCGCTGGCAAAACTACCTTGCTTAATGAAATTATCAAAAAGCATAAAAATTATAAATTTGCAGTTATAGAAAATGAATTTGGCGACATACCCATCGATAATGAATTGGTTGTAGATGTAGGGGAGGGTATTTTTGAACTGTCGAATGGCTGTATTTGTTGTACTCTGAACGGAGAACTATCTCAAACCTTATTAGACCTCTTGGCTTCTGACAAAACATTTGATCATCTCTTGGTAGAAACAACAGGAATTGCCGAACCTGATGCGGTTGCTGCGGCCTTTGTTACCGACCCTGTAATTCAGCAACATTTCCGTTTAGATGCTACGGTATGCTTGGTCGATGCCCACCACGCTGAGGAAATATTAGAAGAAAGAGAAGAAGCGAAACGTCAGGTTACTTTTGCTGATTTTATATTAATCAATAAAGCAGATGAGGTTGCCGCAAGCTATCTTGAAAAATTAGAAAAACAACTCAAGCAAGTCAACTCTTTTGCCGATATTCATCACTGTAGTTATGGTAAAGTTGAGCTCGATTTATTAGCGTTGAATGCTTACGAAGCCCATAAGGTTGCACAAAAAATAGAAGAATCCTATCATCAGGAACACCATCATGCACCCGGCGAAAGCTGTAACGATAAGTGTTCGCATCATCACCATCATCAAGATATTGTTACACAGAGTTTTATAATAGAACAACCCTTAGATATTCTCAAATTTAGGCATTGGCTAAATGTTTTGCTGATGATTCAAGGCAAACACCTTTACCGGGTCAAGGGGATTATGCAATTTAAATATCAAGAACACAAAACAATCATTCAATCTGTCAAACAAATGTGTGTGTTTACAGCAGGAGATGCTTGGGTAGATACAGAAGTAAAAAGTACGAAGATTGTTTTTATTGGCAAACATTTACGTAGAGATATTCTTGAAAAACAGCTTAAAAATTGTCTTGCCTAAAAAAACTACTTCAATCAACTCATTTTTTCGTATATTCTTTATATCTTAATTTACGTCTATGGTTTAATATCTAAGCATTTTACGCTAAATCCTTGACATTAATTGATTTATAAAATATTACCCTGAAAATAGCGCTTGATGATACGACTTGCTAACGAAGCTGATGTAGCCCCTATGTTGGCCATTTATGCACCTTATATAGAGGATACGGCGATAACTTTTGATACGACAGTCCCTTCTTTATTCGACTTTAATCAAAAGATAAACAAAATTCAGCAAGAGGCACCTTGTTTGATTTGTGAGGTGGACGGTGCGGTAGTTGGTTACGCCTATGCTGATGCACATCGTTCAAAAGGTGCCTACAAATGGACTCGAGAAGTATCTGTGTATATCCCCAAAGAATATCAAGCCAAAAAATACGGTACAGCCTTATACTATTCGTTAATTGACTTGCTAAAATGCCAAAGATATCGCAATGTTGTAGCCGGAATAACCCTACCTAACATTCCCTCAGTATCATTTCACGAACGATTTGGCTTTCATCAAGTAGGAGTGTACGACAATGTAGGCTTTAAATTAGGTAAATCACAGCGTGTTGGTTGGTGGCAATTGTCGCTTGTTGATCATATGCAACCTGCCGAAGCGATCATCCCACTCGATCAGGTTTTGAAGACTGAGGAAGGTCAAAAAGCACTAAAAAGAGGTGAGTTGCGTTTGATGATATAGGATTTTGTGTCAACTATACCATGTAATAATAAGCCCTGTCTTTCTTTCAAAGTTACAGTAACATAGCCGAACAATATATTTGCAATCATTTTAACAAAAGTGATTTTGGATGAATATAATTGTAGCCAACGCCATCGAGTCAAAAAGAAGAACAAAATGCCCAAGAAAAACAAAAAAAAATCTAAAAAATCTGCTCCCCAAAAACAAGCAAAACGGTCTGTCCTAAAGGGATTGTTATTTCTAACAATCGGAATTTTCTTAACATTAGTTTTGGTTGCTGCAGTCTTTGAAAAGCAAATAGCCGATGTTGTAATTAGTACGCTTAATCGACAACTAAAAACAAATTTAGTAGTCTCAGATGCCAGCCTATCTTTAATATGGAAGTTTCCTCAAGCAGCTGTTTATTTGCATGATGCTCAGATAGATGGAGTGGCAGATGGTGAAGAAAAGCTTCTTGATGTAGGAAGTATTTCTTTAGAATGTAGTTTGTGGAGTTTGTTGCAAGGGAAGTATAATTTTACATCTTGTTCCATCAATAATGGTACATTATTCATCCACAAAAATGAACGAGGCGCCGTCAATTATGATATTTTTAATGCTGAATCATCTGAGGATAATCCTACCAATCTAAACATCGCTATTTCCAATGCAAGCATTAATAATATAAGCCTTCATTACCTCGACCAACAACGTGCACTTGATTTGAGTATGCAAATTCAAACGGCAGATTTTGCTGGGGATTTCATAATAGATAATAGTGTTAATCTTAACAAACATACGATGACTTCCAATGCGGAATTGTTTTTTAATTATTTACAGCATGGAGAACAATTATACCTGCAACAAAAAGAATTTGCTTATGATGGCTCAATAGGTTTAGATTTAGCCAAAGAACGCTATACGTTCGAACAGCTGAGGTTGTATGCAGGCGAAAATGAATTCAAAGTAGATGGGTATATTGCTAAGAACGCAAAAGGGACGGAATACAATATGGTTATAAACAGCGAACAAGCAATGTTAGGTTCTTTGCTACAGCTTGTTCCACGCCACTATCTTTCTACAATTGGACAATTTGAAAGCAATGGAAATATAAATTTTGAGGCACGTATAAACGGCTTAGCAACCGATTTGATGCATCCTGTAGTGGAAATTAATTTTGGATTAAAAAATGGCAGAATTACGCACCCTGATTTAGCCGGAAGTCTCAAGAATGTAAGTTTTGATGTGCGTTTTAACAATGGAAATGGTATAGATGATCAGACAGCCAAATTAGAACTCAACGACTTTAAATCTTTCATCAATCGAGAACCCTTTAATCTAACTTGGGAGATGATTGGCTTGGAAAACCCATTGATAAATATGTCTTTGGATGGTAAATTGCCCCTGAACGCGGTCTATGCTTTTTTGGGTCAACAAGTCAGCGATGGCAGTGGGTGGGTAGAAATAGAACAAATTGGGCTTAGTGGACGGATGAAAGATATGATTTCTATGGCGCGTATTCCTAAGGTTAAACTAGAAGGAACCTTACATTTTAATAGGGCATACCTGATGGTTAATGATATTGCTACAACCTTTGAAACGGGTACCATTAACCTAGCCAACAATACCTTTAATTTGCAAGATATTCAAATTAAGACTACATCGAGTGCATGTACACTTAATGGGACGTTTCAGAATGTATTGCCGGTTCTTTTGTCTGATTCTTTGAATACGCAAAATGCACAGCTTAGGTTTAGATCAACATTAGAATCTCCGCAACTGAATTTAGATGAACTATTAGCCATCGGTGGGGGGCATAGCAACCAAGAAATTCAGGAGGCTGTGGCAGCTGACAAAGAAGTGCTTCAGCAAGAAGTATTTGCACAAAGGGCTTTCCTAACGTCTTTTTTAGAAGGAAGTTTCGATACCGACATTGCGTCGCTGACGTATGGCTCAATTAGTGCCCAAAATTTTATAGGGTCTGTCAATTTTTCCAAGAGTATAATGAGCCTTAAAGAGGTTAAAGTGGATGCGATGCAAGGGGCATTCGAACTCAACAGTAAAATTCATTTTGATAAAGAACCTAGGCTTGAATTATTTTTGGATTGTCAAAAAATTAATATTCAGCAGTGTTTTAGTCAGTTGAACAACTTCAACCAATCTGTCCTTACGGACAAAAACCTGAAAGGCGAATTGGATGCCTTGGTGAAAGTAAATCTTTTTTTTGATTCACTCGGGAATTTCAAGCATCAGGATTTGTATGTAGTGGCCGATGTTCGGATCAAAAATGGAGAGTTAAATAATTTTAAGATGCTCGAAAATCTAGCTTCTTTTGTTAAAATGCGTGATTTAGAACAAATTTCTTTTACCGAATTACAAAATCAATTTAAGATAGAAAACGGTCGGTTTTATATGCCCGCAATGTTTGTTCAGAGTAATGCCCTCAATCTCATAATTGGTGGCGAGTATAGCTTTAATCACGATATGGATTTTAAAATTAAGGTGAATGCAGGGCAGGTGTTTGCAAATAAATTCAAAAAGTATAATCCAGAAAGAAAACCTGTTAAGGCAAAAAGGAAGGGCTTTTTTAACATTTATAGACAAATTTATGGTAATTTGTATGGAGATTATCAAATTCTTGCTAAGCCAGCCCTTTGCAAAAAATATCTAGAGGCACAATTGCGTCAGAACGTAGCGGTGTTATCTAATACTTTACGCGCCGAATTTAAGAACGCGTCAACATTATCGAGTGCTGTAAAAGAAATGAAACAGCCCGAAGCTTGGGAAGATATACCCGAATACGAAGAAGGGGAAGGAGTAGATGAATATTTAGAAGGGTTCTAGGCGACTATGTTGCGCGACTTATCCTGCTAGCATTAAGTAAACATGATGGAAAAGACTAAAAGGGAGTTGCTTTTAGAACAACGAATTGTTGCACTTGAAAAAGAGCTCGACGAATTAAAAAAAAATAAATTTACTGCAAGTTTAGACAATGCAGTGAAAGTGCCTCCTGCCTTAAAGGCAGTTTTTGATAAGGCGCAACTTACTGTTGCAGCCTATTTTAAAAATCTAAAAATTGATCCATCGCAAGCAAGTATCGAGGTAGGAGGACAACGCTATTTGTTGATGCGAGCCGCCTCTCTGTCTATTGGGTTTTACAACACATTGGTCAAGTTATATCCCGACAAAGATGAAGTAGAAATCCTACGACTTGCCTCAAATTTTCTATTTGATATCGCCCACGTAATCGGCATGGAAGATGCCAAGGTTTTTCACAAAACCATGGAGGTTTCTGATCCAATTGCTAAATTATCAGCAGGGCCTGTGCATTTTGCATTTTCGGGATGGGCCTATGTCGAAATTGACCCTGAAAGCAACCCAGTAGCCAATGATGATTTTTTTCTAAAATATAGTCATCCTTACTCTTTTGAGGCCGACTCATGGATCAAGGAAGGTAAAAGTGCTTTAGGGCCGGTATGTTTTATGAATTCAGGCTATTCTTCGGGTTGGTGTGAACAAAGTTTTGGGATTAAACTAACCGCGGTTGAACTTACCTGCAAAGCCTGTGGGGATGATACCTGTAGTTTTATTATGGCGCCTCCTCATCGTATTAATGAGTATTTGCAAGCACAAGGTAAATCCAAACAGTCGCTGCTCGAAGACAGTTATCATATTCCTACTTTTTTTAAACGCAAAGAGTTAGAGGATGAAATGCGTCTCGCAAAAATAAGAGCAGAGGAATCAGACAAAGCTAAATCAGAATTTTTGGCCAATATGTCGCACGAAATGCGGACGCCACTAAATGCTATTCAAGGTTACGTCGCCCTTCTTTTAAAAGAGCCTCAGAGCAAAAAAAATACCTTATATCTGGATATTATTGCCAATAGTAGTAATCATCTAATGAAACTTGTCGATGATATATTGGATTTATCCAAAATAGAAGCTCGACAACTCGTTGTTGTCAAAGAATCTTTTAGTCTAGGGCTACTAATAAATAGTTGTCAACATACAGCCGTTCAGTTTTTGAATAAATTACAACGAAACATTGAATTGACCTTTGATATAGACGAAGGTATTAGTGATTTTATCTCCTCGGATGCTGTTCGTCTCAAACAAGTATTAGATAATCTTATTACGAATGCGATCAAATTTACACAGGCAGGACATATCAATCTATCGGTGCAGCTGACTGGTCAAAGCAAAATTCTATTTGCTGTCAAGGATACAGGAATAGGCGTTACGCCCGAAATGCAAAAAACGATTTTTAATATGTTTGATCAGGTTGATGCATCACAAACACGTCAGTATGGTGGGGCGGGTCTCGGGTTAAATATTTCCAAAAAGATAGTCAATCTCCTTGAAGGTGAGATGTGGGTGGAATCAAGTATTGGTGTAGGGTCAACTTTTTACTTTGACATTCCCTACAATCCTGTGATTGGTGCAGACAAAAATGAGGTAGTCGTTCAAAAAGTGCTACCTGATGTCGGAAAAGGAAAGCTTATTTTATTGGTTGAAGATAATATGTTCAATCACCAAATGATCGGTATCATACTCGAAAGTCATGGCTTTAAAGTGCATAAATGTTACAATGGAAAAGAAGCAGTCAACTTTTTTCTACAAGTAGACAGGTCGCACATTGATTTAATAATAATGGACGTACAAATGCCAATCATGGATGGCTTGACGGCCACAAAACTGATAAGGTCTGAAGAAAAAAAGTTAGCTAAAGATGCAGTGACTATTGTTGCATTAACAGCTTCGGCTATGCAAAGCGACCGTAAACAATGTCTAGCTGTAGGTTGTAACTATTTTCTTACCAAGCCTATCTCACCAGACGATTTCATAGGGGCAATTGTCAGTTATTTATAATTTTAAGGCAACTTTGCTGTTCAAAATTAGCTTTCCATTACTAATATTTAGTAACTACCAACCAAGCTTCTTATATTGTAGTTATGAAAAAAGAAGTGCAATTACATCAGTTGATTAGGGCTTTGACCCCTGCAGAAAAAAAGCATATTCGCATCAATTTGTCGAAATTTAGGCCGAATG
>CAJQQM010000092.1 GCA_905480485.1 uncultured Aureispira sp.
GATGCTGGGGGTTGTCCGCCAAGATTACATTCGTACAGCCTGGGCAAAAGGCTTAAGTGAAGGCAAGGTAGTTTGGAAACACGCCTTCAGAAATTCACTTTTTCCGATAATTACTTTGTTTAGTTCTGTTTTTCCTAGGGCTTTGTCAGGGTCGATTGCTATAGAGATGATTTATGCTATTCCTGGAATGGGTTGGACGGTACTAACTTCTATAACTTCTAGAGACTGGCCTTTGGTGTTTACCGTTGTGATGTTTGCGGCTATTCTTACCATGATTGGCAATTTGATTGCGGATATTTTGTATGCCTTGGTAGACCCACGTGTCTCCTTTAAATAAAATAGCATGTTTTTTAATAAAAAAAGAGAAGATAAAATTGCCAAAGCGATCGAGGAAGCAGATAACAATGCTTACTGGGCTATCGTACGCAAGCAATTTTATAAAAACACCTTGGCTGTTTGGTCTTTGCGTCTCTTTTATGTTATTTTTACGATTGCTTTGATGGCTGATTTTATTGCCAATGAACGTCCTATTTACTGCCAGTTAAAAATTGAAAATAGCCGGGATACACTCGATATTACCTTAGATACTATAGCAAAAAGTGATACAATCTTTTTGACCGAAAATTCAAGACCTTATTTTGATGCAGAGGATAATAATACAAAAGTTGAGTATAATGGACTCGCAGAACAAAAAAGTCAGATTATATACACCAAAACAGCTCAACGGTCTATATACAGCTATCAGTACGATACGCTTTCTAACCCGCAAAAAGATCCTGCATTAGCCAATACTCTGATACATTTCGACACTAGCTTTAGACAGGTTATAAGCATTGCTGTTGACTCTGCCATTCAGCACTATTTTCCTGTTTTCAGACAATATGCCGTAAATTTAGGATTGTCGAGCTGGGAAGAGTTTTTTGTGTCGACCAAGTGGCTAGAACATCGTTATGAATGGGCTATATTCCCACCGATTACCTATTCGGCAACGACAAGAGATGCGCTGAATAATAAATTCAAAAGTCCATTTGGCCCTCAAAAATTTCCAGAAAAAAGCAATGGAGGCTGGCATTATTTGGGGACTGAACGGATAGGTCAAGATGTGGCTGCCGGTATGATTCATGGTACGCGTACGGCGATGTTAGTGGGGGTAGTTGCGATGACAATTGCCACCTTATTGGGTCTTTTCTTTGGAGCTTTATCGGGTTATTTTGGGGATGACCGTTTGAAAGTGTCGCGTATTCGAATCCTACTAAACATCGTAGCGGTTGTCATGGCTTATTTCTTTACATTCATTTCGAGTGGATACCTGCTTTCTGATTTAATTGGTTCTGGCCAATTATTTTTTGCAATTCTAGTGATGTTGGGTTGGTTCACCGGTTTGGTGGCAGCAGCAAATTTGTTGGCAGTTCCACTCAAAAAAATAGCCTTTTTACGCAAAAAAGTAATAGTTCCTATGGATATTATTATTATGCGTCTGATCGAAGTGGTTAATTCTATCCCATTATTGGTATTAATTTTAGCTATTGTTTCGATCATTGAAAAGCCCTCTGTGCTTTTTGTAATGGTTATAATAGGGTCGGTAAGCTGGACGGGGATTGCAAAATTTATAAGAGCTGAATTGCTCAGAATTCGCCGGCTGGAATACATAGAAGCTGCCCAAGCTTTTGGTTACAGTGATTTTAGAATTATCATCAAACATGCAATCCCAAATGCCTTAGCCCCTGTGTTTATTGCGATTGCTTTTGGGGTGGCAACGGCTATTTTGATGGAGGCTTTTTTGTCTTTTATTGGCGTTGGTATTCCTGATGATCAAGTGACTTGGGGTTCTTTGTTGCGTTTATCTAGGGATAAGTTTTCTGCTTGGTGGTTGGCTGTTTTTCCAGGCTTTGCTATCTTCATAACGGTTACGATTTTCAACCTGATAGGGGAGGGCCTTACCGAGGCACTTGACCCACGTCTAAGAGAATAAATATTCACGTTATGACACAATATAACTATACAAATTGGGATAAATTCAAAGCTTGGTCCGTACACTCTTTTACAGCTTCAGGTATTGTAGCAGGCTTTGCGGCGATTGTCTATACCTCCGAATCTAATTTTTTTATGGCCTTTGCCATGCTTTTTCTAACCGTTATCATTGATGGGATAGATGGTACTTTTGCTCGAATGTTTGAGGTGACTAAAGTATTGCCTAATGTATCGGGCAAAACAATGGATTATGTAATTGATTTTGCTACCTATGCAATTATTCCCGCCTACATTATTTATGAGGCAAACTTACTACCACAACAGTTAAATTTTATCTCGGCAGCTATCATTTTATTGGTTTCAACCTTATATTATGGCAAAGAGGGGATGGTTTCTAACGACATGTATTTTGTCGGCTTCCCAGTGATGTGGAATTTAGTAGCATTTTATTTGTATTATGTAACAGATTTTTCTGTTGAGGCTAATTTTGTAGTGGTTTTGGTTTTTGCAGTTTTGCATTTTGTTCCCATCAAATACCTATACCCAAGTAGGACCAAAAAATTTCAAAAACTAAATATTCTGGCTACTTGTTTGCTCATTTTGAGCAATTTTGTCCTTCTTTTACTCATAGAATGGGAATTAGAACTCGCTTTTTACCTATGGTTGGCACGCCTAAGTTCCGTCGGGGCTTTGCTATATTTCGGGCTTATGAGTGTTTACCACACTTATCTAGACCCAGATACGAAAAATATCTAGGACTTGTATTGACAGAATAGAATTCTTAAAACCTAATTAAATGCTTGTGCAAGCCATAGAAACACTAGCCCGACTGCTATCCTATATCCTATTTTAATTTCCCTCTTAAACCAAGTTCTATCACCTCGACATCTTTGATTTTCTTGTTTTTAATCGAAAACCGGATGAGTGTTTTGACACGGTGAAAGCCATGTAATCCACAGGCCCCGGGGTTCATGTGTAAGCAACCAATCTCTTTATCTCGCATAATCTTGAGGATGTGTGAATGTCCACAAATAAATAAGGTGGGCTTGTACCATTTTAGTTTATTGTAAATGTACTTGGGGTACCGCCCCGGATATCCACCTATATGTGTCATCCAAACGGTGATTCCAGCACACTCAAAATGTAATTCTTTGGGATATTGTGCCCGAAGTTCGTGACCATCTATATTGCCATAAACAGCCCTAAATTTTTTGAAAGACTCCAAACGGTCGGCAGTAGCGGTATTGCCAATGTCACCTGCATGCCACACTTGATCACAATCTTTAAAAAAATCAAAAATTTGATCATCTAAGTGGGCATGTGTATCTGACATTAATCCTATGCGCATATAAATAGATTTTGTACCCAACACGGGTAATATTTATTCCTTTTGCCTAGATTTATGGCCTTTGATACGATTAATACCGCTTAATAAAAGACCAAACATCATTAGCAAACAACCCAACCAAACCAACTGAATCCCCGGGAAAATTAGTGCTTGAATTACAACATAATCTCTTTTAGGTTGCTTGTCACGATACTGTAGCACAACTTTTCCTTGGGCAGGTAGAATATTACTAAGTTTAAATTCCAAGCCCTGTTCCGGAAGTTTGGTCGTTAAACTGTACGAATTGTTTTGACGTATATAATACAATACGTCAGCATCGAATGCTTCATTGCTGTTAATATCGCGAATGGTTAATTGGGCTGTTACAGGGATGTCGCCTGTTTGATAATTATAGTCATCTCGTTCGGGAATCTGAACATTGTTGCGGTCATACACTACATAATAGCGGTTGGTATAAAAAGTATCGCCAATTGCTATGTGCTTCGCAATCCACTGACTCGTATCTTTTTGTTCGTCTGCTTCGGGGTCTTCAAAAGCCCAATGCGGAACGGCAAGTGTAAATACATCTTCGGATAGGTAGTGTTTGGTGTTAGGATTGGCAGCCCTAAATTTCAAATTACCATTGGCAAGGGTATCGTGCAGAACATTCGGAATAGTTGTAAAACGATCTATGATGGAACCGTTTTTATCCTTCTTCAGAAAATTAAGTTCGTAGTAAATGGCATTACCTTCCGACCAGTTATCGGTATA
Source organism: uncultured Aureispira sp. (assembly GCA_905480485.1). Lineage (GTDB taxonomy): Bacteria > Bacteroidota > Bacteroidia > Chitinophagales > Saprospiraceae > Aureispira. Next base: position 4,070 of record CAJQQM010000092.1, read on the forward strand.
ACTAACTGTATAGCCATTACTTAATGAAATAGTTTGGCCTTTGGGTACTAAAATGTTTTTGTTGGTTTGTTTGTTTAAGTCTCCTAGTATCCCATCTAATTCTTTGGATGCGAAGGGGTCGGAAATAGCGTATTTCATGGCACCCGAGTAAACTACACCAATAAGCATGATACCAAAACCGAGATGTGAAAAAACAGACCCTGCAAGTTTTAGCTTATTCTTTAGTACAAAAACTAGGTAAGTGAGGTTGGTTATAATCGTAAAAAAGGCGCATATAATAAGCAACCAATATTGCCAAGGTCCGCCCAAAAATTGTGTTTGTCCGTTGTTAGGGTTGTGGTACTGAAACACCATCAGTCCGGTACCAAAAGTGGCCGGCAAACTAAATAAGAAAGCTAAGACCGCTGCCGAGACAATATACTTAGCCAAACTTTTTTTGCGTGCTGTTTTAAGCTTATCTTCTTTGAATCTCAAAAATTGGACAAATCCGGATAGCAATGCCACCAAAATGGCAATCCACAACTGAAAATTATTATGATGTGCCACCACATCGTCGGGAGGGGCAATGTTGTGGCTGTCTAATACATCGAAAAGCTGATAAAAGGAAGAAAGTAAAAAGGTGTTCTCAAAGTTGCTGAAAATGCTTTTGCCGGCTTCTATAAAACTAGCAAAGGGTTCGACCGTAGATACAGCGTTGATGACCGGAATAGAGGTAGTAATGGTTATAAGTCCGGCCGAAAACAACAAGACCAAAGCACCAACAAACATCCAAAATTCTTTGGAAACTGCACTTTCTTCTTTAGGCGGTGTAGGAATTTCTTTGCTTCTGTATTTATAGAATGCCAAACTCAAAAAACTTAGGGCCGCCATAAATAACAACAACTGCCATTCCAAACCCATTTCGGTAAAAGCATGTACTGATGTTTCTCCAAGTATGCCGCTTCGTGTCAAAAATGTGGAGTAAACAATAAGAAGAAAACATAAAATATAAAAGAGGTAACTGCTTTTGGTGGAGTAGCTTGTTGTTCTTGCCACAAGTGTCGTGTGGATGCCTGCAATCAGGACAATCCAAGGAACTAAGGAGGCATTTTCTACAGGGTCCCAGGCCCAATAACCACCAAAACTAAGCGCTTCATAAGCCCATACGCCTCCCATCAAAATGCCGGTGCCTAAAATTGCAGCAGAAACTAATGCCCATTTGAGGGCCGGTTCCATCCATTCTTTGTGCGACCCTTTCCACAGGCCAGCAATCGCATAAGCTGCCGGTACAATAGTCGTAGCAAAGCCTAAGAATAGGGTAGGTGGATGAATGGTCATCCAATAATTTTGCAGGAGTGGATTAAGGCCAGTACCATTAAGCATCGACTCCGACTGCATATAGTTGGGCGAATTAAATATAGGGGCAAAATGAACATCGCGCATTAACATAAAGGGGCTGCCACCAATGCGTACTTCTCCCAAGTGATAACACCCTCCTAAAATTAGCCCAAGCAACAAAAAACTAGGGGCAAAACGCAGGAGTTTTAAAAGTTGTTTGCCGGTACCCTCTAATCGCCGACTTAGTACATGAAGAAATAGAGTTAGTAGCAGGCAAATCAAGCCGCTTCTACCATAAATATTTCCAAGGAATTGAAAAGAAGTACCTTCTTTGTCCCCGCCATCAAAATATAAACCTAATATAAAAAAGACAAAGAATATTTGAGCAAAAGATAAAACAGCCATTACCGGTTGTTCCCATTTGCCGGCTGTCTTAATTAAAATAAAACCCAAAATAGAATGCCAAAACATCCATAACAAAAAGCTGCCTTCTTGTCCTTCCCAAAATGCAGCAAAAGTATATTTAAAGGCTAAAGTGTTGGATACATGCGACCATACATAATCGTACTCATAGTACTTCATGATCATCATATAAAAAATCAACAAAATTATAGCAATAATAGAAAAACCATGTGTAACAAAAGCAGTTCTCCCTATCTTTTGCCAGTTAGCAGCAATTGAGGGCTTTGCTTCGTTGCTACCCAAACTATAGCTGATTGTAGACAGAATTGCCGTACAAAAAGCCAAAAAAATTAAAAACTGACCGACTTGACCAATCCAAAGGTGTTCTCCGATATATTCTATCATAGTTGTGTTCGCAGTACTGCTTTCTTATTCAAAAATCAAATCTTCGTTTTGTAATTTTTCATCTTGGTACTTAGAGGGGCATTTAAGCAAAATCTCATGCGCATAAAAAACATCCTCTTTCATTTGCCCTGTCAACACTATTTGTTCAGAACGTTCAAACTCGGCAGGTTTTTCTTTTTGACAAATTACCCTTTTCTCTAGTCCATTTTCATCTTTCATCCAAAATGAAAAAGAATTCGGATCTATTTCTGGCTTGTAACTTATTTCTTTATCCAAAGATAAGTGCCCTACTATCTGTACAGTAGAACCCTTTCGTTCGGTAGCGGTTTTAAAATCAACGTAGGTAGAGGCATCTCCCGCTATAACCATGAGGCTGCTGATTGCTATGGCAATGGCAATTAATCCCAGAATATGTGACTTTTTCATGATTTTTGTATGTATTATTGTAAATCGATTTCTTATGTTATTTTGCCACAAAAGTACAAAAATTTAAGCATAGATACTTTATCATAACCATAAAGCTTTACTTGACGTTGACATTTTATTGTAAAATATTCACTTTGTTCTTTTTTATCCTATTTCCGCGCCTGCTTTGCGGACAATGGTTAGCCTCTATTGGAGACCTAGGAGGCGATGAAATTGTGGATGTTCAGGCATCCGCTTCTCGCTTGTTTGCGGCGGGCTATTTTCAACAAAGCCTAGGGCCTGATTCATCTAAAGGAGGGACCGATGTGTTTATAAAAGCCTACAGTCTAGCGGGGGTTGCCGATTGGCAATACGTAATAGGTGCTGCGGATAATGATCTAGTAACAGCAATAGCAACGGTTTCTAATCAATTTTTATACGCAGCCGGCACCTACAGTGGACAGCTTCAATTTGGGCAAAATGATACCTCATTGTATAGTCAGAATAAAGCTATTTTTGTGAGTAAGTTCGATCAAGGAGGACAGTTGATTTGGGCCAAAAGTTTGGAGAGTAGTGCTTTAGTCGTTTTAGAAGATTTTGTAGTGCAGGCACCGGGTCGTTTGTTCTTGTGTGGTGCATTTCAAGATTCGTTTATGACGTCGGGCCCTAATGTATTGTTAGGTGGGCCTAAAAATAATCCCTTTGTAGTCTGTTTGGATGACGAAGGGCTTTTTCAATGGTCATTTAGTTCGGTATATTCTTCTGCGGCTGCCCAAGCTACTAGCTTGGCCTTTGATAGCCTTGGGCAGGTTTATGTGGCCGGTGAGTTCAACGAATTTATCAGTTGGCAGCAAGATACCTTTCAAGCACATCCAATTTTTCCGGATATATTTTTATTGAAATTGAATGCCCAAGGGGATTTGATTTGGAATAAACAATTTGAAGGTGCTTACAACAACGAAGTTACTTGCCTGGCGTACCACGACAACAATCTGTATATGGGCGGGCAATTTAAAGGAAATCTTTTTTTGGATACTGTAACTCTAAGCACCGCATTCAGAGATTATGATGCCTACCTAGCTTGTTTGGATAACAGCGGTTTTGTCAAATGGGCGACTCAGTCGCTATCGCCGACCGATTGCATTCTTAGGGATATAGCATTTTTTCAAGATCAACTATTGCTGGTAGGCTATTTTCAAGATACTTTTTATTGGCAAGGTCAAGCCTTAGTATCGGTCGATCAAACCGATGCTTTTTTGTTGGCTATCAAAGCGGTGAACAATCAATATTTGGTACAACAATGGGGAGGGACTGGATACGAGTTATTAAATGCTATCAGGGTACTAGATGATGGAACTATAGTTGTAGGCGGGGGCTTTCAACAAACGATTTCAGCCTTAGATACAAGCTTAAATGCTTTTGGTTTTTCGGATGCTTTCTTGGCAAGTCAAGTTCCCTTTGTTTTGACGGTCAATAATCTTGCTAACAGCAATCCACTGGAAATATCAATATACCCCAATCCTTTCACTAATGTATTGTACCTTGATTGCAGTGATTGTGCCGAACTTGAATGGTTGTTGTACGATGTATTGGGTAATTGCATTCAAAAAGGTAATCAACAACAAATTAACACGCAGGGGCTTTTTACGGGGCAGTATTTCCTGAAAGTTAAAGCAGGTAAAAAACAAAAAATTGTGTCAATTATTCGTCGTTAAAGTCGTTAGGTCCCTTCAGTTTTATGATTGTTTTCAAAAACAGTCCCTTCAATTTTGTTATTCAAATGATTGCCTTATTTTTGTAATTGTTTTGTGTTTATAGACTAGCGTAATTGATTGCCAATGAAAAAAATGAAATACTTTACTAGGGTTGTTTACGGTTTTAAATCAAAATTGGAAATTATCATCCTTGGCGAATTAAAATCGGGTTTGGTCAAAGAAGGAATGCAGGTCAATGTTGTACTCAACAGTGGTGCATTATTGGGAACATGGACAATTAAAGAAGTATTAAAGACTGACTTTATTAATCAGTATGAAAGCCCTAATTTTTTAGGCTTGGTTATTAGATGCAAAGATTTACACGATTTCGAATTACTCAAATCATTGCGCATTTACGACGACATTATCACCATATCCAACCCCTAATATTTTTTGAAAGAAACCATTAATAAATATGCCGATTGGCAATTAGCCAAAAGAGTCCTATCCTTAGCAGGGCCCTACCGTACTGTATTGTACTTGTCGGGTTTTTTGGCCGTTTTGTTAGCTCCAATATCTATTTTAAGGCCTTATCTGGTACAAAGAACAGTGGATGACTGTATTATTAGTCAGCAGGGTGAAGGTTTACTTTTTATGATAAGCCTGTTGTTTGCGGCCTTAATTCTGCAAGGTATTATATATTATATTTTTTCTTATGCTACCGCTTGGCTAGGGCAGTCGGTAATCAAAGATTTGCGGGTACGTGTTTTCAATCATATCAACCAACTAAGGCTTACCTATTTCGATACAACACCAATCGGTACATCAACAACGCGTACTATCAACGATATCGAAACCATTAATACTGTTTTTTCTCAAGGTTTCATTACTATTTTAGCAGATTTGCTAACATTATTTTTTGTTTTGGGGATTATGTTTTGGTCAAGCTGGAAAGTAACATTGATTTGCCTTTCAACCATACCTTTCTTAATTATTGCAACCTACCTATTCAAAGAAGCTGTCAAAAAATCGTACGAAATAGTCCGTTCTCAAGTATCTCACATGAATGCTTTTTTGCAAGAACGGATAACGGGCATGTCGGTGGTACAAGTATTCAATGCAGAAGAAAAGGAAATGAATAATTTTGGAGCGATTAATCACAAATATGCCAAAGCCAATATCAATGCAGTGTTTTATTATGCTGTTTTTTTTCCAGTAGTCGAAATTTTGTCCGCAACGTCTCTTGGTTTGATGGTTTGGTATGGTGCGAGTAGTGTTTTAGAGGGTAGTGTAACCCTTGGTGTATTGGTGGCTTTCCCTTTGTATATTGGTATGTTGTTTAGGCCTATTCGTATTTTGGCAGACAAATTTAACACCCTTCAAATGGGCTTGATTGTTGCAAAACGAATATTTACAGTTTTAGACGACACCAATAATACTAAAAATGATGGTAAGCAACAGACGGATTCACTCGAAGGAACGGTGCGATTTGATCAGGTATATTTTTCGTATCAGCAAGATATACCCAAAGAAAAAGTAGATAAATGGACCTTGAAAGACGTTTCATTTGATATCAAAAAAGGAGAAACCTTAGCGATTGTTGGATCGACTGGAGCAGGTAAAACTACAATAATTAATATTTTGAGTCGATTTTATGAAGTCCATGATGGTCAAATAACAATAGATGGTATCTTGCTTCAAGATTATGACCTATATGCCTTGCGATCTTGTATCGCGGTGGTTTTGCAAGATGTTTTTTTGTTCTCCGGTTCTGTATTCGAGAATATTACCTTAAAGGCGCCTCATATTAGTCGAGAAAAGGTGATCGAAGCTGCAAAAATGATTGGTGCACACGAATTCATTCTCAAGCTACCTGGGGCTTATGATTATCAAGTAATGGAACGTGGCGCTACATTATCGATGGGGCAACGACAATTAATTTCTTTTGTGCGCGCCCTTGTTTTTGACCCCGCTATTCTCATTTTGGATGAAGCTACTTCTTCGGTCGATCCCGAAACAGAACGAACCATACAATATGCTATACAACAGCTAATCGCAAAGCGTACCTCTATTATTATTGCGCATCGTTTATCCACCATTCAAAATGCCGATAATATAATGTTGCTTGATGCAGGTCAAATCAAAGAGTTTGGCAACCACCAAGACCTAATGCAGATCGAAGGGGGGATTTACCGCGATATGGTACACACAGCCTACAAATTAGAGGCCTGATCATTAATAACACTTCTGCTAATCGGACTGCTATTCTATTGTGCGTCTATAAAGGGGCCGAGACCCATCTGCAATAAAAATAATACCCTAAACTTAAACCTCTATGTCGATCGTAAAAAACAGCGATTAAATGCCATAATAACAGCTAAGATTTGTGTAAAATTTAATTTGGAATGGGCTTTTTATTTAAGAATAGGTTTAACTTTGTGGAAGTTTCTCAACGCTTGTATTGTTAAAATAAATTCATGAAAAATAAATTAGTACTAGCGCATCTTGCTATGTTGACAGTAGCCCTAATATATGCGGCTAATTTTACCATTGCCAAACCGGTCATGTCAGGGGATACTCCATATGTAAAACCATTTGGCTTTATCATGATGCGGGTGATTGCCGCAACCGTTTTAATCTGGATAAGTCATTTTTTGTTTGTGCGCGAAAAGGTAGAATCCAAAGACTTATTTCGCTTGGCCTTGTGCGCTGTTTTTGGTGTGGCAGGGAATCAATTGACGTTTTTTTATGGCCTTAATTTGACGACGCCTATCAACGGTGCACTCATCATGCTGACCACCCCTATTCTTGTATTGATATTGTCGCTAATTATATTTGGAGAACGGCTTACTTGGTTCAAATCATCTGGTATTCTACTAGGTTTGTGTGGAGCTTCTTTTTTGATATTAAGCAACAATAGTACCGCAGCGGACGCCCCAAATCCAGCCCTTGGCAATATCTTTATTGGCATCAATGCAGCCTGTTATGCTTGCTATTTAGTCTTGGTCAAACCTATGATGGATAAATATTCTCCATTCACAACACTCAAATGGGTCTTCCTTTTTGGAACAATCTATGTAATCCCATTTGGTTTTAATCAGATGATGGAAATTGAATGGCAAGGAATGCCCAACACAATTTTGGCAGCCATTGTTTATGTATTGGTCTTTGTTACGTTTCTTACTTATGTACTAAACGGTGCTGCGCTAGGAATTGTTAAACCATCGGTTTCATCTGCGTATATTTATTTGCAACCACTTTTGGCTTCGTCTATCGCTGTTTGGGCAGGGAAAGATAGTATTACTTGGTCGATGCTTTTCGCAGCCTTATTAATTTTTGCTGGGGTTTACCTGGTTTCAATACCGACTAAGGTGGCGGTGCATGATTAGTTTCAGAGGGCCACGTTAGTTCTTTAAATAATGCCAGGAATAGCAGTAATTGGCAAGTAGCTACCGATAATAAAGTAGCCACAAATACAGAATTATTGCTGAAGTATTGAAGACTAT
>CAJQQM010000093.1 GCA_905480485.1 uncultured Aureispira sp.
GGTCGGATACGCACAAGGCATCGAATGCTGCAGCTACTATGCTTGCGGAGCTTTACAAACGCTACAATGATTGGCCTTTAGCGCTAGCTGCCTACAACTGTGGCCCCGGCAGGGTTGATCGTTATGTCAAAGGGAACAACAAAAACTTTTGGGATATTCGAAGTATGTTGCCACGAGAAACCCAAATGTATGTCCCTTACTTTATGGCAGTAGCCTATTCCTATGAGTTTCATCACCTTCATCAGCTACAACCGCGTAAATTACCTACTGATCTCGTCTTGACAGATACTATCCACCTTAGTCCAGGCTATAAGTCTTTGTCTCAATTGGCGCGTAAGTACCAAATAAACCGCGATACGCTCAAGCGTTTAAATCCGGTATACATTAAGAATTATATACCCTCTACTTGTGCCAAACCTATCTTAGTATTGCCGAATAGAATTGTCGCCAATCATCGCAATTATCGCAGTCAGTTCGATCGTATCACAAACATGAAAACAAGCAACCCAATCAAGTGCATACGACGTGTCAATTCAGAAGCTGAACTCGCCTTTTACATCAAAGCGCATCGCTGCAGCCGGCCTGATGTCCTTTTTTGGAATGGTTTACCGAGTCATTATAAGGTGCGTTCAGGTGATATCATTGCCATTCGAAAGTATTGTTTACCCAAAACCAAACCAAAACCCGTCGTCGTCAAAAAAGATATTAAAACAATATCGATTCATGCCTTGAAAGTGCTATCTATGAGCCATAGAGATCAATTATTAGCGACTGCACCCGTTTATCTTAATATTTCTAAATTAAAAACAAGGCCTAAATTGTCTGTTCAAAAAATGGCTGCATACCAAAGTGCTCAAACTTTACAAAATCAGAATCTACAGCAATCTCAGCCACAAGTTGCCTATCAATCGTCGGTCGTACGAACAGTTTCACGTCAGCGAAGTCGCGGGAGAAGATTGCGCAAACCTGCCCCCTCTACTACAACTAATCTAGGTAGGCAAAACAGCTACAGTCCAGTTACACCAGCTATTCAGGCGGTCAAGTCGGTGCACGACAAGTCTGGCGCAGGAGTACAAAATAAACAGCCTAAGCCAGGGGCTTTGTCGAGCAGTAGCAGTCGGAAAATGATGCTTGAGGACTTAAATAAATTGAGTGACAAAATACAGTCCAAAGAACAGGCTATCTTAAAAGCCAAAAAATACCTCAGAACAAGCGCGGAAGAATCAGCCGCCATAAAAGAACTTAAACAAGGGGAATAAAGCTGGTTTTTTTTAACCAAGCTACTTCTAGAGGTAGCATCACCCAGAAATTTCATGCATCAATAAGCATACAGAAGCTTATTGATTAATTATTTAAGATTTTGTTTATTCTTTTAGAAAAAAGATTTAAATTGCTGACCATCTGTCAAAAATATATATATTAGATAAAGAATTTTTTTCTTTAGGCCTATTGAAGGCGCCCAATACCAAAGCAATATGAAGTACTCTTTTGTTCTTTTTTTATCCTACATTATAACGGTTACCTCTTTTGCGCAAGAGAAGGTCGAGTTATTTAATGGGCTTGAACAAATAGCTCCGCTCAATCGGATAGATAAAACCTTCGATCTGAAGAAAGGAGAAAACCTCATTGTGTCCGTTATTCCTATGAAAGGGGTGCTAGGACAACTCAAAATTGATGTTCCAAATTCTCAATTTCAGCTGGTTAACAAAAAGATTAAAAAATTAGATCGTGCATTCATTAAAGTAGATAACTCTGGAACTTACGCCTTTCATTTTATCAACAATAATGTTTTTAAGATTGAGCTTGATATCAAAATATACAAACAGCGTTCTACCATAGACCGAGATACCGTTCTTTTGGAGGACGTTATTTTTTCTTCGTTCATCGACACCGTTAAAGTATACAAAGATGATACAATACCGGTTCCTGATTTAGCCGAATATTCTTTCATCCTCAATCCGGCGCGTAATTACGGAACAGTAAGTGATTCGGTTGTTTTCGAAGAATTACTAAAAGATGAGAACACAGAGTTTCAGTATGCTGCCTATTGGGTAGGAATAGGCGCAGAGGCCCTGAAGGCCTACGAAACCCTAAAAAACAATCCTCCACCTAGTTGGTTGATTGCAGGAATGAATGAACCTTTAATGGCCTATGGTTTGGGCGTGACAGAAGTGCTTCCTACAAGTAGTTCGTCTGTTTCAAGAGATGTAATGTTTAAATTTATGGACCCTACCATTTACAACAACACTGATAACAAACCTAAGGTAACAAGAAGAGATAAAAGAGCTGATTTTTACGGCAGAATTCCCATAAGTTCGGCGTCCAAATTTAAAGAACTCTTACTCAGTTTCCGTAATTTTAATACGACAACAGCAGCACCTATTTATGTGAAATTTGTCAAGTTTAAATTAGATCGAGTTTATTACAATCAATATATAATCAGAGAACGCGTACAAGAAATTTTTAAAGAGAAGCAAATTGAGGTATTGGCCCCCTTGGATGATTAATGCATTCTCAGGACCGATTTAAATACCATTTTAAAATTATCAAATACTATATTTTGAACGATTTAAGCAAACTATTTTATTTAAAATCATTGTTCTGCGCATGCATGCTGTTGCTTGGCACTCAGTTGGATGTTGCGGCGCAGGGCTTTATCCAAAATAAAATAAAAAGCAAATCTAGGGCAATAGTCCATTCTTCCGTAGGACGTGTCAAATCTAGTGCGCGCGTTCGGGTTTCAGGCTCTAAAAGGGCCATGAAAAGCTCTTTGAAAGGCGGACGTCCATCGAGACCATATGATGATTCGCCCACTCTAGATGAATTAATAGACGACAATGAGGTAAAAAGTAGTTTATACAATAACACGAACAAAAGTAGATACGTTGAGCTTTTTGGGGAATGGCAAAGTATGCCTTCTGATGCTAAAATGAGGCTAGAAGCAGAATACAGGCGTGTCAAGGATTCTATAGACAACATCGACCCGGGTTATCTTAGAGTGACCAAAAATATTTGGGACGGCAGTCGTCCAATGGTTCTTTTTGGCTGGCATCCACATTGGATGGGAGAAGTTTACAGAGGCTACGATTATCAATTGCTCAATGTAGTATCCTATTATTCTTACGATATTAATCCAGATAATGGGGCCGCTCAAAACCCAGATGTTATGCAGGGTTTTTTAACCAGTGACTTTGTCAAAACAGCGAATGATCAAGGTTGTAGTGCGCTGCTGTCCGTTACTTGCCACGGCGAAGAGAATGTAATGCGATTCTTAAGCAACAATGTTCCGGCACAACAACGTTTTCTCGATTCAATTTTATACATAGTCGATTCGACAAATGCCGACGGCGTAGAAATTAATTTTGAAGGAGTGAATGCTGCTGTTCAAGATGAGTTTTTTAAGTTTGTTCGTATTTTGTCCACTACTTTGACAAATACAAGAGGAGATACTAGTTTTGTTTTTATGAGTGTTCCGACTTACGATCCTGAAAACATCTACGATATTGCTAAATTAAGAGATTTTGTAGACGTTTTTATTGTGAAAGGTTTTAATTTTCATCAAACACCCGAACAATTAGAACGTACTCCTGCTGCGCCTCTAAATTATAGCGCAATTGCTACACAAGCAGATTTAAGATCGACGGTTGACAAATACATGGCTAATCTAGGGCCTATTTACAGTGCTCGATTAGTTTTAGCCTTACCCTACTTTGGTACCAAATGGTTAACAGACGACATTTCGGATGATGTTATTGACATGAATACCTTGTCTTATGCTGATATTCAATTCGATTATGTGATGCAAATGGACGATGCCTACAAATTTCCACAAGCTCGAAACTATTACGATAGCACCCGCACAACGCATGTTTTTGAATATTTTGATTACTATACAGGAATTGATACAACCTTGGGCGACCAACCCAATCGTATAACCATCTATTATGACGACAGTACTTCCTTGGTTAAAAAATACCAATTTATCCAAGAAGCTCGATTAGGAGGGGTTGCAATTCATTTTTTGGGCTCTGATTTAGGTTTTCAACATCTTGAACAGTTACTTTCGGATGAATTCACAGATTTAGAACTCCCGCAAGCTGATATTTTAAGGGAAGTCAATCAAAAAAGTAGTCAAACTCGACACAATTCAATATATGTCTTAGCTGTACTACTTTACCTATCTATTTTTATGGCGATAGGTTTATGTGTTGCTTTGTTCAATAAAACAACTCGACAGGCCTTGTTTTTGAGTGGACGATTCCGCTTGGTGTACATGTCCTTTTTTACCCTACTAATGCTGTTAATTGGAAGTTACTTAGGGCTCTTTAAAGGCGCTTCAGTACCTTTATTGGTGGGGGTCGTGTTTGGCGCGATCGTGAGTTGGGTTTGGTGGAAAACGAAAACAAAAAGAAAATCAATGACACCTTAAAGGCTTTTATCGTTGGATGTAGCCTTGAATAAACAAGATAAAATACACAATTAAAACATGAGTTTTATACCCAAAATAAAATTTACAATTTGTTTACTAGTCGCATTGTTTGCTTCTTTTGGGGCCGATGCGCAGTTGTTTGGCGATCAGCTTGATTCGCTCGAACAACAAAGGCTCGAAAACATCAAGGTGTTGCAAGCAAAACCTCCAATACAAAATAAAGTTGACCACAAAATTGATCAACAGCGTTTACTTATGCTTTCTCAAGAATGGTTTGGGATACCAACCTACACCGAACAAAAGAAAATTGAAAATGCCCTTGAGAGCAAGTATTTACCCTATAATACCTCTTTAGAAAACTCATCTTGGCGCAACAAAAATGGTGTTTTTTACCGCAATAAGCCTGGTGTTTTTCGCAAACAAAACGCTTCGTTGATGACGCGTAACAGCAAGCAAAGTGCTCCGGTTGTTATGGGCTGGCACCCTTATTGGGAGGGCGGCACCTACAAAACCTACAATTACAAACTATTAACCCATTTGGCTTTTTATGGCTATGAGGTAAATCCTTTTACTGGAGGGTACAAAAATTTTGAGGCAATTAACGATTTTGTACACAGCGAGATTATTATGACCGCCCACCTCGATAGCTGTAAAGTGCTGTTAACGGTGTCTTGTCGTGGGTTTGATGAAAATGAAATTTTCTTTACTTCTGAGCCGGAAGTACAGCAAAACTTAATTGATAGTTTAAGGCACTTAATGCGTATAACAGGAGCTGATGGGGTCGATCTGAATTTTGAAGATGTTCCGCTCAATTACAAAGCTGATTTTTTAGATTTTGTGGAAGCACTTTCTTTTGGCTTGCGCGAAGATGATTTTGATAACATCATCAGCATGACCTTGCCGCTTTATGATGAAGATGTGGTTTTTGATTTAGAAAAGCTACAACCTTGGGTAGACTTCTTTGTAATCAGCGGACATAGCTTTCACATACAGCCTACCGAGCTCAAAGAAGGTCCTTTATCTCCATTATTAACCAAGGATGCTTCTATTCGAGGCACTCAATTCCTTTATCAGGTTTATACTACACTAGACGAATTATTAGCCTCGCCCTACGATATTAGCAATGTAATATTAGAACAATCCCCCGCATACGAACAAAAGCTAATTGATTCTCTAAATTATCAAATTCGTTGGATTTATCGCAACTTGGAATACAAGCCCTTTGACTTAACGGATATCCTAAACACCATCAAAATCACTAAAGATCATTTGGGCAGACCTATGTGGATGAATCCGTCGATTAAGCGATTGTTGCGACGCACTAACTGTATAGGGGTTTTGTCCAAAAAATACGAAGCCTCGCGAAAAAATGAGGCCGTCGGCTTTTTTATATTTGAACCAAAAAAAGACTCACTAGTACTCAAAGAACTCGATTTGTTCGAAAATATATCTGTTGTTTCAGAAGTAGATTCGCAATTGTTTGACCTGCAATCTTTAGTACAGATGTACAAAGATAGAATAGGCCATTCAAATGCGTCTAACTTGGTGTTGAGTCTTACCTATAACGGCGCTGTTTGGTACAAAAGTAGGGGCGGTGAGAAGAAATTCGATGGTTATATGCCGTATAGTGAAATTATCAAAATTGCAGAACGCGGAAAAGCGACTGTAATATACGACAAAGCAACTCAATCCTTAGAAGCCACTGTGCGTGATTCTTTAGGGGGCGTATACAAGATATATTTTGATAATTCAACCTCCTTGGGGCGAAAATTTGATTTCGCTATGTCTGAAGATTTAGGTGGTGTTGGTATTTGGGCCTTAGGGGCTGATTATGCCCATACAGATTTATGGTCCACCATTGAGGCTAGCTTTTATGACAAAAAAATATGGAACGCTGACAAAAATCTACATCAATCAGTAAAAGTAGATAAGGCAAATAAAGTAGGCTATACGCTTCAGTATTTACTCAAACGCTTTAGTGCCCTTATCTTTGCGACCTTGATTTTTATTGCTATATTTATATGTATCAGCTTTGGCTTTTCTATCCTTGATTGGAAGGTAAGAGATGTCTTGTTTTACAGTGGTGCCTTTCGTATTTTTTACTTGCTTTTATTTACAATTGTAATCTTAATCTTAGGAAATACCTTCAATTGGTTTCAAAACAAAGCACTTACCTTCGCTATAGGTACAGCTTTAGGCTTGATGCTTACATGGATTTCATCCAATTTGGTACAGAATAATCATCAAAAATTACCCTAGTATACATGTATGCTAGGTTGAATCATACTATTAAGTGCTTCGGCATCATATAATTAAAACTATATTTAATGGGAAAGGTAATCGCCCGTGAATTTCTTTGGCTTATTGTAGGACTAATCGTATCGATACCTTTAGGTTTGGTCTTTTTATGGTTCTTTGGGTTTACACCTGAAATTATACAATTAGACGAAATTTACAAGAACTACATTTTCTGGCTGTATCTTATTGGATACTTTTCTTCTTTTGTTGGCATTTATATTATTCGATTCGTATCGATGTCTCTCAAGGCCTTAACCGCCCCAGAAGAAGAAACAGAAGAAGAATAATTTTGATCATATTTAACTATCCAAAATGATACACGAAGCTGTTGCGGCGATTGCTGGAGAGATTAATCGATTTTTACAATCGAAGCACAATATTACGGAAGAAAAAGTTGTCTTGTCTAATATTGTAAATATTGATGGTTCGGTAGCGGTTCAAGAACCCGACAAAATTGTCTTAACCTTGACCAATATCGAAATGGATAAAAGCCAAAGTAGTGTCGGAAGCTACAAGCAATCTTCATCCGGAGGGTTTTCTAAGGTTAAAGCACCTGTTAATACCAACATCACCCTTTTGTTTTCTGCCTATTTTACTACAGAAAACTATTTAGAAGGGCTTAAATTTATAGCTTCCGTGGTCTCGTTTTTTCAATTTCGTGCAGGGGTGTTCACCCCTCAGAATACGCCGGCATTAAATGGTGTTGTAGAGAAACTACAAGCAGAGTTAATTTCACTAGACACGCGCGAATTAAGTAATTTTTGGGGTATAATGGGTTCTAAATACCTTCCTTCGGTTATCTATAAAGTCAAAACATTGCCTATTAGACATGTTGTGCCAGAGCCGGACATACCAGTTATCAAGAAAATATAATCAGCTTAGTTTGGCACCTTTAGGGTAACAAGCAAGCAACAATCAACTGTTTATGGCAAAACTTCAAAAAAATAAGAAAACAGGTTTCCCCAAGATGCAATTGAATCTGACGAGTCAGTTTCAAGAGTTATTGGTTTTAAAAATCAAGCACGATTATTTTTCTTCGGGTGAATTTCCCAAACTTAAACTTAGACCTGCAGAGGGAACAACAGAAGCCCTGCAAGGCAACGGCCTTCAATGTCGGTTTTTGTCTTCAGGCTTGATGCTAGGATATATTTTCAGTGATTCGTTTACGCCAATTAAGGCTATAAATGCTCCGGTTAAGTTGTCTTTTTTCTTAGAAATAGACGATCCGAATTTCATGAATTATACAGGCTTGCCCTTTGAATTTGAAGAGGATAAGATTTTCTATTTTCACAATAAAGAATTGGAAAAAGAAAGTACGGAGGATAAAAACTTATCGAGCGACAAATACGTTAGTTCAGAAGATAAAATTGAAATATCCAGCTCTATTATAAATTACGATTTTGAAGATGAACAATATGGTACTGAAGTACAAGTGGTTGACGCTTCTGAAGAGGTCGTATACGAAAAGGTACTTGAAGATGGTGCTGTATCTTGTGAGATCAGTTTATTGGGAATGCCCGAGGGTAAATACAGCATACTTATTGATGGCTTGGAGGAAAAAACGTTTTTTCTTTACAACGGCTTAAAATCGGTATTTGGTGCGGTTGATATCATTATCGATAAAGATGATTTTGGTGATTATGCCTTTTTTGAAGATAACGGTGATATAGTACGGCAGGAATATAATATTCATTTTGCAGCCCGGCAGTTGCGTTGGCAATATATGTTGATTGAATCTGGTGCAGAACAAATGCACGATGAACACGAAGCCTACGATACAGCTAAGGGCAAGAAATATACGCCGATTAATTTTCAGGATGTAGAAGAAGCTGCACTAGAAAGCGGCAAAACCATTCATATAATATGGTCAGAAGATACAATTGCCTTCAAACAAAAACAAGATCAAAAGTTCAAATTAAAAACCAAAAGAGGGAAGAGTGGGGTCGAGTGGATACTCGATTTGCCCTGTGCATCAGCACTTAATAATTTAAAAGTAAATTTAATGGATAAATCTGAGGTTTATTCTGAAATAATAGTATATTTGTAAACGTGCCTTTTTGTGTCGTGTACTAGACGTAGTATCTGTCACTGAAGCACTCGATAATTTTAATAAATTCACTAAATTTAAACAATTTTTATCATGGCAAAACAATATGCAACACCTGGTGTGTATATCGAGGAGAAAAGTGCCTTCTCCAATTCAGTAGTTTCTGTAGCTACAGCTGTACCTGCATTCATTGGTTACACTGAAAAAGCAGCTGCTGGAAAGAAAGATTTAACCAACGTTCCAATGCGCTTGACTTCATTGGTAGAGTACTTAAGCTTCTTTGGAGGTGCACCTACTACTACGTTCACAATCGAAGCTGACGGGGACAATTACAGCCTTACTCCGGATGATGGAACGAACTATATGTTGTTCCGCAGTATGCAATTATTCTTCGCTAACGGTGGAGGATCATGCTACATCGTATCTGTAGGAGATTACTCTAACGGTGTTAAAAGTGCTGATTTAGTTGGTGCTGAAACTGGTGGAGGTATTACGGCACTTATGAAAGAACAAGAACCTACTTTAGTAGTGGTTCCTGATGCAGTACTTCTAGAAGAAGGCGACTGTGGTTCTGTTCAGCAAGCGATGATCAAGCACTGTGGTGCAGATACTCGTAGCCGTTTCGCTATTCTTGATGTTTGGAATGGTCACCAAGCAAGAACTTTATTAGACGACGATGTAGTTACTGCTGCTCGTACGGCTTACGGAGGAAACTTCTTGGATTTTGGTGCAGCATACTACCCTTGGTTAAATGCAACTGTAGTAAGCGCAGACGATTTAAGCTATGTGAACATCAGCAACGCTGACGGTTTGATGGATATTCTTAACAACGAAGTAGACGAAAACGTTGCTGCAGGATATGTCAAAGCAGAAAAAGGAGATTTAATCAAAGAGGAAATTGCTAAAGTTGCTGACGAAGATGCTAATAAAGCATCTGTAAGTAACTTATTGAAAGCAGTTAGCCCAATTTACAATGATGTAATCGGACAAATGAGAGGAGCGCTTAATGTATTGCCTCCTTCTGGTGCTATTGCTGGTATTTACGCTCTTGTAGATAGTTCAGTAGGTGTTTTCAAGGCTCCTGCTAACGTATCAGTTTCAGCTATTACTGGTCCTACTGTAAATATCACAGCTGAGGAGCAAGAAAACTTAAACTTACCTTTAAGCGGTAAAGCAGTGAATGCTATCCGTCCTTTCGTAGGAAAAGGTACATTGGTATGGGGTGCACGTACGTTAGATGGTAACAGTGGAGACTGGAGATACATCAACGTTCGTCGTACGATGATTATGTTAGAGCAATCTATCAAGTTTGCATGTGAGCCTTACGTATTCCGTCCAAACGATACGAATACTTGGTTAGGTGTTAGAACGATGATTTCTAACTTCTTGCGTAATCAATGGCAGGCAGGTGCATTAGTAGGTGGTTCTGAAGCTGAAGCTTACTCTGTAGATTGTGGATTAGGAACTACAATGACACCTCAGGATATCTTAGACGGATACATGAAAGTAACGGTTAAAGTTGCTATCTCTCGTCCTGCTGAGTTTATCGTAATCACCTTCCAGCAAAAAATGCCAGGTGGTGAGTAGATTCTAATTTAATTAGAGACAAATTTGCTAAGCCTTTTGCTTAGCCCTTGAAAAATTATTAAAAAAACAATTTTAAAAGATAAATATTATGTCTGATTACACTGATAACGCAACCAACCCATTTGAGTGGCCGTTAGCAAAATTCCAATTCCGTGTTACCATCGATGGTCTGCCTGAATTAGGTTTCCAAACTGTTGAGGGACTTGAGTCTGAGGTATCTATTATCGAATACCGTCCTGGTAACTCTTCTTTCTTGTTCAAGTCTAAAAGACCTGGCCTAGTTACTTATAGCAACATTACCTTCAAAAAAGGTGAGTTTGCTGATGACCCGCACCTAAAAGATTGGTGGCACTTATATGCATGGGAAGTAGCTGGCAACCGTAACGAACGTAAAGAAATCTTAATCGAACTTTACGACGAAGCGGATGAAGTAAAATTAGCTTGGACTTGTAAAGGTGCTTTTCCTGTTAAATTTACGCCTACTAGTCTTGATGCTGAAGCTGATTCTGAAGCTGCAGTAGAAGAACTTGAAGTAGCTGTAGAATCTTGGTCATTGGAGAAATCATAATTTCTTACTCTAGATCTTAAATAAAGCTTATCCTTAGACCTAGTAGAAGAATATTTCTGCTAGGTCATTTTTTAATTTGTATTTTCTAAATTATTTTATTAATTTAGTGTCGTATCTCTGTGTAGCAGAATCATCAGAGTACGATTTTGTTAGTTATTTTTGAGGAACAAACTAATGCAAATTATTCTCGTCGATTAAATCTAAAGTTATGAGTGATTATAGCAAATGGCCTATCCCCAAGTTTTCTTTTTGGGTAGACATTGGTGGCTTTGATGGCCGTATTGCATTCCAAGGGATGGATGGCTTAGGGGCAAGTGTAGCTAAAATGGAATTCAGAGATGGGAATTCTCCCAAGTTTTACAAGCAGAGTCGCCCCACTTTAACTTCTTTTGATCCTTGTACCCTAAAAAAAGGGATGTTTTCAGGAGACATAAGTTTGTATAACTGGTTTTCTAATGTATCCTCAGGGGCATTATTTTCAGATATGCGCACGGTTACGATCACGTTGTGTGAAATGTCAGATGGTGGCAAACAAATAGATTTGTTTTCCTGGACCCTTGAGAAAGCTTATGTTACTAAGTTCACTCCTTCTAATATGGATGCGGAGGCAGATAGTGAACCTGCTATAGAGGAAGTAGAATTGTCTTATCAATCCTTTTCTATTGGTGCAGGTGGTCTTCTCGATGCAATCATCGATGCCGTTTTTTAATTTGATATTCAATTGTAATTAAATATTTATGGATTTATTAGATAGTATAGTAGGTTTTCTGAATGAACCGGTACCGAGTTATTTTTTCGAAGTCATGATTTTGGATGAGTTTGACATGTCAGACCCTTTTGCAATGACAACTGCGATGGCTTCATTAGCCATTCAGGTACTCGACCCCGTTTCAGCTGCTTTTTCTGAGGTGAGTGGTTTGGAAATCACCTTAGGAAGCGAAGAATATATAGAGGCAGGTTGGTCAACACCACGCCCGATGTTTACGGCAATGTCTACATCCGAATTAACCCTTAAGCGCTATTTGCGTCCTCGACATATTGGGGTGATGGGTTTTTCCTTAGACCCTATAAGTGGATGGTGTCAGGAAACGGTTATTGCTGCCAAACATTGGGAGACTAAAATTACCACAAAAAATATTCTGATTTTCATCTATCATCCTATGATTCAAAATCCTTTGCCCGTGGGGCCTTCTGCATTCCCTATTGCTGGGTTTTTGGTGCAGGAAGCATACCCAACAAAATGGGCTATATCCGACCTTAATTCCACAGAAGAAGGAGCGCCTATTACCGAAACAATAGGGTTTAAGTATACAGAATTACAACGTTTGGCTATTCCACCTGCATAATCTAAAATCTTATCACCATGGGTATTTCAATCAAACAATTAATCCTAAATACAAAAATTAAGAAGAAAGGAGGTTCAGACAGTGGGAATTCTAAACCCGCAGAAGCTTCTGATTCAAGTTTGCTCTCTAAAAGAGAAAAAGAAGAAATTATTGAAGAATGCATGCAGCGCGTCGCAGCGTACATAGAATACGAATTAAAACCTTAGTGCTTGGAAATAGCACGTTCTAATTACCAGAAAAATAGTACAAATACATGGCTGATTCTCCAACCAAAAACTATAAAAGTGGAAATGTAACTACTGAAATATCAGTAGACGGGGCCAAATTGCCCGAGAAGATGATGGTACTTGAATTGGAAGTTGTAAAAGAAGTAAATAAAATACCCTATTCGCGGATTGTAATCTACGATGGGGATTTGGCAGAGCAAACATTTCCTCAAAGTGAAGAAAAGATGTTTGAGCCGGGAGGCGAGGTAGAAATTAAAATAGCCCATGACCCTACCGCTACACTTACAACTATTTACAAAGGTCTAATAATCGAACATGGGATAAAACTATCTAAGTTTTCTGGTCCTTGTTTGGTGATTACCTGCAGAGATGAAGCTCTTGCTTTGACGGTAGGCCGTAAAAATGTTATTTTTTACGAACAAAAAGATTCTGATATTATATCCCAAATTATCAAAGATTCTGGGATTAAAGGTAAAGCCGATGTTGAAGCCACCAAAACGGAGCACAAAAAGCTTATACAATATTATTCCACTGACTGGGATTTTATTCAATCAAGGGCGGATGCAAATGGTCTTATAACCATTATTAATGATGGAGATTTAAGTATCAAGCCACCTGAAGTATCTGAAAAAACAGATATTGTCGTGACCTACGGTCAAGACATGATAGAAATGGACCTAAAAATGGATGCTTCATATCAATACGAAGACGTTCAGGCCAACTTTTGGGACCCTACAGCTCAAGCTATAGAAAACACAGCCGGAAAAGCACCAACTGCTAATAAGCAAGGGGATATTGACAGTAAAAAACTTTCTAGTGTGTTGAAGCATAAAGAATTGGTTCAGACGACGGCGCCTGTTACAAAAGACGCCATACAATCTTGGGCTGATTCGGTCTATCAAAGAGGGCATTTGTCGCGTATTAGAGGCAAAATTAAATGTGTAGGTTCGGAGAAATTAGAAGTGGGTAAAACGGTGGAAATTGCAGCTGTTGGTGGGCGTTTCAATGGGGATGCTTATATCAATAAAATTAGACACAGCCTTAAGAATGCACAATGGTTTACTGAAGTTGGAATTGGCTTGGCACAAAAAAGCCATCTAGAGACTTACCCTAGTGCTACGCCTTTGGGTGCAGGAGGAGGACTTCCTGCAATTTCTGGCTTGCAGCATGGTGTAGTGATACAAATTCACGAAGATCCTGACGGGGAATACAGAGTTTTGGTAAATATACCGATAATAGACAACCTTGAGGGCGATGGTGTTTGGGCAAGAATGGCGCATATTTATGCGACCGAAGATTGTGGATTTGTCTTTTATCCAGAAGTAGGCGATGAAGTAGTTTTGGGCTTTTTTGACAACGACCCAAGCTATCCAATTATTTTGGGATCTATGTATAGTTCTAAACGAAAAATTACAACTGAAGAAGCACACGATCCTGCTGACCCAAATGTATTTAAAGCTATTTCTTTCAATAAGGGAAAGTTTAGAATGGAATTTTCAGATGAGGCGGGAAAGAATATCTGGAAGTTATTTACCGAGGATGAAATGATGATAGAAATTAATGACGATGCGGACAGTATCACTATTGATGACCCTATCAACAAAAATAATATTTTGATGGATTCGGCTGG
The DNA here is from genome assembly GCA_905480485.1 of uncultured Aureispira sp. Classification (GTDB taxonomy): domain Bacteria; phylum Bacteroidota; class Bacteroidia; order Chitinophagales; family Saprospiraceae; genus Aureispira. Next base: position 14,133 of record CAJQQM010000093.1, read on the forward strand.
AATTACCATGACGGTAGACAAAGATTTGACCTTAGATGTGACAGGAGATATCAAGATTACTGCCGGAAAAGGTATTGCGATGGAAGCGACCAATGATATAGAAGGTAAGGGGATGAATGTTAAATTTGAGGGGGATGTCAATTTTGAGGCCAAAGGAGGCGCTGCTTTTAATGCAGAAGGGGCGCAGTTCGAAATCAAAGGTTCTGGTATGGGTACCGTTGACGGCGGTGGAATGCTTACCGTCAAAGGGGGTATGGTAATGATTAACTAATAACAATTGATAAATAAAAAATAACATAAGATGGCTCCACCAGCAGCAAGGTTAACAGATGCACATGTTTGTCCGATGGTCACACCGGGTGTGCCACCAATACCACATGTAGGCAGTATTATAGCTGGGCCAGGTTGCCCAACCGTAATGATTGGGAAAATGCCTGCCGCTTTAGTAGGTGATATGTGTATATGTGTCGGCCCACCGGATACAATTGCAATGGGTTCGACTACAGTGCTTATTGGTTCAATGCCCGCAGCACAGTTAGGGTCGTCCACAGCACACGGTGGGTCTATCATTCTCGGTGAAATGACCGTAATGATAGGTTAAGTTTTATAATTATTAAACTAAAAAAGCAAAAATATGGGTTTACTACCAGGGGGAGATAGTGGCGTTTCAAGGCTAACAATTAACGCTCATAAACTTCCCGATTGTTCGGATAAGCCTAATGACAAAACAGGAGTATTTATTGTTCAGGTCAATCCTAAACAAGTCCAGTATTCGTTTGGGGTCAATTCGCCCGAAGATTCTGCTAGTGGTAACTCGGCACAGCCGACAGGCTTTACAGGTTATAACAAAATAACCATGACCTTCGACTTTAAAGCAGATGCTACGGGAATAGTACCTGTTGATAGTACTATCGATGAAGCTGAATTCGAAAACGGCGGTAAGCCTTCTATAAGGGGGCACCTCAATAAATTACAAAACGTAGTGTATGGTTACGAACCCGAAATTCACGGGCCTCCTTTCCTTAGTTTTGTATGGGGGAATATTTTCCCAGATACTTCCAATGCCAAAAACGAAACAGGGGCAGTTTTTAAAGGTAAACTCAGTGATTGTAGTGTTACGATTACTTTGTTTAGTACTTCAGGAGAGCCAATTAAGGCAGACATTAAATTAAAAATCGATTCAGAGGTTCCTGCCGACGCTCGTCCGATGGGTAATTCGCCGGATATAACGCATCACGTTGATGTAGGCTATGGCGACAAGATGACTATGCATTGCAATGAAATTTATGGCCGCTATGATAGCAAAATATGTGCTGCTGTTGCCGAATACAATAATTTGATTGATTGGGATTTGAAGGAGGGGACGCATATGATTTTTCCTTCTATTCATATTCTCAACGAACGTTTCCTAGATAATTATGAAGATGTAGAAATAAAATCAGTGCATGAGGAAAATGAATACGAGCAAATGTTGGATTTGATTGGTGATAAAAAAACCAAGCAGTACTACAAAATATTTAACAACAAAGACGGTTCATTTCCGCAGGCTTAAGTCGATCGTATACGATTTGAAAAACAATAAAAATGAAAGAAAATAAATCTTTTTTAGGTTCAGGCTGGAGCTTTCCTCCACGGTTCATGGAAAGTACCGATGGTTTGGAGTTGTCGCACAATGAACAAGATATTGCCGAATCTATCTTTATTTTGCTGTCTACAACACCGGGCGAACGGGTGATGAATCCAAAGTATGGATGTGATTTGCAAAGTATGGTTTTTAGTACGATGTCTAATTCTAACAAAACAAGAATAGAAGATATGATCAATACGGCTATTCTTTATTTCGAACCTAGAATTCGTGTAGTAGCAATAAAAATAGAATCTCCCGACCAACTCAATGGTAAGCTAGAAATAAATATAACCTACGATATCAAAGGAACCAATTCACGAAAAAACATGGTCTATCCGTTCTATTTATCAGAAGGTACCGACATTTAATTATCAATAATTCTGATGCCCCGGGGCAAAGAATCCTACAGATTGAAACAAATCAGCTATGGCGAATAAAACGAAAGGAAATACCTTACATTGGAACGGTACTCCGCAAAGTGCACGACTGCTCAAATCTTTGTTGCCCAATTCTATCAAGGTAGATGAACGTTCTGTCAGTGATATATTAGCATTTACATCCAAGTTTTCGGAAATCATAAAATATTATGATTTAAATAATAGCCCTTTGGGTACTTGGAGTCAGTTTTTACAAAAAGATGTGTCTATATTTTTGGCGACAATTGTCTCAACCGATTTACATAAAATTGAGAAAGAACATAGCCGATTAATTAATATACTAGATAATGCACCGAGGGCAGAAGAAAAATTGGAAGCATTAGAGGGCTTGATGCAGCAGATTCTTGAGTTGGCGTCTCAAATTAATGAGTGGTATGTGCAGACCTTGCACATGGACCGACTAAATATGATGCATTCTTCTGAATTAGAAAATGAATTAGAAAATGCCATCAAACAACAACTTGCCCAAAATTTACGGGATTTGTTGGTTTACCAAGAAGAACTAGGCTTTAATCCAAGTGGTCCATTAAGTAATCGAGAAATCGAGAAAAACTTTCACAACAATTGGTTTAAGAAGCACGAACAGATAGGCGCTAGAAATATTAAAATAAAGGGCAAAGCATCTTCCGACAAAATAAAAGAATACACCAAAAAAATTAGGATTCAATTTAGGACATTTTATTCGGTTACGGCCTATATTTTACAAATTGCCCCCAAATATTTATTTGAATCCCTAACCACAAAATCGGATCATCGTCCCGACATTGCACTTTTTATATCTTTTGCAAAGATGTTTAAAAAATTGCAAAATCAGCTCAATACGGTCACCGAAAGGCATTTAGATTTCTACTACTATAATATCCTGAAACAAACACAAAAAGGCTTACATCCAGACAAAGCGAATGTCTATTTTGATGTTGCTACGCATATCGATACTTTTCTGCTCGATAAAGGCACACTACTGACAGCTGGGAGAGACATAAATGGCGTTGAACACTTCTATACAACCGACGAAGATATACTACTAAATCAAGCACAAATTGAGTCTTTCAAGACTTTATACGTTAGCAAAAACCCTAAAATTGGCATTGGCAGTTCTTACAGGGTTATTACCAATGTATATGGGGCTGATATTGCCAATTCTAAAGAAGGAAAAGGGGGACGATTTATTAATGACGAGGAAAACTGGCCCACATTCGGCCACGAAATCTTAGAACTGCCAAAGGCTGAACAGCAAATGGATTTTGCATCTTTAGGCTGGGCTATTGCTGCTCCTATTTTAGAAATGGAAGAGGGACATCGGGTGGTTAATTTGCGATTCAGCTTTGTACCGAGTACGATGTACACCCTAAATTTATTAATTAAAGATATCAGTATCAATCAAGACATCTCAAAGGAAGATGCTTTTTCTAGGATATTTAAAAATAGCTTGGCGGTCGAATTTACCACCACCGAAGGATGGACAGAAGCATCGACTTGTGAAGTCTTACCTCCCAAAAGTTGGGAAGAGGCTGAATTTACGGTTGTTATGACACTCGATGCTAACAGTCCTTCTGTTATTAACTATAACCCTGAATTGATGGGCCCGGGATATCGGGCAGAAAGTCCAATTGTTAAAATAATCCAACGTAGCGAAGGTTCTTTTTATACCTATTCATTTCTTAAAGAGTTGGAAGTGCAGTCATTGACCATCGATGTCGATGTCAAAGAAATGCGTTCTCTTAAATTATCAAGTGATGTGGGGACGATTTACCCTAATGTTCCCTTTCAGCCATTTGGCCCTATTCCAAAAGTAGGTTCGTATTTTCTTATCGGCAAAGAGGAAGTTTTCAAAAAAGAAATTACCAATTTACAATTCAATATAGAATGGCATAATTTACCAAAGGATAAAAAGGGCTTTAGAGGACATTACAAGGATTATGGTTTGGGTATCAAAAATGATCAATATGAAATGTCGCTGTCTGCCTTGTCGGACGGTGTTTTTCATCCTGCCAAAGACGAAACTCCACTTATCTTCAAGATGTTTGAGGAAGATTCGGACAATCCCCAAACAATACAAAATAGTACAACGATAAATAATATTACCCTCGACACCTTAAATATAAAGGTAGATGAGCGTTTTGAAATTCAAAATCAATACGATAATGAGGCGCGGTCAGGGTTTTTTAAGCTCGAAATTTCTGGTCCCACCTATGCGTTTGGTCACGAACATTATGCTTCAATTTATGCCCAAAAAGTAAAGCACAATAACGACCCTAAACGTAAAGGGGCTGAAAAAACCCTACCAAAGCAACCGATTGCTCCATTTATGAAGCATATCACGCTTGATTATTCTGCAAGTACCGAAATCAACGTGCTATCAATCGGAAAGCTCACAAAAGGCGAAAGTTCAAAAGAGCAAATTTATCATATCCATCCATTTGGAATTATCAGTACTTTTGAAAAAGGACGATCTACCAATCGTTCTTTGATGCCAAACTACGACGATAATGCTTATTTGTATTTAGGTCTTAAAGATTTGTTGCCACCTTGTCCGGTTTCCTTTTACTTTGAACTCAAAGAAAACCTAAATTTATTTTCGGATCAGAATGCGCAAAAGAACAAACCAGAAATTGTTTGGAGTTATATGGCAAATGATGAATGGAAAGAGTTTTCTCAGAATAAAATACTCAAAGACACGACGAATGGATTTAATAATTCAGGAATTATAAACTTGGATATTCCAAGGGAGTTGAGTAACAAAAATAATATTTTAACAGATGGCTTACACTGGCTTAGAGTTTCCATTAAAGGCGAACCGGATTTATTGCCGCGCTGCCTGAAAGTTGCTACACAGGCGATTCAAGTAACTTGGGTTGACAATGGAAGTAGTGCTACGCATTTACAAGAACCCTTGCCGGCACTTTCAATCAAGAAACTAGCTTCTTCCATCTCACAGATAAGAGGTGTTAAGCAACCTTTTCCATCATTTGGAGGTCGTTCAGGTGAGTCCAAATTAGACTTTTATACCCGTACAAGTGAGCGCTTAAGGCACAAAAACAGAGCAGTTTCTGCCTGGGATTACGAACGCTTAGTTTTAGAAAAGTTTCCCAATATCCATCAGGTAAAATGTGTAACACACGTGGGTAATGAAGATTATGTAGGGAAAGGTTCGGTAACGTTGGTAGTCGTTCCTAAAATTGATAAAAATATCAAATCTTATCACTTACCGGTGGTTAATTATACGGTTTTGGATTCGATAAAGGAGTATCTCAAAAGTATTTCTTCACCCTTCGTAAATATTGAAGTCAGAAACCCGATATATGAACGTGTAAAAATATCAGCAGGTTTGCGTTTTATTCAGGGCAAAAACAACGGTACATTCCTGAAAAAACTCAATCAGGATATCATTGAATTTATGTGTCCTTGGATGCTAGGGGTCGATCAAGAACTTGAATTAGGGGGTGTTTTGGTCAAGGATGTTATTCTTAGTTTTATAGAAAAATGCCCCTATGTAGAATTTGTTACAAAATTCTCTACGGTTCAGGTATTCCCGAAAGATAAAGGAGGCTTTGATGTAGATGACACGGCTATACATTCAACTAATTCGCCAATTATTAAAGCTACGAAGCCTTGGTCTATCTTAATCCCATTCGAAAATAATCCACTTTATTTTGTGGATGATGAAACATTCCAATTGCCTGAAAAAGCATCGATTAGCTCGATGATAATCGATGGAGATTTTGTAATGACAGAAGAAAAGGAACGCGATTTAGACGACTTTTTAGCAGATAAAAGAAGAAACAGAGACGGAGAAGAAGAGGAGGATTAAGCATGTTATAGTTTTTTTTTGTATACTTACACAATAATCCTTTTATAAAACCATAGACATTAAAATACTCAATCTTCATAATTTTTAGGTTATGACACTATTAACAAGAAGCACCCTAAAGAATCTATTTACCCGAGGGGCTGTACCTTCAGAAGTAAACTTTTCGGATTTTATAGATTCTACGATCAACAAAGTGGACGATGGATTTTCACAAAGCCCCGACCACGGATTTATGTTAGCCCCACAAGGCAGTAATCGTAAGTTACTTAGCTTTTTTGAAAGCATAAGAGATTCAAATGCAGCATTTAGTCTCTCGCTAAATCCTAGCAGGCACAGCAAAGGATTGAGTATTGATGACTCTGAACACAATAGTGTATTGTTTTTGAGAGAATCGGGCAATATAGGCATCGGAACCACTACGCCTAACTATAAATTAGAAGTCAATGGCATGGCCGGCATGGATGGTAGGGTAGGAACCTTTGCCTCGGGTACGGTTAAAGCGAACGGAGAGTGGCAAACAATTGTTGATCGATTGGAAGATATTTCTGCCTTTGAGGTCGTTGCACAAGCTGGCGCACGCGAAGGAAGAGGTCGATATGCCTTTACGCATGCCCACTGCTTTAGCAATTTTGGGTCGGGTAGAATAGAACAAACTAGAACGACCTATCGTAAAGCACCGTGGCATCGAATATTCGATCGAATATCATTTCGATGGATTGAAGGGGAAGACGGATATCAATTGCAAGTAAGAACTTTTCAGAACTATGGGTATTTAGACGACAACGACGATAAGCCAGCATTGATACGCTATTATGTATCTAAATTGTGGGATCATAGTATGATATAAAGCTAATTCTTCGGGTTTTAGCAATTTTATAAAAAATACCATTCTAATAATTTTAGAATGGTATTTTTTTTGTCTGTAAATTAGTATTTTTTTAGATGTTTTCTATATTGAATCTATAAAGAAAGCTTCTACGGATAATTAATTAAATAATTTAAGATGAATTGGATTTATATCCTTCTGTTTGCCATTAATTTAGGAACAGCAACAAGTTATTTGCTGACGGATAGTTTGTTTTTTGACGCTTATTATAGCGAATCATTATCAAAAATTGATGGGGCATTAGAACGTTTAGAAGCTTCAGATTTAAGCCTTTTAAAAAATAAGGCTTTTAGAGCAACGTTACAGATGAAAAAATCGGGGTTCATGAAGACTCCTTTACAAAAAATTAAATTATTTAAAGAAGGATGTCGTGAACTAGAAGCAGTAATAGAGTCTGCACCTTCGGAGGTCCTGTATCGTTTCCTTCGATTAACCATACAAGAAAAAGCTCCGAAGATCTTGAAGTACAATTCGGCGATAGAGGATGATACAAATATCGTTCGAAAAGGCTACAAAAAATTGAATTCAGTTCAACAAAAATTTGTCCTAGAATATGCAAAACAATCAACAATTTTAAAACAATTGTCTCCCTAAACGCTACTAAATTCCTATATGAAACGCATTTTGCTTATTGGCTATTCTCAAACTGGGCAACTTTATCAAATTCTTGATAATATCTTAGCGCCGCTACAGGAAATGACGCTAGACCAGGTTAAAATTGAACCGAAAGAGGCCTATTCATTTCCTTGGGACTCTCATGATTTTTTTGATAAGATGCCTGAGACGGTTCTTGAGCGGCCTATAGAACTTCAAGATATTGAGTTCAAGTACAATAAATACGATTTAATTATCATCGGCTACCAACCCTGGTTTTTATCGCCTTCTCCTCCAATAACCTCTTTGTTTGAAGTGGAGGCTTTTGTGAAGCTTCTTGAAAACACACCGGTTATAACAGTTATAGGGGCGAGAAACATGTGGATAAGTGCCCAAAAATGCCTTTTGCTCAAAATTGAAAAAGCGGGCGGTCGATTAATTGCAAATCTACCGTTTATCGATCGACATCAAAATTTGTTATCTGCCTTGAGTATTTTACATTGGATGCTGACAGGAAACAAAACCAGAAAGTGGGGGTTGTTGCCCAAGCCGGGGGTTTCGGATGAAGACATTCAGCAAGCTGGCCAATTTGGCGAAATTATTGCAGCTAGCATTCAAAAAGAACAAGGCTCGGGACTACAAGAAGCCTGCTTAAAACTTGGACGAATTGATATACATCCTTCTATAATGTTAATCGAAAAAAGAGCCAAACCCTTGTTTTACAAATGGGCACATCTAATCGTAAAAAAAGGAAGTACCGATAAAAAACGCGCACGATGGATATCTTTGTACAAGTATTATCTTATCTTTGCTTTGTTCATTATCTCTCCGATCGTGTTATTGATTTATACAGTACTTTTTAGGCCGCTTTTGTTCTGGAAAATAAAAACAGATAAGCAGCAATTGCTTTATATGGGGATTGGAGATAAATAGGGACTTGTCTTGGAATAATTTCAACTATGGATACAGACGTTACAATCTTAGGAGGTGGATTGGCAGGTTTAACTTTAGCTTTGCAGCTAAAAAAATCGCAACCGAATATTACTATAAGGGTATTGGAACTGAGGAAATCTTCAGCGCCGACTTCGGCTCATAAAGTAGGGGAATCTACCGTAGAATTAGGAACTCATTATCTGCGTGAAGTGCTGGGCTTGGGTTCTTATTTAGATCAAAAGCATCTTCCAAAACAAGGCTTACGCTTCTTTTTTTCGCCAGAAGCTAAAGAAAAGATTGAGGAACGTGTTGAATTAGGTGCCCGAAGCGAACTACCTATTCCTAGTCATCAAATAGATCGAGGTGTTTTTGAAAATGATTTGGCACAAAAACTTCGAGATATAGGCGTACAATTTGAATTTGGTTCGGTAGTGAGGACTGTTGATTTTTCAGAAGAAGGTCATCGAGTTGGCTACTACCAAAAAGGTACAGCATATGAACTAATAACACGATGGTTGGTAGATACAAGTGGTCGTGCTTCATTTCTAAAAAGGAAATTAGGGTTTGAGAAAAAATTAGAACATCATGTCAATGCTGTTTGGTTTCGTGTAGAAGGAGAAATTGATGTAGATGATTGGTCGGATGTACATGCTTGGAAAACTCAATTTAGTCCTGGCTTTCGGCGCTTAGGTACTTTGCATTTCATGGGTAAAGGCTATTGGGTATGGTTTATACCATTATCTACGGGGAATACAAGTATTGGAATAGTAGCAGACCCACGGTTTCATGATTTTAGTAGTTTAAACAGTTTTGAGAAAGCCATGCAATGGCTAGCCCTTCACGAACCTTTATGTGCTCAAAAAATTCAGCCCTATACTACCAACGTACTAGATTTTAGAAAACTAAAACAATTGGCGCATCATTCTGGTCGTTTTTACTCTAACGATAGGTGGGGAGTAGTGGGTGAATCTGCTGCCTTTTTAGACCCTTTTTATTCTCCAGGTACTGATTTTATTGCTCTTGGTAACACTTGGTTGTCTGATCTGATTCTAAGGGATTTTAAGGGCGAAGATATTGCTGCACGAACCATTATTTATGAGCGAGTACACGCTGCTTTTTTTCAAAGTTGGGTGCCAATTTATCAAAACCAATATGCATTGTTTGATAATACGCAAGTTATGGTCGTTAAGATTCTATGGGATTGGGCGGTCTATTGGGCTATTCCAACTTTGTTGTTTACCAACGCTGGTTTTACCAATATTGAAGTATTGCGAGCCTTGTTTACCGCTAGAAATTCTGTTGGGATTCGCTTAGCAAAACTCAATAGTAAAATGCAGCAATTGTTTCAAGATTGGTCTAAAAAAGACAATCAGCAATACCACTATCGTTTTATAGACTTTTTTGATGTTCCCTTTATCAAAAAATTACATATGGATATGAATGTGCGACACACAGAACAAACCTTAATTGATACTTGCACCTCTAATTTAGGGGTATTGGAGGATATGGCAGCTGCTGTTTTTCAAAAAATATCGACAGACTTGAATAATACTCCCGAAGATATAAAATGCAATCCCTATACCATGAACTTGAATGATTCCTATGATCAAATTATGCTTCAATCCAACGATAAGAATGCCTTGTCGCGCAGAATATCGCTTATCAATGATATGGAATTAATGTGGTTAGAAAATAAAATGGCTGTTTGATGAATTCTTTACGTACTGCAAGTTCTAATATTACGCTTATTCAAGAAGTTTTTTGGGAAGCTAAATCTATGCTTCATAAGTCATCTTATGAGGATGCAATGGGTGATTTTCTCAAAAAAGTGCCTGCTGATTTTATTTCAATTGCATTTGAAGGTATGTCTATGGCAATTGCTGATGAAGCCCTTAAGCAGGCCGTTGTCAGCTTTGACAAGTGGCAAGTGTTTTTGGAACAGTACGGCCGTATTCATGGGGTACAGATTTTTATAGGTTTAGGATGGGCCCTTGGGCAACACCAAATTAACCCAAGTAGCTATGCTCATTTATTTGATAAAGGCTTGTATTGGAGGGTTTATGATGGTTTGGGTTATTACGAGGGCTTGTTTAAAAGACGCAGGATTCAACAACAAATTTTTTCTAGCTTTATTGATGCAGCATCAGCCGGTCCTTATATGCAAGGTATCGGACGAAGTTTGTGGTATCAAACCAAAGCAGACCTATCCTTGCTTGAAGCGTCTATTCATGCCTTTTCAGTAAAGTACCACGCTGATTTATGGCGTGGAATAGGCCTGGCAAGTGCTTATGTAGGAGGTCTAAAGTTCAATACATTGCATGAATTGAGCGAAATGTCCGGCGATTATTTAACCAATCTTTCTGCCGGCGCTGCAATGGCTTATTATTCAAGATTTAAAGCCGATACCTTCAATGAGGCTAATTTCGATTGGTGTAAAATTTGGAATAATCAAACGATTGATGAACTAGTCAGTCTAATGCGGCGTATCGAACATCAACATTGTCAGTGTAAAGTTTTAGATTATCATGCTTGGATTAATTCAATGGATAATCTTTATGAATTGATAATGAATTAGAATTCATTTCAAATCCTCCTATCCTTTAATATTTTTGTTTTGTGATTGTTGCCTATAAAAGTGTTTTTTAAACGAATAAAGTCTTACTTTTGCACATTATTTAGTCCCTTGGTTTTTTCTTAAACCATTCATTTTTGATAAGAGTCGTTCAATGAAAGAAGTATTTATTAATAAAGCTGCTGTTTTTTTACCTAATGAAAGCGTAAGCAATAGCGAGATGGAGGAGTATTTAGGCTATGTTAATGGCCGACCTTCAAGAGCAAAAGCGATTGTTTTGAGGAGAAATGGAATAAAATCTAGGTATTATGCTTTGACAAAAGAAGGGAAAAGTACCCACACAAATGCCGAAATGTGTGCTGCGGCAATTCGTAATCTTTTTCAAGAAGATACTAATCAATTAAAATCGATTGATTTATTGTGTTGTGGAACATCAACTCCTGATCAAATAATTCCTTCTCATGCAGTTATGGTGCACGGCAATTTGCCAGAAACCAATAATATTGAAGTAGTGTCACCGGCAGGGGCATGTTGTTCTGGAATGCATGCTTTTAAATACGCTTATTTATCGCTCAAAACGGGAGAAAAAGACAAAGCGGTATCTACGGGGTCGGAACGTTCGGCTGCGATGATGACTAAAGGCATGTTTGAGGAAGAAGTGCAAGTCGCTGAGAAAATACAAGAACAACCTTATTTAGCCTTCGAAAAAGATTTCCTACGTTGGATGTTGTCTGATGGTGCAGGTGCATTTTTGATGGAAAATAAAAAAAATACGACGGGAATATCGCTCAGAGTAGATTGGATAGAGGCCTGTTCGTACGCAAACGAGGTAGAAACTTGTATGTATTCAGCCGCCGAAAAGTTACCGAATGGCGACTTGGTATCCTATAAAGAATACGATGCACAGGACATGGCTAATCAGTCTATAATGAGCATGAAACAAGATGTTAAGCTTCTTAGCAAAAATATAATTCGACTTGGATTTGATCAGCTTAAGCGCATTCTTAATAAACGAAAGGTTCGTATAGAAGAGCTAAATTTCTTTTTACCACATTTGTCTAGTTTCTTTTTCGAACAACCGATTGCCGAAATTCTAGAGGAAAATGGCTTAGATGTTCCTAAAGAAAAGTGGTTTACCAATTTAGAAAGTAAAGGAAATGTTGGTGCAGGATCTATTTATTTGATGGTCAACGAATTGATGGAAAGTGGACGTTTGAAAAAAGGAGATCAGCTTTTGTTGGCAGTACCTGAAAGTGCACGATTTTCTTATGTGTTCACTTGGTTGACCGTCTGTTAATGTCCTAATCGTACAATAGTAATGAAAAAAGAAGAGCTTCCGCAGGATAAAAGTAAGTTGGCAGATTTTACACGGGAACTGCTCTATGTCAAAAATATAGAAGGGCAGTACGAAAAAGAATTGAGTACCGGTTGGGATATCAAATCGGATGCACTCAACTGCGCATGGGATGAAATTGCCCGTAGAACTAATTTTGCAAAAGAGTCGGTTGCAGCGGGTTCAAAAAGTCCTGTTTTTTATTTTATGGAGCTAAACTTAATGGATTTGGCTACTTTAGCTGCTTACACAGGCTTTTGGAAGTGGTCAGTAAAAAGGCATTTAAAGCCAGCTGTTTTTAAAAAATTAAATCATCAGAAACTAGAAAAATACGCTAAAACTTTTAAGATTTCTGTAGACGAATTGATACATTTTGATGGAACGAACTAAAGGGTTTGAACATACACAAACTGCACATTGCGAAAATGGTGTGGCGGTAGGTTTATTCCGGCATCAGGGCTATGATTATATGTCAGAACCTCTTGTGTTTGGACTAGGGGTCGGACTTTTTTATATTCATGTTCCGTTTATGAAAATCAATAATGGTCCCGCTATTTCTTTCCGAACAATGCCAGGTGAAATTTTTAGAAGAGGAGCAAAAGCATTGGGGATAGAGGTAGTTAGAAAAAAGTTTTCCGACCCTTCTAAAGCACAAGCGCTTCTAGACGAAAAATTGTCTTCCGGTATTCCGGTCGGTTGTCAGGTGGGTGTTTTTCATTTGGCCTATTTCCCCAAGGAATATCGTTTTCATTTTAATGCCCATAATATTATTGTATATGGCAAAAAAGACCAACAGTATTTGATTAGCGACCCTGTAATGGAAACGGTTACGAGTCTTAATGCTGCACAACTAGAGGATGTGCGGTTTGCAAGAGGTCCTTTGGCGCCTAAAGGGCATTTATACTATCCGGTAAATGTGCAAGTTGCATCAGATGAACAACTACGCAAGGCCATCAAAATTGCCCTGCATAAGAATGCTTGGTGGATGACGCGCGTTCCTTTTTCGTTTATCGGAAGTAGTGGTTTTAAGTACACGGCCAACAGAATACGTAAGTGGCCTAAAAAAATAGGCTTGCACGAAAGTCGCTTAAATTTGGGGCAAATTGTACGTATGCAAGAAGAAATTGGTACAGGAGGAGGAGGTTTTAGGTTTATTTACGCTGCTTTCTTAGAACAAGCAGCCGCTATTCTTCAAGATGATCGTCTAGCGGGCTTTTCGGAACAAATTACTAAATCGGGCGATTTATTACGCGCTTCAGCTGTAAAAATGGCGGCTATTTACAAAGGTAGAAATTCCGAACAAATGTATTTTAATGAAATTGCCGATGGCTTTGATGAAATAGCGGCAGTTGAGCTGGAAACATTTAAGAAAATGTATAAAATGAAATTTTAATGAATACACCACGAATACGTACCGAAAATTTATCGAAACGTTATAAAGGAGCCGATAAATTCAGTCTAGAAAAAGTGAATTTATCTATTTCTAGTGGGGATATTTATGGGATATTGGGGCCAAATGGTGCTGGCAAAACTACCTTGATTTCTATCCTTTGTGGTATTTTCGAACCCACTGAAGGAAGTTTGTCTTACTATAGAAACAGCAAGGCTGTCAGTTTTGAGCAGTTTCAACCTAACATTGGATATGTCCCTCAAGAATATGCTTTTTTTGAAGAATTAACACCTCTTCAAAATCTTGAGTATTTTGGGGCGATGTACAACCTAAATAAAAACGAGATACGTACACAATCTAGGTTAATCCTCGATTTATTGGGGTTAAAAAAGGTTGTTAACGATCGAATCTTAACTTTTTCGGGGGGTATGAAAAGAAGGGTTAATCTGGCGATTGGCATTATTCACAATCCTTCCGTTTTGTTTTTAGATGAACCAACGGTAGGGGTCGACGTACAATCAAAAGTGGCAATACTTCGTATTTTAAAAGAACTGAATCAAAAGGGGACAACCATCATTTACACCTCGCATCATTTGTCGGAAGCCGAGGCGTTTTGCAACAGTATTTCACTACTCGATCATGGTAAAATTATTGTAGAAGGCAGTTTGAAGGCTCTAATGAAAGAACACGAAACACAAAATCTTAAAGATTTATTCATCCGATTTACAGGAGAAGAGTTTAGAGATTAAGAAACGGCTATTATGTACAAATTTTGGATTGCAATAAAAAAAGAGTTTTCTATTCTTATTTATGATAAGACAGGTTTAGCGATTATGTATGCGATGCCTATTTTGTTGGTATTTATCATTACAATCGTTCAGGATTCGGCCTTTAGAATTGTCAATGAGAACCGAATTTCAATGTTGATTGTCAATAAAGACAAGCAATCGCAAAGCCTAAAATTGGTAGATTTGATGGAAGCATCGGGATTGTTTGATATACATAAGGCAGACTCTTTGCCGGTTCAAGATATTAAGCAATATATGCTTGACGAGGACTACCTGACAGGATTATACATCGAACCGCAATTTACAGGCAGTTTAGTAGCCAAGGCAACGGCGGTTAGTACTGATATGATGCTAGAGTTAGGCTTGTTAGAAGATAGTCTCGAAAATAATTTGGCGGCCTCTTCCTTACAATTTTATCACGACCCGGTGCTCAAAGAAAACTATTGCATGTCGGTTATAAATATGATTAATGCTATTCTAAAAGGGGTAGAAGGAGAACTTCTTATAAATACCCTTTGCGAACAATTGGGTTTAGAGGATGCGCCGGCTAAATTGAAAGAAGCGATGATTGACAAATCGACTCCAGTTGAACGAAACGTAGCGACCACGTCAAACAGCAACGTTATTCCCAATTCAACGCAGCATAATGTACCTGCATGGACCATCTTTGCTATGTTTTTTATGGTCGTTTCATTAGGAAATAATATTGTCAAAGAACGTCTGAACGGTTCGTTCATCCGACTAAAGACAATGCCCACCCCCTTTTATATTGTATTGGCATCAAAAATGGCAGTTTATTTATTGGTAGCCCTTACACAGATTGCTTTTGTTTTTACATTGACCAAACTAACATTTCCTGCCTTAGATTTGCCGCAACTTACGCTGCCGGACAATACTATAGGCTTTCTACTATTATCTGTAGTTAGTAGTTTGGCTGCCGTTTCTTATGCTCTTTTAATTGGTTCATTGGCCAAAACACAACAACAATCATATGGCTTTGGGGCGGTCTCTATTGTTATTTTTGCTGCTATAGGTGGTATTTGGGTGCCTTCTTTCGTTATGCCAGGCTATTTACAAATGTTAAGTATGGTTTCTCCTCTTAATTGGTGTCTGCAAGGCTTTTATGTGCTGTTTTTGAAAGGAGGTTCTTGGGCAGAACTTATACCCGTATTGTTAGGTATATCAAGCTTTGTATTGTTGTGCCTAGTGGTTGTATACTTTAAATTAAAAAAAGAAAAAATAATTTAAATAATTGGATAAATTATTAAATGAATGGAAAGTTCTGAATTAAAATTGAAGCTTAAAAATCAGATTATTGAATACCTCAATCTTATTGATATTGAAGCGGACGATGTGCAAGACGATGTTCCCTTATTTGGTCCTGAGGGAGATTTGGGGCTCGACTCTATTGATTCAGTAGAGTTGCTTGTTTTGTTAGAGCGCGAGTATAAGCTTAAGATAACCGACCCCAAAAAAGGTAGGAAAATCTTAGAAAATATCAATAGTATGGTTCGATACATTGAAGAAAATCGTGTATACGAATAAATGAATAATATTTAAGAGAAATTATGAATAGAGTATTCGTTACCGGCATGGGGGTAATTTCTTCGATAGGTTCTAATGTGGAAGAAAACAGAACAAGTTTATTGTCGGCCAAAACTGGTATTGGCAAGGCCTCGTTTATGCAGTCAAGGTATGTCGAGCAGTTTCCATTCGGAGAAGTACCCTATTCAAGCGAGCATCTCCTAAATAGCGGAGGAATGAAGCTAGAAAAAGGGATGACTAGGACCGATATATTAGCTACATTAGCTTTTCAGGAAGCTTGTACCGATGCAAGCCTAACTACCGCTCAAATTGCGGCTTATGATACCGCTTTTATGTCGGCTAGTACGGTAGGGGGTATGTCCATGACAGATGAACTCTACAAAGATGGAAATCACCTAGGGCCACCTTCTGAGTACCTATCATCTTACATATGCGGAGCACACACACTTAAATTGGTCAAAAGATATGGTATGAAAGGACTTAGTTCTACGATCAATACTGCCTGCTCTTCTTCTGCTAACGCTATTATGATGGGCTCAAAATTAATTCAATCAGGTAGGGCAAAAAGAGCTATTGTTGGAGGAGCAGAAGGGCTTGCTAAATTTACAGTGAATGGGTTTAATGCCCTAAGAATACTATCGGCAAATCCCTGTACTCCTTTTGACGAAAACCGAACTGGATTAACACTTGGGGAAGGAGCGGCATATCTTGTCTTAGAAGACGAAACAAGTGTAGGGGACAAAACAGTCTACGGCGAAATAAGTGGATATGGCAATAGCAACGACGCCTTTCATCCATCTTCCATTTCAGACGAGGCTATCGGCATTATTGCCTCGATTAAAGAGGCGATTCGAACTGCCGGACTCAGTCCAACTCAAATAGATTACATCAATGCTCACGGCACGGGAACTGTCAATAATGATTACTCTGAGTTGTATGGTATTTCTCAAATATTCGATACAATTCCAGCGTATCAGTCTACCAAATCATACACAGGACATACCTTGGCAGCAGCCGGTGTGATCGAAGCTATCTTTTCTTTGTTATCGATTCAATATGGAGAATTATACCAAAGTTTGAACTGTCCAAATCCTATCGAAAAATTTGATGCAGCACCTATTTTATCCTACCGCAATCAATTAAATATTCAGCATGTACTCTCCAATTCTTTTGGCTTTGGGGGCAACTGCTCCTCCCTCGTTTTATCAAAAGTGTAACTAATATGTATATCCGCAAAATGTTTTGTATTTCACCGCAGCCAACCTATGGTAACGAGCTGTTTGAACAAGGTGCTGAAGAACATACCGAAAGTCAGTTTTGGGCTAAAGAACCTAAATACAAATCGATGGTGCCGCTCAACCTTTTAAGACGGATGAGTAAATCGGTCCGCATGGGTGTGGGAACAGGGCTGCCCCTGATCAACGAGTTTGAAGATATAGAAGGTATAATAATTGGGTCGGCTAATGGTAGCATCAAAAAGTCAATTCGATTTTTAAATCAAATTGTTGAATACAACGAAGGAACACTTACCCCTACTGACTTTGTTCAAAGTACCTCTAATTCAATAGCTGGTACCCTGGCTTTAATGGGTAAGATAACCGGCTATAATAACACGCATGTTAATAATGGTATCGCCTTTGAAGCGGCACTTCTTGATGCTATATTATTGTTTGAAGCTGGAAAAGCAAAACGTTTGTTGATAGGCGGGGTCGAAGAGATATCGCAAGCCAATTATAACATCGACAAATTAAGAGGTATGTTCAAAGAGGAAGCTGTTCGTTCAACAGAGTTGTTGGCTTCCAAAACAAAAGGCACGGTATCTGGAGAAGGGGCTGCCCTGTTTGTAGTAGATGCACAAGTGTCCTCTTCAAGCATTGCAGAGATTATAGATGTAGATCAAATTTGCTACCCCACCAAAGAGGAGATAGTGGAGAAAATACACCATTTTCTAGAAAAAAATCAATTAGAAGCTTCCGCTATAGATAGTTTGTTTTTAGGCTATAATGGCGATATAAGAACCGATTTCTATTATAATTGGGTTTCGGAAAAACTATTTGGAAAAGAGGTCTCAATTTATGCTTACAAAAACTTAGTAGGCGACTATTATACGGTCTCCTCCTTTGCTATGTGGATGGCAGCACACTTGATTGATGGACAGACACTCCCTAAGGAAACTATTGTTAGGCAAGGGCAAAGGCCCGTCAAAAACGTACTTATTTATAATCACTACGAAGGGACGCAACACGGATTAATTCTACTGCGCAGCTGCTAGTTTATAAGTTTTTTGTGATAAAGTCAGTCATTTTATGGTATAAGTGAGATCGAGTATAGCCCCCATAAATACCATGGTTTTTGTTGGGATAATAAGCTTCATCAAAAGGGATATTTTTGCTAACTAACGCCCTCGCCATTTCTGCAGCATTCTGAAAATGTACATTGTCATCGGCCATTCCGTGGACCAATAAATACTTTCCTTTAATTAAACCTGCAAAATTGATGGGCGAGTTGTCTTCGTAGCCGGCATTATTTTCTTGTGGTGTACGCATAAACCTCTCGGTATAAATGGTATCGTACCATTTCCAGTTGATAACGGGCGCCACTGCAATTGCCATCTTGAATACATCAGCCCCTTTAGCAAGGCAAGCTGTCGATAAATAGCCGCCAAAACTCCAGCCAAAAATTCCGATTCTATCAGCATCTATAAAAGATTTTTGTCCTAACAGACGCGCCGCCTCAATTTGGTCAATCGTCTCTTTTTTGCCTAGATTCATATAGGTTGATTTTCTAAATTCCTCGCCTCTAGCATCTGTCCCTCTGTTATCAACCGAAACAACTATATAGCCTTGTTGTGCCAACATTTGAAACCACATGTAATTTTGGCCACCCCATTCATTCATGACTGTTTGTCTTCCAGGCCCGCCATAAACATACATAAATAAAGGATATTTTTTGCTAGGGTCAAAATCTGAGGGCTTTATCATCCACGCATGCAGTTGAACAGAATCGCTGTTATAAAGATCAAAAAATTCAATGCTTCCTAAATCAAATTCTTCCATTTTCTTATTTAAATCTTGATTGTCCTCTATTGTACGAACTAGTTTGTTTTTAGAAGTTTCATACACTTTAAATGTTGGCGGATTTGCGGCCTTCGAAAAATCATTAACATAATAATCAAAGGTTCTGCTAAATTGTGCTTCATTTACACCGGTATCTTGATGTAGTGCCTTCATTTTGCCATCTTTAAGGGCGACTTTGTAAATACCACGGTTAATCGCGCCCTCAGCGGCCGCCTGAAAATAAACTATTTGGTTTTTGGCATCGAAACCATAAAACTTAGTAACATCATAAGGCCCTTTGGTTAATTGTTTTTGAATAGTTCCATCTTCTTTGTGTAGATATATATGATTAAAACCATCTCGGTCACTCGTCCAAATAAAGGAGGCATCATCCAAAAACGTAAGGTTGTCGTGAATGTCTATGAAATAGTCATTTTTTTCTTCCAATAATAAAGTAGTTTTCCCATTGACAGGATTGGCGTTCAATAAACTTAATTTATTTTGATGTCTATTCATTTGGGTAACACACAAATTATCGTTGTTAACCCATTTTATGCGTGGGATATATTGGTCTTCGTCGCCTTTTACTTCTACAGCTACTGTTTTGTCGGATGAAAGGTGGTAAACGTGCACCGAAACGGTGGCATTCGTTTCACCTGCTTTGGGATACTTAAACGTAGTATAAATCGGGTACAATCCCTTGTTGTAGGAGGTATACGTAAATTCTTTAACCGCCGTCTCATCAAATTTTAGAAAAGCGACTTTATCTCCTTCGGGCGACCAAAAGAATGCCCTTGACATAGCAAATTCCTCTTCGTAAACCCAGTCAGTTGCCCCATTAATAATCGAATTGTTAAGGCCATCTTTCGTGATTTGAATTTCTTTATTGCTCTTCAAATCTCTATAAAATAAGTTATTGTTGCGAACAAAAGCTATTTTGTCAGCTTGGTCGTTGAGGGTAGCATAGCGTTGTTTACCACTCTTAGAAACCTCAGTCAGTTCTTCCCTCGTTCTGTCCCATACAAAAAAATTGGCCTTAGACGACCGTCTATAAATTTGTTCTCTGTTTACTTCTAAAACAATTTTTTGTTCGTCTTTGCTAAACGTATAATCCGAAAAATTAAAGTCAGAAGCACTATAAATAATATTGGTTTTATTTCCAGAGGTCAAATCGTATTGAACGATTGATGCGTTTTCTAGTACTGTATAATGTTTGCCGTCGTTCATGAAATTAAACCCAGGTACCATTTTTGGATAAAAGCTGTAAGATTCCCACAAATGTGGAATATTAATTGCTTTTTTTTGAGCTGATACAGAACAGAGTAGAGAGATGCTAAATGTTAGTGCTAATAAGTACCGCATTGTTAAGGTATTGTTATTTTTGTAATTTGTATTCAAAATGGGAATGGTTTAAATCAAGGGGATTAGAAGGGGTATTGGTTAAAAGATATCAATAATAAGCATTCGTGCTTAATAAATAAAAAATATACTACAATTAAACCAATATTAATGTACATGCGTTCACATTTGGATTATTTAACGCTTTTGAAGTTTATTTAAGAAAACTTAAACATAAAAAAAGCATACACAGTATGTGTATGCCAGTATGTAAAGGTAACTATTAGGTAGTTATTATATTTCTAAAGGTATTTTTTTGATTTTTTCAAGTTCTACCATGTAAACATCTTCTATTAAGGATAATTCCTTTGCTAGTTCGGTTGCAATGTACTGACCTTTAGGTGCGTATAGTACAAACCCTTTGATGTTATGTTCGTATTCAAAAGTGCTGTGTACTTCTAATTCATAAACTTCTAGAAAGGTTTTGATATAAGCATTGTCGCTGTGTAATGCTTCTTCAATGTCGCCTTCAAAATAAACGATATATGAAATAGAATCGACATTTTCGATTGGAATAGGCTGAAATAAACTAGATTCTGCCTGAAGATTGTTGTAAGATAAGAAGGTGATAAGGAGGCTTGCAAAAAGTACAGTAAATTTTTTCATGAGTGTGTGGGTGTGTTTAAGTGTTTAACTTTCATGGGATTACACTTACCAATGAAAAAATGATACCAACACACAATAGTTATTAATAATCAATATTTTATAAAACTTTATTTTTAGCATGTGTTTCAAATATGAAAGCGTGTTTTCATTTTGAAAAAATAAAAGCTTGATTATGAGTGTTATTGCTTAGAATTGGCAGCATCTCTTAGTCGCTGAAGGAAAGGAGACGCAAAAATGAAATCTTGAAGCATTTGATTTTCACTCGTCATTACTTCTTTGCAGTTTCCGACCCAAGCTAACTCGCCCAAATGTAACAAATTGATGTTGTCCCCAATTTCCATAACAGAATTCATATCATGGGTATTGATAACGGTTGTCATTTTATTTTCTACGGTAATGCTTCGAATTAATTTATCAATTTTCATTGAAGTAGTCGGGTCCAAACCTGAGTTAGGTTCGTCACAAAAAAGAAACTTTGGGTCCAAGATTATAGCTCGGGCGATACCAACTCTTTTTTGCATGCCACCACTGACCTCTGAGGGATATTTATTATTGCTGCCCGTTAATTCAACACGGTCTAGGGTTTCGTTGACTTTTTTCTTTTTTTCATCCCAAGTTAAGTTGGTAAACATATCCAAAGGAAAGCGAACATTTTCCTCGACAGTCATGGAGTCAAAGAGTGCTGAACCCTGAAATAACATACCCATGTCGGTGCGAATTGCTTTCCGTTGTTTGTTGTTGAGCGCGGTGAAATCAGTGTCTCCGTACCATACGGTGCCACTTGTTGGCTGCAATAAGCCTACTAAAATTTTGAGCATTACCGTTTTGCCGGCACCTGACTTTCCTATGATTAGGTTGGTTTTACCTTCTTCAAAAACGGTGCTGATGCCTTTTAGTACGACTTGGTCGTCAAATTGCTTTTTTATGGTTTCGATACGAATCATGCTAGTTTTTTTGCAGGGTTTTAGGTCAACAATAGGGCTAAAATATAATCGGCCAACAAGATAAGTATATTACTAATTACTACGGCACTTGTGCTTGCCCGGCCCAATTCAATACTACCTCCTGTAACAAAGAAACCTTGATAGCAGGATACTGAGGTAAGTAAAAATGCAAAAACGAATGCTTTAATCTGCATAATCCAAATATTGTAAGGCTCGAAAAAAGCACGTAAACCCTGCATAAACTCAGCTTCTGAAACAAGATTACCCATAGTACAAGCGGTATATCCACCAGCCATACCCATAAAGGCAGCCAAAACCACTAACATAGGAATTACAGCAACAGCAGCAATAATTTTAGGCATGATAAGATAGGCAGTTGTGTCAACCCCCATTACCTCAAGCGCATCGATTTGTTCTTTCTGACGCATACCACCTAGTTCGGCAGCAATATTAGACCCCACTTTTCCTGCAAGGGCTAAGCAGGTGAAGGTCGGGGCTAATTCTATAATCATGATGTCTCGAACAATATATCCTATATAGTATTTTGGAATTGAGGAAGAACCTAGTTGATAGGCAAACTGAACAGCGGTCACTGCACCAATAAAAACTGAAACCAATCCGATAATAACGAGTGAACCAATCCCAATGTCAATCATCTGACGGGTGGTCTCTTTCCAATACATGGATAATTTTTCAGGACGGGCAAACATGTTTTTCATGAAAAGTATGTAGCGTCCAAAGTGGAAGAAAATATTCAATGTTATAGTTTTATTTAGGTAGAAAGATTATCAGAATACCTTGTCAACAGATAAAATTTGAGGGTTTGGCATTGATAGTGTTCTTAGAATAATTCTTGAACATAACAAAACTCGTAAAATTTTGATAAAAACCATTATTTTATTCCAAAAATCGTTGAAGCCGAACAGCTTTAGCTAGAACTGCGAATAATTTTAATGGAATAGGACAATGCCGTATTGATAAAAACAATAATTGTGCTAATTTGGGACATCAATTCCTATCAAACAATATCTTTAACGTATGACGAGTCAAGAGGAGCTTCAAAATGTACTAGATTTACTTCAATTAGAAAAAAAAGAAGAGCGCGAACAACACGATCGTCTGCTAAAAGAAATGACGGTTGCCCAACGGGTTCAAAAAGGGGCTTGTTGGTATCCTGTTTTGGTGGTCTCTACTGGATGGAGCTTGGGAGAACATCCTTACATTATTATCGAAAGAACTAAACAAATTGATCAGCCTCACAAATTTAGATCTGGTCAAGTGGTTACTATATTTTCTGAAAAATTTGTAGGAGATCAACAGCAAGAAAATGGAGTGATTTATTACCTGAAGAAAAACAAAATGAAGGTTATTCTTTATGGAACTGTTCTTCCGCGTTGGGTTTTAGGTGGTAAAATAGGTGTACAGCTCAATTTTGACGAACGTTCCTATCGTGTAATGGAAGCTGCGATGAAGCAAGTGATGCAAGCTTCCGACAATCGGCTGGCCGAATTAAGAGAAATTTTACTTGGAAAAAAACCAGCTCGTTTTGATCTTAAACGGCACGATATTCAGCTCCCGACACTTAATATTTCTCAAAATAAAGCTGTAAATACAATTCTCAAAGCTAAAGATGTTGCCTTAGTACACGGCCCACCCGGCACTGGAAAGACGACAACTTTAGTGGCGGCAATCAAGCAACTTATTAAAGCAACGTCACCTGTTTTGGTATGTGCCCCTTCTAATTCAGCCACCGATTTATTAACCGAAAAGCTAGCATCGAGTGGGGTGGCGGTCATTCGTATTGGGAATGTTTCAAGAGTAGATGAAGCCTTGCTTATGCATACCTTAGAGGGCGTATTACAAACTTTACCTGAGATGAAAGAGGTAAAAAGTATGAAAATAGAGTCGGCCAAGTTAAGGCGAAATGCAGAAAAATTCAAACGAAAGTTTGGGCAGAAAGAACGACAGGATCGTAGAAGTAGCTATCAAGAAGCTAGAGATTTGATGCATCACGCCAAAATGCTTGAAGATTATATTATTGCCAAAACAATTCAGTCGGCAGACGTTATTTGTTGTACCTTGGTAGGATCAGTAAGCAAACATATAGAGAAACTACACTTTGATACGCTAATCATTGATGAAGCCGCACAAGCACTCGAGCCAGCTACATGGATTCCTATCGGCAAAGCCAATAAGATTATATTTGCAGGGGATCCTTTTCAGTTGCCGCCTACGGTAAAGTGCTTTGATGCTGCCCAAAAAGGTTTGAACATTACCTTGCTCGAAAAAGGAGTACAGCGTCTGCAAGAAGTTGATTTGTTAAAAGTACAGTATCGAATGCATCATACAATAATGGGCTTTTCTAATCGGCAGTTTTATGGCAATCAACTCAAATCTGATCCATCTGTAGTCGATTGGCAGCTTAGGCTTAACGACAATAGCTTAGCAGCGCCATTGGAGTATATTGATACTGCAGGCTGTTCATTTGACGAACAAGTCAATCAGGAATCACTAAGTTATTACAACCCACAAGAATATTTTGTACTAAGACAGCATTTAGATAACTTACTCGTTATGCTAGGAGACCAAACTGTCTCTATTGGTATAATTTCGCCTTATCGTGAACAAGTTTTATATATGCAAGAAGCTATAATTAGTGATTTTGATCATTTTCCTGATGCACTGATAGAGGTAAACACAATTGATGCATTTCAAGGGCAAGAAAGAGATATTATCTATATTTCTATGGTACGGTCAAACGAAGATGCGGCGATTGGTTTTCTTAGCGATACAAGAAGGATGAATGTTGCCATGACACGCGCCAAAAAGAAACTAATCATTATAGGAGATAGCGCTACCTTGGCAAGCCATTCCTTTTACAATCATTTTTTAGAGTATTGTGATGAATATGCTAGCTACGGTACAGCATGGGAGTGGCAATAGATTGATTCTGCGGAGATAAGCCACTCTCTTTCTGTATTTTGCTGTTTAAGGAGGCTAATTAATGTTTTGTTAAATTCTTTATACTATCTAAGCGTATAATTACGTTAAGTTATGGGTGTAGAATTCTGTGTCTGTTATCTCACTATCAGTATGGGATATAATCAATTAATATCTTAATTTTTCTTTTGATATTACGAGGCATATTTTTATATTAATGGCCCATTTTAAAAATTACTAACTTATCACTATATATGCTAACTATTCTACAAGATAATTTTAAAAAAATAGTTTCTGTTTTTACACTGTTGTGTATTTATCAATCATCCTTTGCTACGCACTATACGGGTTTTGATTTAACCTATACCTGCACAGGGCCAAATACTTATCTAGTAACACTAAATGTCTACAGAGATTGTAATGGTGTAAGTGTCGGATCATCGCAAGTTATAAATTACAGTTCGGCTTCCTGTGGTGTATCTGCTAGCCTATCCTTAAGTGTACAATCGGTTACAGATATTACCCCTTTATGTCCTTCGCAGACAAGTGCCTGTGGGGGTTCTGGAAGTATTGGTGTTGAACATCATATTTTTCAAGGTACCCTAACACTACCTCCGGGATGTAATGATTGGGTTCTATCCTCCTCCTCTTGTTGCAGAAATAATGCCATAACCAACCTGACAGGGCCAGGGTCGAACAATATATACGTACAAACTACCTTAGATAACACCCTGTCTCCTTGCAATAGTTCTCCCTCTTTTTCCAATAATCCACAGCAATTTGCTTGTGTCGGCCAAGCCGTTAATTATCAGCAATTAGCTACTGATGTCGATGGAGATTCTTTGGTTTACTCAATGATAGATTGTTCACAAAGTGCTGCAACTACCGTTACTTATGCAGGTGGATTTAATGGAACGAACCCCTTAACGGATCCCATAACAATTAATTCTCAAACTGGAGAAATTAATTTTACCGCCTCGCAACCTCAAGTTGCTGTTTTGTGTGTCTTGGTAGAGGAATACCGAAATGGTGTTTTGATTGGTACTATTATGCGTGATATTCAATTTAATATAACCAACTGCAACAACACTATTCCTTCTGTTTCTGGAATAAATGGATCTTCTTCTGTATTTGATACAACGGTCTGTGAAGGCGGATTGCTTTGTTTTGATATAAATTCAATTGATGTTGATCCTGGGCAAAATATTACCATTAGTTATTCTAATAATATCCCTGGTGCAACTTTTACTCAAACATCAAACGGTGCCTCTGTATCGGGTACTTTTTGTTGGAACACTACTCTAGGAGATCAAGGTACCTATGTATTCGTTGTGACTTCTATTGACGATGCATGCCCTATTTATGGTCAGAACACTCAATCTTTTACCATTAATGTCGGCCCGAATCCTAATCCCGCTGTTTTCGCTGGCAATGATGTTCAGATATGTTTTGGAGATACGATCGGCTTGACGGCTACCACTGCTGCCTTACCGGCTAATATTGTTGGTTTTGATTGGTTTCCAACCTCTAACTTGAGCAATATTGTTGGTGCAAGTACACAAGCTTTCCCTACGGTTACTACTTCTTACACCGTGGCAATGACTACGACAGATGGCTGTATATCTCAAGATGCTGTAACGGTTTTGGTAGCTGATGACCCTGTCGTTTCAGTTTTCCCTGAAACAGCAGAGGCCTGTGGCGGTGGAAATTTTGTTTTAACAGGCACAAGCGACCAAACCGGGATGACCTTCGAATGGTTTGATCCTTCTATGACATCGCTAGGCTCTGGAACTGTTGCAGGAACAGCGTCTAATATTTTGGTTTCCGTCCCAACTAGTCCAGGGACATATCCTTATATACTCGAAATAACCAATCCCACAACAGGATGTAAATCTCAAGATACAGCATTTTTGGTGGTAGGAGTTCCTCCTGCCCTTCCAAGTTGTGTCAATATTTATGCTTCAACAAGCGGTAATGCCTCAGCTACAGGAACACAGGCCGACCCTACAACTCTATCAGAGGCCTTAAGTAGAGCCGCTTGTAATGATGCTGTAATTAAACTAGCAACAGGAACTTATACCATTAATAATCCACTTAATATTGGTAGTTTTGTAACGATTGAAGGAGGCTTTCTAGAGGGCTCTGCTTGGACCAAAACCAGCTTGCCTGCTGCAACAACTATTAACCGATCAGCGGCTAACCCTGAAGGGGCTGTTGGTCAACAACGCTTGGTCGCATTTTATGCAAATGGTAGTACAGGATTTAGATTACAGGATTTAACAATTACTACAAATGACGCAACCACTTTAGGAACCTCTACTTACGGATTGCATTTAAATGGATGTGATGATTATGAGATTGTTAGAACTCAAATTTTGCCAGGTAACGGATCAACAGGATTGACGGGAATCTCAAATGGGGCTAGCGGTAGCAATGGTGCCAATGGTTCAATTGGTAGTTCAGGGTCTTGTGATGGTAACTGTGGTTTAGGCTTTTGTACCGAATCAGCGCCAGGTGGAAATGGCGGTGGAGGAGGGCAGGGCGCACTAGGGGTAGCTGGCGGTGCTAATAATAATAGTACAATACAAAATAATCCAGGTTCGACAGGAGCTGGTCGGAATGGCGGCGGCGGCGGTGCCGGTGGGAAAGGCGGTGGTTTTTCAGGAGGTAATGCCGCAGAGGCAGGAAATAATGGTGGAGGATCAGCTTCTCAGCCGTTAAACACCAATCGAGGCAATCCGGGTGCAAGTGCTGATCCTGGTACCGATGGCAGCAATGGCGGTGCCGGTACAGGTGGTGTAATAGGCTCTATTGGGTCAGCAGGCCCTGCCGGAATCCATACAGCTGGATTCTTTGTCCCTGGAACAGCAGCTGGTACAGGAGGCGACGGTACAGGAGGGTCTGGAGGTGCAGGCGGAGGTGGCGGTGGTCGTCAGGCTTGTGCCTTTTGTAATGATGGTCCTGGGAACGGTGGTTCTGGCGGCGGCGGTGGTGGCCAAGGTGGGGCAGGCGGATCTGGAGGCTTTGGAGGCGGAGGTTCATTTGCCGTGTATTTAGTAAATAATGGTATAAATGGTTCGGTTGATCAGAGTAATATGACGCCCGGATCTGGAGGTTCAGGAGGATTAGGCGCTCCTGGAGGAAATGGTGGAAATGGCGGTAACGGTGGCCCTAGAAGAACGACTTGCAGTTCTGAGATCGGTGAAGGTGGTGCCGGCGGGAATGGTGGTGCTGGAGGAAACGGCGGAAATGGAGGAACAGGAGCTTTAGGGGAGTCCGTTGGTGTTTTTGTATCTTCAGGCTCGGCGCTTGTTGTCAATAATAGTAGCTTTAATTTGGCAACTCAGCCAACCATTACAGCAGAAAATATTAATTGCACAGATACAGATGTTGATTTCACTAATATATCTTCTGTGACTTGGGATTTTACGACAAATGCAATACCTCAGTCGCCAACCGGAGCGCTAGTTACCACGCAATTTGGTACGATTGATCGATATAATGTAGTGTCTGGTGCAAATACCTATTTAGGGTTTCATAACATATCTTTTTCAAATACAATTGCAGCAAATATTATTGTCAATGCACCGCTCGTTGGTCCGGATACCTTTACGGTTTGTGTAGGTGATTTTGCTAGCTTTGATAGTGAGTATTTTGCTGATTTTTATAACTGGAATTTCAATGGTGCAGCGCCGAATCCAGGTTCGGTTCAAAATGCTAGTGTTCAATTTAATACGGCTGGCTTTTTCCCAATTTCGCTTTCAATGACAACGGATTGTTGTGGGTTAACGCCTGAAGATACCGTTTACATTTATGTTGTTCCCTATCCAAATGTCACGCATTCGGGTAATATTACTATTTGTGATGGTCAAGAAGCGACATTATCTCTGACGGGTTTGATTGCTTCAGATTCTGTTCAATGGACGCCTACAACCGATATGATTTCAATGACTGCAGCATCTGTAATTGTCAATCCATCTGCCACCACTACTTACACGGCAGTTGTCCAAACAATAACAAATGCTAATGGAACTACCTTAGTTGGCTGTCCAGTGGTATTTAGTTTTACGGTAACAGTTAACCCAAATCCTATTTTATCATTCTCCACCATTGACCCAACCTGTAATGGAAATGGTTCAGCTACAGCGACGGTAGTTTCTCCAGCAGGGGCCTATAATTTT
>CAJQQM010000094.1 GCA_905480485.1 uncultured Aureispira sp.
CCGTATTCAAATTAAATCAGTTGTTCCTTATCCAGATTCAATGCAAAATGTTCCTACATTGACCGACAATGACTTAGGTACAGATTTGCCAGCAGGGGTGCCTTTGTGGCGCCCAAGTAATGGGTCGTCCTGTATCATTATACCCAATTTCAGCCCTTTGTTGTCGGCGCAACAAATAGCGCAAGAACGTGCTCCTTTTGCACAGGTAGCTCCTAATCCTGCACAAGATATGATAGAAATACGCTTCTTGTCAGCTTTGGAAGAAGCGGTAACCATCGAAGTATACGATGCTAGAGGAAAACGCTGCCAAGTACATCCTAACATTCGAGACCAACAGTTTAAAGTAGATGTTTCACAACTCTGCGCAGGCGTTAATTACATCAATATTGTTAGTAGTAAAGACGTAGAATCACACAAGGTTATTGTTGTTAAATGATAAGAGTAAAATTGGACTATGCACAAGAAGCGTAAAATAATTAAAGTCGGCACCTTTAACCTTTTAAATCTTGCCCTTGCCAACCGTTCGTTTTATGGCCACCAATCATATTCTACCCAGGAGTATGAACAAAAAAAAGCTTGGGTTAAGCAGCAATTGTTAAAAATGGATGCTGATATTATTGGTTTTCAAGAGGTCTTTGATGTTGCAGCTTTGCAAGCAGTAATTGATAACACTCCGGGCTATGAAGCGGCAACTTTACTAATTTCTGAAAAGAGAGGAGGCGCACCCGCTGTGGCCATAGTATCCAAATTTCCAATTAAATCAAGTGCGGTGTATACGCATTTTCCGGAACGACTCGATATTGAAGGTTTAGAAGTTCCTTTTGATCAATTTTCTAGGCCAGTGCTTTCAGCGAGTATTCAAATTGCTCCTTCTCTAGAAGTAGCGGTTTTTGTGGCACATCTTAAATCAAAGCGGCCACTTGTCCCTGAAGGGAAAGACCGTCACGACCCTAGGGAACAAGCAAAAGGGGCAGCGCGTTCTTTATTGATGCGGGCCTGCGAATCGAACGCCCTACGACACATCATGCTCGATAGTTTGGAAAATAGCCAGCTGCCGCATATTGCATTAGGTGATTTTAACGATACGCACACGGCTGTAACTACCCAAATTATTTCGGGACAAACACCGCCGCGTAATTGGCCCAATCAACACAAACAAAAAGCTTGGGATATCGTCCTTTATCATGCCAAAGATATTCAGGCAAGGCAGTCTCAACGTGATACGTATTATACTCATATACACAATGGACATTACGAAAGTTTGGATCATATTTTGGTGAGCCAGGAGTTAGTTCGTGAAAATCCAAAAAATATTGGAAAAGTAGTTTATGTTCAAGTATTTAACGACCACCTTATTGATGCTACCTTGAGCAGTCAACCTGTAAGTTGTTGGCAGTCTGATCATGCGCAAGTGGTGGCACAAATTGAATTGAGAAACTAAACAAATGCAAACATCTTTTTTTGAAGGATTTAAGGTAATTGAATTAGCATCGGTCTTGGCGGGTCCGGCAGTGGGGATGTTCTTTGCTGAAATGGGCGCCACTGTTACAAAAATAGAAAACAAACAAGCGGGTGGCGATATCACCCGAGGATGGCGATTAGAAAACGAAAATCAAGAAGCATCCATTTCAGCCTATTATTGTGCAGTAAATTATCAAAAAAATGTTGTTTTTTTAGATCTGAAGCAGCAAGATGACCGGGCTCTTGTATATGAAATGGTTCAAGAAGCAGATTTGGTAATTGCTAATTTTAAAAAATCTTCAGCTCGAGCTTTAGGAATGGATTATGAGCAACTTTCAACCTTAAATCCAAGACTTATTTATGCCAATATATCGGGATTTGGAGAGCACAATCCACGGGTAGCTTTCGACGTTGTTTTACAGGCAGAATCGGGCTTTATGTATATGAATGGACAATCTACAAGTCCTCCCACTAAAATGCCGGTGGCCTTGATTGATATATTAGCCGCACATCAACTCAAGGAAGCCATTCTGATTGCCTTGTTGCAACGAAGCAAACATCAAAAAGGAGCTTATGTGTCGGTATCTTTACTCGATGCTGCGATTGCTTCTTTGGCCAATCAGGCAACAAACTGGCTAATGGCAGGTCAGATTCCGGTTCAGAGAGGATCGGAACATCCTAATATTGCTCCTTATGGAGATTTATTTGAGACAGCTGATGGGAAGTGGATCGTATTAGCAATTGGTTCGGATAAGCAATTTCAGAAATTATGTGCTTTTTTTGGGCGCAAAAATCTTTGTAGCGATACTCGATTTAAAAACAATACGAATCGGGTGCAACACCGTCAACCTTTATACGATGAATTATGTTATTTAATTAAGCAGGTGGATGCACATGAATTACTTCAGTATTGTCATCAACAGCTTATCCCTTTGGGGCAGGTGCGAAATATGCAAGAAGTTTTTGAAACAAAAGCAGCGCAAAACTTAGTATTGACCGAGCAAATTGAAGGGGTTTTGACCCGGCGGGTCTCCACAATAGCCTTTCGATTTAGGGATTAGTTTTTGCAAAAGCTCTACATTTAATGCGCTTATTTGCGCCATTCTTTGAACATTAAATTAGTTATGAAAAAGATATTTTACCCTTTGCTTTTACTAAGTATGTTATTGGTTTTTACACAATGTTTATCCACTGATGGTTCAGGCTTGCCTGTAATTGGTTTCAAACAATTAATCGAAAAACAAGTCAATGGTAAAAAAATAGTAGATTCAGTAGACCATATTATTCCACCTTTTCGATTTATAAATCAGGACAGCAATATTGTCGATCAACAAACAGTTGCCAACAAAGTTTATTTAGTGGATTTTTTCTTTACGTCTTGCCCCACGATTTGTCCTAAGGTCAAAAAGAATATGAAAAGAGTTTATGATGCCTACAAACATCGAGATGATTTTTTGATTCTTTCCCACTCAATTGATGTTAAATACGACACGGTGGGGCGTTTGGCGTGGTACGCATCTAAATTCAATATTAGTGCTCAAACTTGGCATTTGCTAACAGGGGAGAAGGAGGCTATATACAAAATGTCTTACGAATATTATATTACTGCCCTAGAAGATGAAGAAGCACCCGGAGGCTATGACCACAGTGGCTATATTGCTTTAGTCGATAAAAATCGAAAAATTAGAGGAATGTACGATGGTACAGATGCTGATAAAATGAAAGATTTAATGCGTGACATGGACTTATTATTTAAATATGAATAAATTAGTAAGCTTTTTTTGCTGCTTTGCTGTAATATTTTTAGGCTTTTTTGCATGCGAACATTCTTCCCGAACCTATAACGAAGGCGCTGTTTTGTATCAAAAACATTGTGCTAATTGTCATATGGATGATGGAAGCGGACTTGAAGCATTATATCCTCCTTTGGCAGCTGCCGACCTGCTGAAAAGTCTGGACATTAGGGCAGCTTGTGTAATACGCAATGGACTACAAGGTAGAATTGTAGTTAATGGGATAGAATACGAAACAGGAATGGCAGCCATTAAGCAGTTAAGTGATGTTGAATTGACGAACATCTTAAATTACATTCACAATGCATGGGGTAACAAACGCCGCTTTATACAGCTTAAGGAGGTCAAAGCCGTCCTAAAAGCTTGTTCTTAGTGCTTTCTTGGTCTCCTACTTCTGAAGTACTCAAAACTTGGCTATCGAACAGAACAGATTTGCTAAAGGATAGTTAGTTGTGCTATGTTTGAACTTCCGCTCTCCAATTAAACAAAAAGCTAAAAGGCATAAAAAAACCTATCCAAAATTATATGGATAGGTTTTATTCTTGTGTCTTGCAAATGCCCTCAAATTAAAGGTCATTAGCAATTATTGGTATCAAATTTATGCTTCGCAGCTTTTGCAATCTTTTTGTTGTTTGAATTTTTGAGCTGCATTCATACTATGTTGGTAATAGAGCGATTTTAGACCCATTTTCCAAGCGGTAATATGAATTTTATTGATTTCTTTGATCGGCATATCCGGATGGATAATTATGTTCAAAGATTGCCCCTGATCGATATAAGCCTGACGATTCGAAGCTTGGTAGACAATGTGCATCTGATCAATTTCAGAATAGGTTTTGAATACAGCTTTTTCTTGTTCCGTCAAGAAGTCTACATGTTGCACCGACCCATCGTGGTCTCTGATATCATGCCAAACCTCGGGCGTGTTGAGTCCCTTGATCTCGAGTAAGTTTTCAAGGTAAGGGTTTTTGATAGTCGTCTTAAGTTTAGCTATGTCTTTGACATATATGTTAGACCAAATAGGTTCGATTCCCTGCGATACCTGACCTAGAATAAATGCAGATGAGGTAGTGGGTGCCACAGCATTTAAGGTAGCATTCCTTCTGCCGTAGCCTTCCAAAACTTTTGGTTCCCCAAATTGTTGCGCTAATTCTTCGGAGGCTTTGTAGGATTTTTCTTTGATAATCTTAAATACGTAATTGTTTAAGTCGTACGCTTCCTGACTGTCAAAGGTCAACATTTTTGACTGTAGCAAAGAGTGCCAACCTAATGCACCAAGTCCGAGCGATCGGTTTTCTTTGGCAAAGTTGTAAGCTCTTTCCATAAACAAGAAGGTTTGCTGATCATCTTTTTTGGGTGAATCTCTGTAAGCCTCTAGTTTGTCTAAGAATTCTGTAATAACAGCATCCAGAAAATAAACCATTGTTTCGACGGCATCCGTATCTTTCCATTCTTCGTAGTGCAATACATTGATACTCGAGAGTACACATACAAAAGACCAATCACTGCTAGATGGTAACATGATTTCGGTACAGAGATTACTGGCGTAAATTGGTAAGTTTTTGTCTTTGTATACATCTGCTGCGCCATTGTTGGCATTATCCGTAAAAAACACATAAGGATAACCCATTTCTCCTCGGCATTGTAACACTTTGGCCCATATAGTTCGTTTGTCAACGTCCCCCTCAATCATTGAATCCATCCATTCATTGGTTACTGTTACTCCATGCGTCAATTCTTGGATAGGGTTGCCTTCGGTACCAATTTCTAGAAACTCCATAATGTCAGGATGTTCTATGGGTAAGTAAGGCGAAAAACGACCCCTTCTGACAGACCCTTGGCTGACAACATCTACCATTGATTCAAATAAACGCATTACATGAACTGCTCCGGAAGCTTCGCCATTGTTTTTAATAGGAGCACCTCTGTGTCTGATTTTACCAAAGAAACCAGAAGTACCACCTCCAAGTTTCGACATCATTCCTACTTCGGATTGTGAGTACAAAATATTCCCTATGTCGTCGTCAACATGTGACCCGAAGCAACTTATTGGCAAGCCACGTTGTTTGCCAAAATTTGACCACACAGGTGAAGCCAAAGAATAAAATCCTCTAGACATGTAGTCAAAAAATTTGTCGGCATATCCATCGATGCCTAAAATATCTTGTGCTCGATCAGCAATTTCTCTAATGCGTTCTTCTGCTGTTTTTGCATCGGACAAATAGCCAGCATCCAAAAATTTGCGACTGTTTTCGTTTAACCAGTAGAATCGTTCGTTTGTTGTTGTAGTACTACCGGCAAGGGCAGATTGGTTTGTTAGGTTGTTGTTTGGTTTGTTCATACGATTTGTGTAGTGTTTAGTATATGCTTAAAATAGATCGTCACTGGTTATGCTTTGCGTTCTTTTACTGTAATTGATAGACCTTTTGACAAAAAAGTCGCCGTGTTTGGTACCAATAATTTCGTCATCAAACCACTCAGTTTCCTTGACAAGTGCTTCATTGATTTCAAAAATACGTTTGATTCCTATACTTTCGAGTGATTTGTTAAATCTATTTTTGATAAACTCATTAATAACTTTTTTGGGCAAAAAGGCTAATTCACCTTCTTCGAATATCCAATCAATAAGTTGACTTTCGGCCTCGAAGGCTTCGGCACAAACCGCTTGGATTTCTTTGTGGTATTCCTCGCTGAACCATTTTGGATTTTCATCTTTGATGATGTTGATTAAATCGATACCAAAATCTCCGTGGATTTGTTCTTCTTTTGAAGTAGCTTCTACAACATTAGAAATACCTTTCAGCATGTTTTTGTGTTTGTTGAAAGCCATTATTATCAAAAACTGTGAAAAAAGCGACACATGTTCAATAAAAAGAGAGAACAATAAAATACATTCAGCATATTGTTTGTTGTCGGTACTTTTGGAGTTTTTGAGGGCTGCCTCTAGGTAGCGAACCCTTCTCATGATAGCAGGCTTCTTTTTCAAGGCTCTGAATTCTTCGTTTAGGCCTAAAATCTCAAGTAGGTGAGAGTAGGCATCAGCGTGACGCACTTCACTTTCAGCAAAGGTAGCACCAACCGAACCAATTTCAGGCTTGGGCATTCTTTGGTACAAATCACCCCAAAAAGACTTGACTGCTACTTCGATTTGAGAAATCGCGAGCATGGTATTTTTTATGGCATTTTTTTCGGCAGGGTCTAATCTTGTCTTGAAATCCTGAATGTCACTTGTGAAATTAAATTCGGTGTGTATCCAATAGGAGTGTCGTATTGCGGGTACATACTCATATAAATCTGAATATTCGTACGGTTTTAGATTGACTCTTGTTTCGAAGATGTTTTTCTTTCTTTCTTGAGATCTTTTGCTACGATAAAGAATATATGCTTTGGCAGCATCCGTAAATTTACTTTCCATCAATTTGGTTTCAACAATATCTTGAACTTCTTCAACGGTAGGTAAATAAAATTTGTCTTGTTCTTTGCGCAGAGCGAGTAGTTTGTACACTTGCAGTGAAATATTAAGTGCTTCATCGTGCGAACCACAATTGACTGCTTTCATTGATTTTAGTATAGCAGCCGTTATTTTGTCAATGTTGAACGGTTTTTTGCTAAAATCTCTTTTGATTATCTGTTGCATTGCTAATAGTTTAGGTAAATTTTGACATACTTTTGAGAAGCTTAGGCTTCTTAGAGTTTTTGTATTGCATAATATGGTGTGTATTGAAAGCAGCTAGGTTGCCGTAATTAATAAAAAAAGTTTTGCAAAGCTTTCAAGGAATCTGTTAGGGGATCAATCAGCTTGTAGTAACTGTTGACGTTCATGGGCTGTTTGTATTTTCATAGGTTTAAAACAATTTGTTGTGGATAACCCACCTAATTTAAACGGGGTTGTGGATAACCTTTGTAGCTTACAGGATAAATCCCCACGGTTAATAATTTCGTTCTTACTAATTTAACAGATTTATTCTAAATCAGCAAGTTGAGTTAACTTTTAGAAAAACCAAAAAATCATAAGTGTATGATAAATAAGGGATTAGTAGAATAAAAAAAATCATAATAAATTTCAAGGGCAAACCGCTACTTATCCACACCGGATTGTGGATAAGTGACAAAAAGCTTCTAATTCAGCCCAGTTTTCAAGTATTTTAAACGCAGCACTAAATTAAAATAAAAAATAATCTAGATTCATAAACAAATTTGTTTGAATTTTGTAAGTCGTTCTGAAGCCAGTTTTTCATGCTTCTGAGACGATGTGGATAACTTGCTCAATTTTTGGAATGCTTAGGGCCCTAGAGCCGCTTTAATCCAAAAATCGACCCCCACTTCCAAACAATTTTCGTCTAAATCGAAATAGGGATTGTGTAGCATCGCGGCCTTTTCAGTATTTTCGGCGGTACAGCCTAAAAACACAAAGCAAGCAGGAATCATTTGTGAATAGTAGCCAAAATCTTCGCCTGCCATTGAGGGTGGATGCGGATAAATAACTTTATCCTTGCCCAATAAAGCGGTCAAGTTTTGGGCAAGTTTTTCATTGTTGAGGGTTACAGCGTGGCCATCGACATATTCAAAGGAACAGCTTGCATGATGCAGTGTGCACAAGGCTTCGAGTTGTGCTTCTAATGCACGGCGTAGATAGGCTTTAGTGTCGCTGTTCAAGGTGCGTACTGTACCAATTAAGTGTAGGGCCTCGGGGATTACATTATGCGTTGTGCCGGCTTGTATCTTGGTAAACGAAAGAACTGCTGTCTCAAAGGCGCTGATTTTGCGGGAAATAAGACTTTGACTATTTTGAATAAATTGAGCAGCAATTAGAATAGGGTCGATACATTTTTCAGGGTAGGCTGCGTGTCCGCCAATTCCTTTAATTGTAATTTCAAAGTTGTCGGGTTGTGCCATAGCAGGACCCTTACAAATGCCAAATGTACCCGTTTTAAGGCTTGGCCATACGTGCATCCCCAAAATCGACCTGAGGCCTTCCAAAACGCCATCAGCGATCATAGGAAGGGCTCCTCCGGGTAAGTTTTCTTCATCAGGTTGAAAAATAAAGCGGATATTTTGGCGTAAATCTTGTTTTCTATCAACAAGGATAGCTGCGGCACCAAGCAACATAGCTGTATGTGCATCGTGGCCACACAAATGTGCGATTCCAGGACGGCTTGATTGCCAGGGATGTTGTACTTTTTCTTGAATCGGCAAGGCATCCATGTCGGCCCTAAAGCCAATTCTTTCCCATCTAGGGTCAACCGTTAGGTCAGCATAAAGGCCATTCATTCCGATATTATGATGTACATCTAGGCCTAATTGTTCTAAATAATTACCAACCAAGCCCACCGTTTGGTGTACAGCAGCACCTAGCTCAGGATATTGGTGTATTTTTCGTCTGATTTGTAGGGTTTGTGCTATAATATTCTCGTAATATGACATAAATACGTTATTTTTTTTGATATTAGGGCCTTTTCAAATTCAGCAATATTTTTGAACCCTCCTTAGTGATAAACCGATGAACGATTTAGAAAATTTGTACAGGCAACGATTGAACCAATTTGATACAGAACGAAAAGCTTTGGGTCAGAAAATGCATCGATTGGGCAACGTTAGGGTGTTCTTGTTTGTGTGCATGGTACTGTGTTTATTGCAGTTTTTTAGCTCAAATTTTGAAGTGTTGGCATGGTGGTGGCTTTTTTTAGCAACGGTCCCTTTTTTCGCATACTTGGTAAAGATACACCAAAAGATATTCGAACAGAAAGAATTAATGGACCAATTATGTCTTATCAATGAAAAAGAAAAAGAAGAACAAAATACCAACCTTGCCCAATTCGATGGAGGGGCTGTTTTTGCAGATGCAGGGCATGCTTATGCCGCTGATGTGGACCTCTTTGGCGCTAATAGTTTGTACGCCCACCTTAATCGTTGCGTGACCGCTAACGGTAAAACTCAGCTGGCACAATTATTCAAACATCAATTACCTTCGGTTGAAGCTATATTAGGTCAACAACGGGCTGTTCAAGCACTATCCAAACAAGTAGACTTTAGACAAAATTTTATGGCAAAGGGTCGACTAACAGAAGATTCTGTAGCGGATACCGCTTTTATACAGGCATGGTCTACAGCCGACAATAAACTAGTACATCAAGTTAGTTGGAAACTTATTCGAGTTTTGATGCCTATAATGGGTATTGCTGCGCTCGTTTATTTTTTGTGGAGTTTTGAGTACCAAGCCCTATTAATCGTGGCTACGATTAATTTTGTTTTGTTGGGGCTGCAATCAAAGTACCTCAATCAACAGCATGTTGACATTAGTAAACGGCAAAAAGTTTTACAAATGTACACGTCCTTACTCGATTTGGTAGGGCAGCAATCTTTCGAACAAGATCCTTCTCTCAATGCTCTAAAACAAACTGCAACAGCGGCACAACAATCGTTTCAACAATTATCAACCATTATCAAATATTTTGATCAACGGCTCAATATTTTTATTGGCTTGGGTTTGAATTTGATTATACTATACGATATTCAATGTATCTTTGCTCTTGAAAAATGGAAAAAAAGATATGCTAATCAATTACCTGATTGGATTAAAGCCGTAGCAAAAGTGGACGTTTTGAACAGTTTAGCTACTTTTTTATATAATCATCCTACTTATACTTTTCCTCAGGTAAAGATTTCTGATCATGCATATGTTAAATCTAAAGCATTAGGACATCCCCTTATCGATCCCAAAACCCGTATTGCTTCTGATACATACATTGACCAACATCAAATTTATATTGTAACAGGTTCTAACATGGCCGGCAAAAGTACTTTTTTGCGAACAGTAGCTTTAAATGTTTTATTAGCACAATGCGGGGCCCCCGTTTGTGCCCAAAATTTTGACTGTTCTTTTATGCAAATCCTAACTTCTATGCGGGTTCAGGATTCTATCAATCAACAGACATCTTATTTTCAAGCAGAATTATTACGGCTACAATACATCACACAACAACTTGAACAAAATAGACCCACCTTTGTCATATTAGATGAAATATTAAAAGGGACTAACTCTGAGGATAAATTATTAGGTTCTCAACTGCTTGTTGAGCGATTTTTACAATACAATTGTTTGGTATTAATTGCAACGCACGATTTAGAATTAGGACTGATGCAACAAAAACATCCAGCATATATCCAAAACTTATGTTTTGAAAGTACGATTGACAAGGGGGTGTTATCGTTCGATTATCAATTACAAAAAGGCATTGCTAAAAATAAAAATGCTACTTTTTTGATGCGAAAAATGGGTATAATTCCATCCTAGTAACTAAGTGAGACCATTCGCATTATTCTAAGCTATGAAGATATTGTGGATAATTAATAGAATTATTGCAACCTACTTTTTTTTTTTTCGTTCATTGATTTATGGATAAAAACCAACCTACAAGTCAAGATACTCCTCTTTTTGAAGCTTTTTTTGAACAAACATCGCAGCCCTATTGCGTTGTGAAGGCCGACGGCAGTCTACTGAAAGCAAATGCTGCTTTTCTAAATCATTTTGGTTACGATGCTACGGTGCTAATCTCCCACAACTTTAGCGATTTGTTGCGTTATGATTTCAAATCTAAAATAGTCGAGCTTTTGACTACATTCACTCAAGGGATTAGTACAACTAATTCAATACTACTCAACTGCAAAACAGCAAGTACAAAATCAGAATGGTACGATTGGTCATTTACCAAAACACCTAGTTCTGACCTAATTATGGCAACTGCTTATAATATTTCAAAGCATGTTGCCGACAAAGAAATATTGAAGGAAACGCAGCGCATTTTTAATGAATTTGTAGAATATAGTACCGATTTGGTCTTTTTTTGTGACAAACAGCTAAAAATCAAGCTAATTAACAAAGAGGTTAAACAGTCTTTGGGCTACTCTGAAGATTTTATGCTAGGCAAAGATTTTTCCTATTTTATCTTTGCGGAAGACAAACTACTATTTAGCGAATTCTACAGTAGTTCAGTTCATAATCAAATTATTTCTAAGGTTATTCGAATAATCGATGCCGCCAATAATATTCGAATACTAAAGCTACGTTTGATTAAAAGGTATTCGATGCATCAGCAATCGGAAATAATTATTAACGCTTTGGACATTACCGATTTAATCCAATTAGACAAGGAGGTACAACAATACCGATATTTTGAAGAGTTGTCGGAGTTTCAACATAACTTTTTATCCAATATCAGTAACGAATTGCGTTCGCCAATGAATGCAATAATGGGTTTTAACGATATTTTATTGCATTCCAACCCTACTACTCAACAACTCGATTCAATTCATGCTGTCAAGAATGCAAGTGCTACCTTAATGCTCGTAATTCAAGATATTATCGATTTTACTTCAGTCAAATCAGGAGAGTTGCGTATCAAAAACAATCAGTTTCAACTTATCGAAATTTTAGATCGAATACGCAATGTATCACAAGCGCATGCTATACACAAAGAACTAAATTTCAATTTTGATTATCCACATGATTTACCTCGATTTGTATTAGGAGACAATATTCGCTTTAGTCAAATACTACTCAATCTTATCGGTAATGCACTAAATATTACCGAGAATGGTCAAGTAACAGTTGCAGTTGATCAAATTGATAATGGCCGCCGTGAGTTTTGTAGTTTATTGATAAATATTAATTATTCAGGATCTATCTCGCCCAAAACTCCAAACAATCTATCCTTGATCAAAGCAGATAAGGAAAAACAAGAAAAATCAGATTTTGGGTTTTCGAGTACCAAAAGTCTTATTGAACTGTTGGGAGGCAGTCTTAATTTTGAAAATGAGGGTACACAAAAGGGTAGTTTTGATATTCGTCTTTCCTTTAAAATTGGTGAAATGCCCAAAGAAAACGAAGCATTAATTATCAACTCTCTAAAAGATGTCAAGATATTATTGGTCGAGGATAGTTTACTCAATCAAAAATTAGCCAAAAAATTATTACAAAATTTAAACGCTGATATAACGGTAGCAAACAACGGGCAGATAGCGCTCAACTATCTCAGCACGGAGCGTTTTGATGTAATTCTATTAGATCTACAAATGCCTGTCATGGATGGATTTACTACCATACGAAATATTCGTTACAGTTTGCGTTTAGACACACCGGTAATTGCTGTTACTGGTTTATCACAGCACGACGAAAAACAACGTTGTCTCAATGCAGGCATGAATGACTACCTTTCAAAGCCTTTTAAGAAAGAGGATTTGTTCCGAAAACTCTACAAACATTTAAGTGTACAATAAGAGTTATTACTTGCTGTTAAAACGATCTTAGAATACCCTACATTTTACAAAAGCCTTTCGGTTTAGAACAGCAACAGACCTTTTCTGAAGCCCGAATTAGTTAGGACCTCTTCAGTTTTCCAATTTGGATTGTTTTAAGGCCATAGCTTGGTAATTTTATGCAGTAAATCAAGGCTTTTTAGCCATATTTACTACTTTTGTAGCATGAAATACTTCTATTATATTTATTTGTTTATAGGCCTAACCCTTGCCTGTACCCCACAAAACCAATCAAAAAGTGGTATAGATGGCTCAACGCTTACAGAGGACAGCTTGTTGTACGCGCAAAACTTCAAGGCTGAACGACTCGGAGCGTATCAACTGCTAACGGTAAAAACTCCTTGGAAAGGGGCGCAAAAATCGTTCAAGTATTTGTTGTATCCCAAGGGAACCAAGTTGCCTACTATTTATCCTGAAGCTCAAAAAATAGCAGTCCCGGTTGAAAGAATACTATGCACGAGTACAGTAGATGTTGCATTTTTAGACTTTTTGGATGCTACAGACAAAATG
The DNA here is from genome assembly GCA_905480485.1 of uncultured Aureispira sp. Lineage (GTDB taxonomy): Bacteria > Bacteroidota > Bacteroidia > Chitinophagales > Saprospiraceae > Aureispira. Next base: position 13,080 of record CAJQQM010000094.1, read on the forward strand.
GTGGCCTTAGCTAACGGCAATTTTACCTATCACCCGGAAGTACGTCAAGCTTTGGCAGACGGCAAAATTGCCGATTTGGGTTCGCAG
>CAJQQM010000095.1 GCA_905480485.1 uncultured Aureispira sp.
ACTATAGACCCCGAAAATTCTTGGAATAAGGGTAGTCGGCCTCAGCAGCTTGATTATATTATGTACCAACTTAACCATGCATCAGGTCAGCTATCTTCATTACAAATTAATCGGCTTACCCAAGAACATCGTGGAAAAGTTATTGATCTAGCCGATCATTACGGTGTTTTTGTCGACCTATTTTTAATCGACTAAAAGGGTGTTTTTGGAAATAAAAAATGATTACAGATGTTCAAGTTGTTGTTGATAATTGCTTTTTTTTATGTGATAATATGCATTTTAGTCTATTTTTCTCAAGAAAAACTAATTTTCCATCCGGATAAATTAGATATCAATCATCCGTTTTATTTCGACGCTGTTTTTGAGGAACTGTTTTTAGAGGTAGATTCCGATATTCGACTTCATGCGCTACATTTTAAGGTGAACGACCCTAAGGGGATTGTTTTTTATGTACACGGGAATGCCGGTTCGTTACAAGATTGGGGGCATTTGCACGAGCTTTATAAGTCTTTGGGCTACGATCTATTTATGTTCGATTACCGGGGTTTTGGCAAAAGTAATGGGTCAATAATAACCGAAAATCAGTTTTTTGAAGATGTACAAAAAATGTATGATTATGTCAAAAAAATGTACGATGAAGCACAAATTATTGTACAAAGTTTTTCGATTGGGTCGGCAGCTGCAGCCAAAATAGTCGCCGAAAATCATCCGCGCAAATTTATAATGAAAGCGCCTTATTTTAGTTTAGAAAAATTGGTGCGTGCGCGCTATTTTATGCTACCTAAAATGCTACTTAAATATCCTTTTTATACCTTTAATTATCTCGAAAAGATACAAGTGCCTGTGGTGATTTTTCATGGTACGGCTGATGAATTAATTCCATTTAGTCAAAGTAAATTATTGAAAAGCCATGTTCCAAGGCTCGAATTGTTATTAATTCAGGGTTGTTTACACAACGATATCCCTTATGCTCAATTGTATTGTAAAACGATGGCTGAGCTATTGGATTAAAAAAGAAGCAGGGGAGTCGTTCATTTTTTGAATAGGCGACTCATTTGTTACTTTATTTAGCAGGCACCTAGGGGAGCTCAAATTTGCGTTTTAGGGTAAAGCTTTGGCCTAAATACACCTCTCTTACTTTGGCGTCTCCAGCAAGTTGTTCGGAGCTGCCCTCTCTAAAGATACTCCCATCCACCATGATATAAGAACGGTCGGTTATTGAAAGTGTTTGTTCGACACTGTGATCGGTAATAAGAATACCAATATTGCGCATTTTTAGCTTGTATACAATAGATTGAATGTCTTCTACAGCTATCGGGTCAATGCCTGCAAAGGGTTCGTCCAATAAAATAAATTTTGGATTGACAGCAAGCGACCTTGCTATTTCAGTACGCCTACGTTCGCCGCCTGAGAGCGTATCACCTTTGCTTTTTCGAACTTTATGTAGGCTAAACTCATCTATCAAAAACTCTAGTTTATCTTTTTGCTCTTTATTGTTTAGGTTGGTCATTTCCAAAACAGCACTTATGTTGTCTTCCACCGATAGCTTTCTGAAAATCGAAGATTCTTGAGGTAAGTAGCCAATACCCATTTTTGCCCGCTTGTACATAGGGAGTTGAGTAATGTCTTTGTCGTCCAAAAAAACACGACCACTGTTTGGGCTAACGAAACCTACTGTCATGTAAAAGGTCGTTGTTTTGCCTGCTCCGTTAGGGCCAAGTAAGCCAATGATTTCTCCTTGTTCAAGCTGAATGGAAACATCCTTAACAACAGTTCTAGCACCGTATTTTTTAAACAGATGTTCCGCGCGCAATTTCATATAAATAAGTGAATTTGAAGTTAGATGATGAATGTTAGGGTAGGCCCCCAAAACTTTTGAATCTACAGGTTAGAGGCTAACAAAAGGTTAAGGTCGGTGTATTTAACATTAAAAAAGTTGCTTAGGTATTTATTGGTTAGGCAACCTTTGTACATGTAAACACCGTTTCTAAAACCAGGTGAAGAGTGAAATAATGCTTCGATGCCTTGAGTACCGCCTGCTTCTAGAAAAAAGGGCGTAAGAATATTACTGATTGCTTTGGAACTAGTCTGAGGTATTCGGGCTACGATATTCGGGACGCAGTAATGAACAACGTCGTATTCGACGAAGGTAGGTTTGTCGTGGGTAGTCATCCTAGAGGTAGCAAAGCAACCTCCTTGGTCAATGCTTATGTCAATAATAATAGCACCTATTTTCATACTTTTAACCATAGCCTCGTTTACAACAACCGGTGTTCTGCCCGTTTTGGAATGTATGGCCCCGATTACAACATCAGCGTCCGATAGTTCTTTGGCCAATTCTGGAGAATTGAAGGTGCCGGTGTATACTTTGGTGTACAATCCGTTTTGAAGGCGCATCAACTTACGAATTTCGTTGTCAAATATACGCACTTCAGCGCCAAATCCGAGGGCAACTTTAGTGGCAGATTCAGCGACTACGCCGGCACCAAGAATAACAACCTTAGCAGGTGGCACTCCGGAGATACCACCAAATAAAACACCTCTCCCCCCATTGGTTTTGGACATTAATTCTGCCGCGGTTTGCATAGCATTTATACCCGCCATTTCAGACATCATCCTTACAAAAGGGAACATGCCTGATTGATCTTTCATGTACTCCATAGCCAATGCAGTAACGCGCTTTTTTTTGAGTCGATAGATGTATTCGTCTGATAGAGAAGGCAAATGAATAGGTGATATGATGAATTGGCCAGGGTGACACAAGTCTATTTCCTTCAGGTTGGGAGGAGCTACTTTTAGTATCATATGCGCCTTAAAAACCGATGCCGTATCGTAAGCTATCTGAGCTCCTGCTTCAGAGTAATCAAAATCTAAAAAATTGGAATCTTCTCCAGCCCCGGCCTCAACGACAACCTGATGACCCGATTGGACTAAGGTTTTGACAGCAGAAGGTGTCAGCGCAATTCTATTTTCTTGAAAAGAAGTTTCTTTGGGGATACCAATAAATAATTTTTCTTTTTTGTGTGGAATTTCCAAACACTCTTCCTGTGGCGTCAGCATGTTTTGAGTGAGGCTAGAAGGTATATTAATTTTTCTTTTTTCCATGTAGGTTTCGATTTGTTGCTAGAATCAATCTGGCAATAAATGTCATTTAGAAAAACACGGCAGTTTATGCTTGTGGTGTGTTGGAAATAAAATGACGCTTTAATAGTAGAATAGTAATCTCTAATATAACGAACTATTCTGACATCGCTGTTATAAAATCTTTTTTTTGAATAGAATTAATAGAATTTTTTTGGCTGATAGCGTTGGTCTTTTCAAAAATTACTAGTGTTTTAGATACGCTGTCTCAAAAATTAATTATATTTGCAATAGGCTGCTTTTGGTGCAAATAACCAATTGCAATTGTTTGTTTGATACAATCTCTGATGTCTTAAAAGACCTTAGCCGTTTTTTTTTTGCCCCCGTGCAAATTTTCAACGATCTATGAACCAAAAGAAACTCATCATTTTTACAGCTCCCTCAGGGGCGGGTAAAACTACGATTGTTAGACACTTACTCAAAGTTCGAGATGACATTGCCTTTTCGATTTCAGCCTGTACTCGTACACCTCGTTATGGTGAGGTCAATGGTATGGATTACTACTTTATGAATGCTGAGGAGTTCAAGCGAAAAATTGCTAACGAACAATTTGTAGAATTCGAAGAAGTATACGAGAATCAGTACTACGGTACGCTCAAGAGTGAAATTAAACGCTTATGGGACGCTGGCAAAAATGTACTCTTTGATGTTGACGTAAAAGGGGCCTTAGCAGTCAAACGAAAGTATGGCGACAAAGCTTTAGCCGTGTTTGTCAAACCACCTTCTTTCGAAACTTTGAAACAACGGTTGACAAGCCGAAAAACTGAAGACGATGCGAGTTTGCGCAAACGTATCAACCGTGTTCGTGAAGAAATGACTTACGAACGCTATTTTGACATAACGGTGGTCAATGATGAATTGTCGGTCGCCCTACAAGAAGCAGAATTAATTGTCGATAACTTTTTAACCTTACACAGTGACCTCACTGTTTAGAATAAAAACTTATGGAAACAGCAATCACTTTCGACATCAAAGTATCCGTCGAATCCATGTACCAACCCATCTATTCCAAACCACTTGCTCGTAAGTTTATACATGCTTACCAGATAACCATCGAAAATTTGGGGGCATCGTCAGTTCAATTACTTGATCGACATTGGATCATATGGGATGCCCTTGGTTTGTTCAGAGAAGTCAAAGGTGCAGGAGTTGTGGGCAAACAACCTATCTTGCATGCTGGCGAAATGCACCGCTATCAGTCAAGTTGTCAAATGGCATCTGAATTTGGAAAAATGTTTGGTAGCTACGGAATGATTCGTGTTGAAGATCGGCAACCATTTGATATTAAAATTCCGACCTTTGAATTGTTGGTTCCCTACAAATTTAATTAAAATTGCTTCATAGACACTACACATATGATCCATATTTTTGTTCCATGTTTTATTGATCAGCTTTACCCTCAGACGGCGATTAATATGGTCACAGTTTTAAGGAAACTTGAATGTGATGTTCAATACAATCCGAATCAAACCTGCTGTGGTCAACCCGCAATGAATGCCGGGTTTTGGGACGAATCGGTAGAAGTAGCCTCCAAATTTATGGAGGATTTTTCCAATAAAAAAAACATAGTATGTCCTTCGGCCTCCTGTGTAGGATTTGTCAAGAATCAATATCCGTCCATTTTTGAAGGAGAATTCGATAAAATGATGTTGGATAATTTCACGAATGCTTTTCACGAATTTTCCGACTATGTATTCAACCATTGTACCTACAAATTGTTGCAGCCTACACTTAAAATGAAAGTGATGTACCACGATTCTTGTGCTGCCCTAAGAGAATGTAATATCAAAGAGGCACCCCGTGCCTTGTTACAGTTGGTAGAAGGATTAGAACTGATAGAAAATCCAGATACTGAAGTATGCTGTGGGTTTGGTGGTACTTTTGCGACCAAATTTGAACCAATTTCTGTAGCTATGGCACAACAGAAAGTAGAACAAGCCCTTGCATTAGGTGTAGAAGCTATAGTGTCGACCGATTTGTCTTGTCTTATGCATTTAGATGGCTACATTCAACAACAACAAATAGAACTCAAAACTATGCACATTGCAGATGTTCTTGTTTGCTAAATCCAAGTCAATTATGGGGTCTCAAAAAAGTAAGCGAACTAGGGCTGAAATACTAGAAGAATACAAAAAGCTAAAAAAGCAAAAAAATACTTGGTGGAACGTTTTAGCCAATGAAAACAACTCTATTAAAACTATTTTTGGTGGGTTTCTATTGTATATTGGCTATGTAATTATTTCTGAAATAGATATGCCGGCGCTTATCCTTGCCTATACTATTTTAGTGGTTGGAGTCTTGTGGTATTGGGTCGATATGTTGCGTACACAGTACGAAATTCATCGCAAAGAATATCAAAAGAAAATGCGGATCCTTAACAACGAAATAAGGCGCTGGTCAAAAAAAAAATCTTAGGCGATTTTCCGGAGCTTGAAATCAACGAAAGGAATCAGTTTTTTAATGCAAGTTCTTTGATTCCCTATGTAATGGGGTATCCGCCCGATTCCGTCAAGCAAACAGCATTATACCGTTACAAAGCTATTTATTTGTCAGAAATTAGAATTCAGCTAGAGCGTAATGCTATTCATTATTGGATGATTGCCTGTGATTTTGAACAAGATTTTGAATCCAACACAACTCTGTTTTTGCCACGGCCATTCGGACACGATAAATTTCAGTTTACAGCCTTTAATGCTCAGATTACACCTCCCGATTTTATAAGAGATTATCAGATTTACAGCGATCAATTTATGCATGCTTACCAAGTCGTTGATACACTTTTTGTACAAGCATTTCTTGCGCTTTCTCCAGCCGAAAAATGGCTTTCAGTGCGTAAAAATAAACTCTATATCTTTCTTCCCAAAAAACAAATTACCTATCATGTAAACGAACTAGATATTGTGATTTCTGCTGTAAAAGAAGAAGCGAAAGAAGCCTTAAATTTAGCTCATAAAGTTGCCAAATTGACTAAGAAACAATAAAAAAGCAACAGATTCAATCTGT
>CAJQQM010000096.1 GCA_905480485.1 uncultured Aureispira sp.
TTAATACCTAAAGTAGTTAATTGAGCCAGTTTAAAGCTTGGTTCAACTTTAATGAAAAGAGATAAATAAAGTTGACCTTGCCCATCTTTTCGATACACACAATCGTTAAAGACGGGGATTTTATTGGCCGAATGTTGTTTAGACTTCCATAGATACTGCTGAGTATGTGCCGAAAGAATAGCCCTAGATTGCGCATGTGAAACCAAAACAACATTGAAACAGACAAAAAGCAAGCATATGAAGCGTACCATACATTAGGTTTTGAGATTAGCTGAGTACGTAAAATACTAAAAATTAATCAAAAAAAAACCTTCATTCTGTCAAAGAATGAAGGTTGCCTAAACTATTTTAGGTTTGTTTTTATTTAAACTTAAAAATTGATCGACCAGGATAGAAGGCTGCATCTCCCAATTCTTCCTCGATACGCAAAAGTTGATTGTACTTTGCAATACGATCAGACCTAGAGGCCGAACCTGTTTTAATTTGTCCGGTATTGAGGGCCACTGCCAAATCGGCGATTGTTGTATCTTCTGATTCTCCCGAACGGTGACTCATGACAGAACTATAAGAAGCTGCACGTGCCATATTCACCGCTTGAATGGTTTCTGTAATCGAACCAATTTGGTTAACTTTTATTAAAATTGAATTGGCAACCCCTTGTTCGATTCCTCTAGACAAGCGTTCGGTATTAGTTACAAATAAATCGTCTCCAACAATTTGTACTTTTTTACCTAATTTGTCCGTCATCAATTTCCATCCGTCCCAATCGTCTTCATCCAAGCCATCTTCTATCGAAATAATTGGATATTTTGCACACCAATCTTCCCAATAAGAGACCATTTCACCAGAAGATAGTTTACGACCATCTGATTGATGGAAATGATATACTTTTTCATCGGCATTATAAAATTCTGATGCTGCGGCATCTAAAGCAATTAAGATATCTTCACCTGGTTTGTATCCTGCTTTTTCGACAGCTCTGAGAATCGTTTCTATAGCTTCTTCATTCGATCTAAGATTGGGTGCAAAACCTCCTTCGTCGCCTACATTTGTCGAGTAGTTATTGGTTTGCAACACATTCTTGAGGTGGTGAAAAATTTCGGTCCCCATTCTAAGCCCTTCATGAAAGGTATCGGCCCCTACAGGCATGACCATAAATTCTTGAATATCGATAGAATTGTCGGCATGTGATCCACCGTTTAGGATATTCATCATCGGTACAGGCAGGGTAGTTGCTCCAACACCCCCTACATATTTGTATAAAGGAAGCCCCGCTTCTTGAGCACCGGCTTTTGCAATTGCCATGGAAACGGCTAAAATTGAATTTGCTCCTAAAGTGCCTTTGTTGTGAGTACCATCCAAATCAAGCATTACTTGGTCTATGATCGTTTGCTCCAATACACTGTAGCCAATCAACTGAGGAGCTATTTTGTCCATTACATTCAAGCATGCTTTGAGCACTCCTTTGCCCAAGTATCGATCTTGGTCACCATCTCTAAGTTCTACGGCTTCGTATTTGCCGGTCGATGCCCCTGAAGGAACAATAGCACGGCCCATTACGCCACCTGAAGTATACACTTCTACTTCTACGGTTGGATTGCCTCTTGAATCTAATACTTCTCTTGCAAATATGTCTTCAATAATCATGATCGTTACTGATTAGAATTAAATGATATTAAATGGTTTTAATTAGATGCTGCAAATATAAATTATTTAGTTTTTATTTTTAATTATTTAACCTTAAATAAACAGCAAATTTATTTTTCGTTGACCAAGGCTATACAAGAGATTTCTACATGCACGTATTTAGGTAAATTAGCCACTTCGACGGCTTCTCTAGCCGGGGCGGTATGATCGTTAAAATAACGGGCATAAACCTCGTTTATTGCTGCGTAATCTCCCATGTCAGCCATGAAAATACTGCATTTAATGACCTGTTCAAAGCTGCTGTTTGCTTCTTTAAGTACAGCGGCTAGGTTTTGCATGACGCGTTCGGTCTCGGTCTTAATGTCTTGTGTTTCTAGAGCACCTGTGGCAGGATTAATTGCTATTTGTCCCGAAACATAAAGAATGCCATTGGCAATAATTGCTTGATTGTAAGGGCCTACAGGGGCAGGGGCTTGGTCTGTTTTGATTATCTGCTTCATAAAGAAATACTTAGCTTAAATGTTTTAAAATTACAATTTCTTGTCTTGTCAAAAATCGGCATTTTCCTATTGGAAGATTTTTTTTAGTTAGTTGTCCGTATCGGATTCGGTCGAGTTTGACTACTTTATAGCCTAAATATTCAAATATCCGTCGTACAATTCGATTTCTACCAATGTGTATCTCGATTCCAATGACATTGTTTTTGGGGCCATATTCAATAGCTACTACCGGTGCAGCGCCATCCTCTAGCTGAAGGGTATTTCGAATTTTTTCGATGTCTTTAGCTTGCAAAGCTTTATCGAGGGTGGCTTTGTAAACTTTTGATACTTTGTATTTGGGATGTGATAATTTTTGAGCAAAATCGCCATCGTTGGTCATCAACAACAAGCCGGTTGTATTACGGTCGAGTCGACCTACAGGATAGACCCTTGCTTGGGTTTTATCTTTTATAAAATCGATAACTGTTCGACGCTGATTTTCATCTTTGAGCGTAGTAATAACATTCTTGGGTTTGTTTAAGAGTAAATACACTTTTTCTTGAATGGGGTGAATCTCTTTTTCCTGAAACAGAACGGTATCTCCTTGTTGCACTCGATGTCCGATTTCTATTACGAGCTGTCCATTAACAGATACTAGGCCGTTTTTGATGTGTTCTGCAGCCTTTCTTCGTGAACAAATTCCGGCATGCGCAAGGTATTTGTTAAGACGCATACCACTAGATTCAAGAGGCATTTCTTGGTCTTTATCTTGGTCTTGTTCTGTTGGTTTTATCGTTCGTATAGGCGCGGATGCATCCTTCTTGGATGGTTTCTTTTTAAAACGTTTCGGATTGCTCTTATTGTGTTTAGTCGGCTTTTTTCTCATGAAAGGCTCTTCTATGAATACTTTAAGTTGATTATAAAGAAATTAGGGCTACTTAGTGATAAATTAATTTTACTCATTTGGGCTTATCCCGCTAATTTTGATTGATATTGTCAGTTGTATCTCGGCTACTAATCGTATGTTTTTCAATTGATTCATCTTCTTGATTGTCGATGTCTGTAAGATTTGTTTCTCTATAATTAGGATTGTTTAATAATTGAGATATAATTTTGTAAACAGGTGCTTCAATCCATGTTTTTTTGTAACGTATAACACAAAAGGCAAGCCCTATTAACAAACTACTGACCAACAAAAAACTGAATACATAGCCTAAAGTTGACCACCAAAAAGAAAAAAACCAACCGAGCAACAGAGCTATACTTAGGGCTACAAACAAGGTACAGATAATGACCAAAGACCAAATTGCAATTAAACCCGCTAATCCGCCTAAGCCCTGCGATAAATCATTAGATATTTGACCACGGTAATCTTCAAATTTCTCATCTACAAATTCTGCTAAAGACTCTTTGATTTTATCCGTTAATGAAGTTTTCGAACCAAACATAAATATAAGTTAGCGCTAAAAATAGTAAATCAAATATAGTTATAATCAATTGGATTTGCGCTATTGCTAGATTAATTAGCTAATTATTGAACTAAATCTAGGCATAATGCATCGATAGCCGCTACTTTTGAATGCATTCCACTTACATTCGTCAATACGACTACAGCTTTTTGGTCTTGTTTGTTTAGGGCCATTGCAGCCGAAAATCCGGAGGTTCTGCCGTTGTGAAACAATAAAGATTTTTGAGCTTTGTTAAGTACCAACCAAGACAAAGCAACGGATACTGTTGAACTGTCCTCAAAACTTACGGTTTGTTGAATTTGAACTGCCTTTGATTGGCTTGAGAGTTGAAATTGTAAAAATTTCATCATATCCTGAGCCGTTGAAAGTAGAGCACCCGCAGGGGCCATGCAATCAAAATCCCAATATTCTACCCTATTGCCCTTGCTATCTAGTCCTTTTACGAGCTTTTCCTTCAGTTTGGCCCGATTAGTACTTGTTTGGTGCATCGATAGTGGCTCCAAAATACTTTTTTGAAGGTAGGTCTCATAGCTTAATTTGGCTTTTTTGCACAATGCGTAGCCCAAAAGTGCGGCCCCTAAATTTGAATATTGAAATTGGCCTATATTTTTTAAGGCAGCATCGTATTTAAGATAATCATGCAGGTCATTTTTACTGTAGCTTTGATAAGGATTGTTGGGATGTTCTACAAATTGAGCAAAAATATTAT
>CAJQQM010000097.1 GCA_905480485.1 uncultured Aureispira sp.
TAAGCAATTGTGTCTTTAATGTCGGGATGACTGGACTTGAACCAGCGACCTCACGCCCCCCAGACGCGTACTCTACCAACTGAGCTACATCCCGTAATTGGAACACAAATGTAAAGCCTTTTTTTATTTTATCCAAAAAATAGTTCTTAGCATTCCTAGTATATCCAAAAAAAAAGACCCTTTCGTGAAGGGCCTTTTAATATCTAGTATGCTACTGAAGCATTATAAGTCTTGTAGTAGCTGAGTTGCATCATCTTTTAATTTGCTATCTTCACAATTGCTCAAATCTTCGAGAATTGATTGTGCCGCATCAAAGTTATTGAGTTTGATTTCTGCCAAAGACAAATACCATTGCGCAGACAATTTATTGGAAGAATCCTTCGCTTCTAGTATTTTGTTAAAGTTGAGTTTTGCATCGTTGGCAGCGCCGTTGGCCAAAAATGCTACGCCCAAAACTAAAAATGATTGGTAATCTTTCGATGCTATTTCAGGATAATCGTCTTGGTACAAACTCAGAATTTTTATGGTGTTATCATAGTTTTGTTCTTGATAAGCAGCATAAGCATCTCGAGTAAGTATTTCAACAGGAGAAAGAGTTTGATCACCGGCACGCATTGACGAAAGATGTATTGCAATACTACCATCTGCCACAAAATTGTTTTCGAAAGGCGACGAATTCATTTGATTGTACCCAAATACAGCAAAGACCAACACCGCCACTGCTGCAGCTGCGTAATAATAAGATCGTATTGGGCGCACTACTGCTGCACGTATTGTTTCGGGTTCAACAGGAGCTTTTGATACTTTTTCTTTGTATTTTTGCTCGAACGAAAAAAGTTGTTCTTGCAATTTTTCAAGGTGCAAAGACTCGAAGCCTCTAAATATAGTTTCGTAAGAGGTTACTTCTTCTGAGAAGGTGGAATCTTCTTTGAGGAGTGCATCGAATAACAGCTGATCTGCATCGCAAATGTCACCTCGGTAGTAGGATTCAATTAGCCTTATTTTTTCTGCATGTTTCATGCTCATTAAATTTTAAACAATTGGGGTTTAATCAATTCTATTCTTACCTTAAATTTGAGTCGTTTCGTTCAGCTACCATTTCACGCATCTTTTTGAGACAAAGCGATTTTCTTTTTCTCACCACACGTTCATCACTGTAATTCATTTCACGTACAACTGCTTCGGCGGAATATCCTTTGATAAACATCAACTCTAGCAAAGTGCTGCAAGGATCACCTATTTCGGCCAACAACTTGCGAACTAATTCTTTTTGATGTGTGCTTTCATAAGCATCCAAAACATGGGCATCAACTTCGGCATTAAAGCTAGTTGTATTGCTTACATCGTCAATATTGACTAAGCGGTTATGTTTATTCCTAAATTTTTCTCTAAATAAATTTTTGCCTATCGAAAACAAATAAGTCTTCACGCTGCTTGTCAACGAAGTTAATTTGCCGTTTCGGACATTCATGTAGAGTATGGTGTACGCTTTTTGATAAATCTCTACTGCATCTTCTGTTTCGCACTGATACAACTGAGACGCCCACACTAAGAAAGGCTGTCGAATGTCGTCATACAGCTTCTCTAGCACTTTTGGCTCGCCACGTTTTATCGATTCTAGTATCTGATTATCGTTCTTTTCAAGCATTTATGAATAGAATTAACTAAATGTTACCGCTAAATTAAAAAATTTGAAAATTCTTTTAAAAGACCCCAATTTTCAGTTCTCGTACAATAAAAGTACTATTTTTTTTGATATTGCACAATCCTAACAGAAAACAATTTTTGTGGATAGATTGTTACAACTTGTCGAAAAAAAAAGAGAATTATCATGATTTTAATTATTTTTGGAATTCGAATTATAACAGCTCTTATATAAAGACGCTACATTTTTGTTCACTAAATAACTATTAAAACTATATACATATGAGTTATGCGATAAAAATGAACGCATTTATTCTGGTATTATTACTGGGTATTTTTGGGTTTTCTTGCAAAAGCACTTCTGATTCAACAGCCAAAAACAACAAATCCAATAGCACTGAACTTGCTGAAGAGGAAACAGACAACAGCAATGACCTTAGTGGTTTGAGTAACCTGTCTTCGGCTGCAACAACAACTGATGCAGACGAAAACGAAAGTGGTATGATGGCAGTACTTCCCTTTACACCCGATGTTCGTACGGGGGTTTTAGACAATGGAATGCGTTATTATATTCGTAGAAATGCCAAACCTGAAAACAGAATCGAATTGCGCCTTGCTGTCAATGCAGGTTCGATGCAAGAAGATGATGATCAATTGGGTTTAGCGCATTTTGTGGAGCACATGGCATTTAATGGTACCACTAATTTCAAAAAGAATGATTTAATTAATTTTTTGGAAAAAACAGGGGTGCGGTTTGGCGCAGATTTGAATGCCTACACCTCTTTTGACGAAACCGTTTATATGCTGCAATTGCCGACCGACAAAGAAGGATTAGTAGACAAGGGCTTAATGGTCATGAGTGATTGGGCTACAGGAATTGCTTTTGAGGGAGAAGAAATCGACAAAGAACGTGGCGTTATCGAATCGGAGTGGCGAACAGGACTTGGAGCAGACGAAAGAATGCGACACGTATGGTGGCCTAAAGTTTTTTACAAAACAAGATATGCCAATCGTTTGCCTATTGGAACGATGGATATCATTCAAAATGCTCCGCACGATCGATTTAGAAGATTTTACAAAGATTGGTATCGCCCCAATTTGCAAGCAATTATTGTTGTTGGCGATTTGGATGTAGACGCTATAGAAGCCAAAATCAAAGAAAAGTTCTCGGGTTTGAAAAATCCTGAAAACCCAAGAGAGAAAAAAACATACGAAGTACCTGGGCACGACGAAATGTTTGTTGCAGTAGCTACCGACAAAGAAGCAACAAGTACAAGTATTCAGCTGTATACTAAGTTGCCTTCCATGAAAGTTAAAACACTAGATGATTACCGTACAACAATGATGCATCAACTATACAATAGTATGTTGAGTGGTCGATTGGACGAAATTGGACAACAAAAAGAAGCCCCTTTTATTTATGCGGGGTCTGGCTATGGCGGATTTGTGCGTGCTAAAGACGTTTATTATTCTAGTGCACAAGCCAAAGAAGATGGTATTAAAGAATCTCTAAAAATTCTTATGACCGAAAATACCCGGGTTTTGCAACATGGTTTTACCGAAACAGAATTGGAACGTCAAAAACTATCCTTACTCAAAAGTGCTGAAAACAAATTCAAGGAGAAAGACAAAACAACCTCGGCACGTCTAGCGATGCAGTGTGTCTATCATTTTCTAGAAAACGCTCCGATGTTTGGTGCTGAAAAAGATTTGCAACTCATGAAAGAGTTTTTGCCAACTATCAAATTGGCGGAAATTAACAAGCTTGCCAAAAACTGGATTATCAACAAAAACAGAGCGATCGTTATTACAGCTCCTGAAAAAAAATCGGTACTTATTCCTACCGAAGATGAAGTCAAAAAAATAGTATCGGAATACAGTGCTGTTGAAACAGAGGCTTACAAAGATAAATTTTTAGACATGCCTTTGATGGACAAAATGCCAGTAGCCGGAAAAGTAGTCGAAGAAAAGACAACAGAAGAAAAAGAATTGAATATTACCGAATTTAAGCTATCAAACGGCATTCGAGTAGTGATGAAACCTACTGAATTTCAGAATGATAAAATTTTGTTCAACGCTTACAGCCCGGGTGGACACTCCTTGTACGAAGACAAAGATTTTTATTCGGCTAGCAACGCTGCAGGTATGATTGAAGAAGCCGGCCTTGCTGCATTTGATATGATTGCCCTCGAAAAGAAGCTCACTGGAAAAACCGTTCAAGTAAGCCCTTACATCGGTGAATTGTACGAAGGATTCTATGGTTCGTCATCGGTCGAGGATTTTGAAACGCTTCTGAAGCTAATTCATTTGTACGGAACTCAACCTCGTAAAGACAAAGAGTCTTTTGACCGCATTATCACGCAAAACAAAGAACAGTTGCGCAACTTAGTCTCTAGTCCGCGTGTTTTCTTTCAGAAAGAACTTTCTAAAATTAAATTTAATGGTCATATGCGTCGCGTTGCTTTGCCAAGCGAAGATGATATGGATAAAATTAATTTTGATAGAATTTACGAAATCTATAATGATCGATTTGCGGACTTTAGCGACTTTACTTTTGTATTTGTTGGCAATTTCGAACCTGCAAAAATTAGAAAACAACTCGAGTTGTACCTAGCGTCATTGCCGAGTACCGACCGTAAGGAAAATTGGAAAAATGTAGGGATTGAATTGCCGAAGGAGGCTGTTACGCAAAACCTCAAAAAAGGATTGGCACCACAGGCTAATGTATACATGGGTTTTGTACAAGAAACGCCGTGGACTCCTGAAATAGGATTTAAAATGACCGCTATGTCTAAGGTACTTAGCATTATGGTTCGTGAAAATCTTAGAGAAGACAAAGGCGGCGTTTATAGCCCTTATGTTGGGGGAGGCATGCAAAATAAGCCTATGAGTTATTCCGATATTACAGTATTTTTTCAGTGTGCTCCAGAAAATGTCGAAAATTTGGTGGCTGCCGTTAAGGATGAAGTTAAATCACTTATCAAAAATGGCCCTTCTGAAGAAAACTATAATAAAGTAAAAGAAACACTACGCCGAGGAAGAGAAAGTGATTTAGAAAAAAATAGTTTCTGGAGGAATGCTATTGTTTCGTATTACAAAGATGATAGAGATTTGAGCGAAATATACAATTATGATCAGTACTTAGAAAACCTAAGCATGCAGGACATTCAGGATATGGCTAAACAGTATTTAGACCTACAAAAAGCGGTACTACTTACCGTCAAACCTGAAGAAGATTCGACCAAAGAACCTTAAATACAAAAGCCCTCATCATTAAATGATGAGGGCTTTTTTTAGGTAGCGGGATTGTAAATAATCTCTGCACCGTATACTTCCCATCCTTTGTCTAGGTTGAATCGTTTAGATTTGGTCACCATAATTATACCTGCCACTAACACGGCCAATCCACTGCCCACAATAGTACCGCCGACAATGATGTTGCCCGCCAAAGCAGCTCCAAATATAATGGTAGTTAAGCCGGTACCGCTCATTATACCACCGGCCAAAACCTCTTCGTTAAATACTCTCCCGGCAATCATGCTACAGTCATTATAGTACACATCCTTTCCATCTACAATCATTTTATCCTTCTTTATATCCTCTAAGGTGCCCTTGATTACCTGTTTAGAATCTGAACGCAACTTGTATTTGATGCGTGCCGTTTCATTGATCATTCTTTTTTTGTCTTTGTGCTCGTTTTCAAACATCAGAACTTTGATGACCTTCGTATCGTCGATCAATTGTTGGGCTGTTAATTGCACAGCTTGACTTATTAGTAACAAAACCGTAAAAATAATAGGGTATTTCATAAAATTTAAACTTGTAAAGTTGTGTAAAAAATCATACTAAATAGTAAAGGTATACAGATGAATATACCTGTCAAAAAATGATCGATTATTTTTGTCAGCAAGGCATATAGCAGCGGCTTTGTCTAAAAATGGTACATATTTTTTTAATTAATCATAGTTAAATTAATAAAAAATCGCTAATTTTAGAGTAACTCTACCCTATCATTTTATTCTGAAAGATCAAAAAGCGTAAAACAACTAAATTATAACATTATGGTATTTTCAATGCGTACAAATGGCAAATTATTGTTGACGGGCGAATATTTTGTAACCGAAGGTGCCGTTGCACTTACCCTTCCGACTCGCCTAGGGCAAAAAATAGAAGTAAAAGCGTCTGATGTAAAAGAGGCTGTTCTAAACTGGAAGAGTTATACCAAAGATGATCAGATTTGGTTTGAAGCCAATTTTAATTTAGCCGATTTGGCCCTACAATCTATAGATGGAGGATCGGATAAAGAAGCGGTTGCAAACACCCTGCAAAATATTTTGAAGCAAGCACAACAAATGAATCCTAGCTTTTTGTCCTCAGGCGATGCCTTGGATGTTAAATGTCAATTAGAATTTGACCGCAACTGGGGCTTAGGTTCTAGTTCTACACTTATTACCATGATTGCGAGTTGGGCAGCTATAGACCCTTTTGAATTGCTTCACAAAACATTTGGAGGTTCGGGCTATGATATAGTTGCGGCTACTGCCGAGGGCCCTACATTGTTTCAAAAGTTTAATGGAAACAACCGATGGGAACCTTCAGGCTTTGATCCTGTTTTTAAGCATCAACTTTATTTTGTTTATTTAGGGAAAAAACAAAACACCCGAGAAGCCGTGGTGCACTATATGATTACGGCTCCTGAAGAACGCGAAAAGCCCTTGCCACGGATTACACAGATAACACATGATATAGCACAATACACCAACAATTTAGCTGATTTTGATGCGCTTCTTGAAGAACATGAATCGCTCGTTCAGAGTATTATCAAACAACCTAAAGCCAAAGAAGTTTATTTTTCTGATTACTGGGGAGCCGTCAAATCTTTAGGTGGTTGGGGTGGCGATTTTGTACTGGTCACAAGCGACAAAAGCTACGAGGAGACAGCCGCTTATTTCAACAAAAAAGGGTTTGATACCTTACTCAGCTACGAGGATTTAATAAAAATGAATTAAGCCTTTATTTGGTCTATTAATTTCTGCAAATTAATCCTTCTTTTTAAACATTTGTCTCTAGACTATTGTTACTTTTGTGCTATTCATAAATCAGATCATTCACCATTCATGAAAAACTCTAGGATCGCCTGGCGCAGCCCTTCTAATTTAGCTATTATAAAATATTGGGGTAAATACGGAAGACAACTTCCGCGCAATGCATCGATTAGTCTTACCCTTCAGAATGCTTATTCCGAAACATCCCTCGAATTTGAACCAAAACAAGGAAACGGCCTTGTTGAATTGGCATTTACATTTGAAGGCGAGGAAAACACAAAATTCAAGGAAAGGCTTCAGAAATTTCTGTCGAGCATTACCGATATAATGCCCTTTCTCACAGAGTATAAGCTAACGATTGCCTCTCAAAACTCCTTTCCTCATTCGGCAGGCATTGCCTCTTCCGCTTCGGCAATGAGCGCCTTGGCATTGTGCCTATGCACTATGGAAAGACAATTGAGTGCGCAACCACAATCCGAAGATTACTTTTATCGCCGCGCCTCTATGATTGCCCGTCTTGGTTCAGGTTCTGCCGCCCGTTCGGTTTATCCTCATTTGGCGGTTTGGGGTGCTACTGATTTAGCAGAGGACAGTTCTAACGATTTTGCAACGCCTTATGGTCAAGCAGTTGATGCGGTTTTTCTATCCTACCACGATGACATCTTATTGGTCAGCAAATCCGAAAAGTCAGTTTCTAGTACTGCCGGTCATGCACTAATGGATAGTAACCCTTTCGCATCTGTGCGCTATCAACAAGCGCACGACAATCTAAAGGAATTACTGCAGGCAATGAAAACTGGAGATGTGCACGCATTTGGCCGCATAGCTGAACAAGAAGCCTTGCAACTACATGCCCTAATGATGACCTCTAATCCATCGTATATTTTAATGGAAAGTCAGTCGCTAGAAATTATCAAAAAAATTCGTCAGTGGCGTCTAAAAACAGGTTTAGCCTTGTATTTTAGTATGGATGCAGGCCCTAATATGCATTTGTTGTATCCTCATTCAATTGCCGCAGAGGTTCAAGAATTTATTCAGCAAGATTTGGTACAGCACTGCGAACAAGGGTCTTTCCTAAAAGACCATGTCGGCAAAGGACCTATCCAACTGTAACTACCGAGCATTTAATTGTTCTAGCAACCATTTTTTTTCGGGGAGTGGGTTTGTTTCGCTAATTTCTTCTAACAACTGCGCTTTTTCTTTTTTGGTAAAAGCATATATCAATTTCTTTGTCAACCGTAAGGTATTTAGAAAACCTTTGCGATGATAACTCAATTGTGATTTCCTACGTAAAAACTGTGCGAAACTTTTGACAAATGATTCCATTAAGTCAAATTCCCCTTGCATTACGTACATTTTCAACATCATCATTTTAGCATCTACGGTCATAAAGATATCATCATAATCCATCGAAATCAAAAGCCCCCTTGCCGTATCAAATTCTCGATTAGAAAAATAGTACTTTGCAGTGTTGTAGTGAATATAATTTTCGCGATAATCTGGGTGTAAGAGTTCTCCTCCTTTTTCAATAAAACGTTTGATTGCCGCTGTTTTATTTAAATATAACCCTATGGCCACTATATTTTTGTAAGCAAAATGACTTAGAATATCCTTTTCTAACAAAATCTTATTATCTATTCCTTTCATATATAGACGAAAGGCCTCCTCTGCATATATTTTATCCCCTTTGTTTAAGCGTTTAATACAAAAATTAAGGGCCATTTCATAAACCTGTTTGTATTCATTGGCCGGCAAAATCTGAGGGTATTCATCCAAATACCGCCGCAACTTTTGATAGGATTCGACTTGTTCGGGCTGCATTAAAGAAACATAACAGGCGTAATAGATTTGAATACTAATGATATCTTGATAAGCATTGTTTTGAATAGCAGCTACTATTGCCTCTATGAAAGGAATTTGATAACTTTGTTTGTATAGGTTTTGGTGCGAAATACAGTTACAAGCATAGCGCAGTATACTCAATACAAATACTACCGAAGCACTATTCATCACCACTTGCAAATTGGTGTTTTCGGGGCGGTCCCCGTCCGAAAGCATGATAAATTGTTCTACTTCTAATTTGTAATTCAACCAATAAAAAGCTTCGTTTTGGATAGGCTGTTTAGCTAATTCTTTACGAATATACTTTTGTTGTTTTTCAGCCTCTTTTTTTAAATTTCTTCGTCTGAAGCTACGTAGCAGATGTATATCCCTGTTTTCTTTGCTCATACTCGTTTCCTTATATTGTATAAACGCTTCTAAAACATCGGTGGCAAAAGACATTATATGCCGCAATCGGGGCATATTGAACGATTCTTTAGGATACAAAAAGGCAAAAACTTTTGTTCTTTCTGTATAATGAGGGTCGATTTCTTGCTTACTAAATAAATAGTCGTACAGCTTACAGACATCTTTATGTTTGTTGTGGATGGGTGAATACACCCATTTTTTGAACTGACGCGCTTCGGTATCGTCCAAGGATTGAAATAGTCTTATCAGCTTACTTTTATACATAATTCAGTTGTATTTACCCATTTATTTTGCCATCAACCCTTTGTTAGCCTATTTGTAAACTTTAGATATTTAAATCTAAAAATTTAGTTTGCCGAAAGCTCTCAAACACCAACAAATGTTAAAAATTGAAAAATAATAAGGCATTGTTAATTAAATCACTATTTTACTGTTAATTGGCACTATTCGTGTGGCACAATAACAAAAACTACACCCTCTCCCTATCTTGTTAATGTTGTGGCAGCAAAGCTTTTAAAGTTCTTAACGTTATTTTCCTTTTAATTTACAGTTAAACAACATAATTTTTCTGATAAATTAATGTATTTAACACTATAAAAGTTGCCTTTAAAACCTATTTAACCTGTATTTCAACTTAATAGTCAAAAAAAGCACTACTTCAATTACTGATAAATATATAATTTTGTATTAAATTATCTAAGTCATTTATGTTAAATTTAGTACACAATCCTTTGCTCAGCTTTTGAAATTTAAAACAATTCCTATGAAAATTACAATATCAATAGCTACGGTTTTACTAAGCCTGTTACACTTTTCATTAATAGCGCAGGGCCCTATTAATTCGTCAAGCAGTACACATTGCCCGATGATGGTTTTAGAAATAAGCCCTGCAATGAACAACAATCAATACAGAGTTTCGTATTGCAACCTTGGCAACAGTATAGCGGATAACGCCTATTTAATACTCAAGGTAGCCGACAACAAAACCCTCAAACAGGCATCAAAACCTTTTTATTTGTTGCCTGACGGAAGCTATAAGTTTGACTTGGGTAATATGCAAGCTGATCAATGCGAGGAATTTTCAATTCAGTTCCACTACTCGTACAAAAATTACTGTTTTAATGGCAAAATTTTTCCAGATGTTCCTTGCCAAGAAATGATTGATTCTTACATTAGTACCTACATAAACGTTACAGGAACTACTACAGGTGGAGACAATAGCGGTTCGAACCCTAACAACTTTATCAATCAAGTAGCAGGGCGACAACAGTTACCCAATAATTTTCCTGGGGTCGGAAGCAATTCTATATTTGAAGACAATGTCATTCTCATTAATGTCCCTGACAGTATGTTTATGAACGGCAATTCTACTGCGCTAACATCCTCAAATTCCAA